>PBGF01000018.1 GCA_002718915.1 Methanobacteriota archaeon | reverse complement strand
GAAACATAGTCTGATTCACCTAAGCGCATATATCCTGTATCTACATAAATTGCAAGAAGATTATCCTTAACTGCCTTAGCCGCTAATACTGCTGCAACTGTAGAATCAACACCTCCAGATGCTGCAATAATTGCCTTATCTGACAATTCAGTTTTTAATTTTGCTACAGCCTCATTTGTAAATTTTTCAGGATTGAAAAATGCCATTGTTTTTACCATTAGAAAGGGCTATAGTACTTTATCGCTACAAATCCTATTTAGTAGGCCTCTAATCAGGATATATGGCAAAGGAATTGGTATGGATTGATTTAGAAATGACTGGACTTAATCCACAAATTCATAAAATAATCGAAATTGCTACAATAATAACTGATTCCGAACTAAATATTATAGCTAAAGGGCCCGATTTAGTTATCAATGCTTCTGAAAAGGAATTAAGTAAGATGAATGCATATGTTACTGATATGCACACTAAATCAGGACTTATTGATGAAGTGAAAAAAAGCTCAATGACAATAAGAGAAGCTGAAATTGAAACTTTGAAATTTATTGACAAACACATTCAATCTAAGAGCAAACCGCCTGTTTGTGGTAACTCTATAGGGACTGATAGACGATTTTTAGATGCTCAAATGAATGATTTAGAAAATAGATTTCACTATAGAGTTGTCGATGTTTCTTCTATAAAAGAATTAGCAAATAGATGGTATCCTGATGTTGACCGAGAGGTGCCTTCAAAAGCTGAGAATCATAGGGCATTAGAAGACATTATAGAATCCATTGAAGAATTGAAATATTATAGGAAAAAACTATTTATCTAATATGATTGGAAAGAATGTACTTGTCACTGGTGCTAATGGTCATGTCGGTTATACTCTTACTAAATTACTTTTTGAAAGAGGATATAATGTTAGAGCAAGTGTAAGAGATAAAGAAAATAAAGAATTGACTAAAAATTTAAATGAATTTGATGTAGAAATTGTAAGTTTAGACTTAATGAAACCTGAAACAATAGAACCTGCTATGGAGAATATTGATGGGGTTTTTCAAGTAGCTGCAGTATACAAAAGCTGGGCTAGAAATCCTGAAGACGAAATAATTAATCCTTCAATAATCGGAGGGATTAATGTTTTGGAATGTGCACATAATGCTGGAGTTAAAAAAATCATTTTTACATCAAGTACTGCTGCAATTGGAAGAAGCGGACCTAATGGACGAGCTTTAACTGAGAAAGATTGGAATTCAAAATCTAAGCATCCTTATTCCTACGCTAAAACTGAAGCTGAAAAAAGAGCTTGGGATTTTTCACGTGAAATGGAACTTGATATGGTGGTCATGAATCCTACAGCTGTTATTGGACCTTATTTCCACAGACACACACCAAGTACTTTTTTATTTGATAAAATTTTGAAGAATGAACTACCCAGATTGCCTCCACAAACATTTGGTTATGTAGATGTAAGAGATGTAGCTTTGGCCCATATCTTTGCTTATGAAAATAATAATGCAGAAGGAAGACACATTCTTTGCACAACATGTCTAGATGGATTTGAATTAATGAATATAATAAAAAACGTAGAACCTGAAATAGAAGTACCTACGAAGATAGCTCCTATGTGGCAAATAAGATTGTACGCTAGATTTGAAACTACAAAATCATGGTTCGGATATACGCCTGCCCTTTCATCTGAAACTGTAAAGGAATATATGGGAAAAATAACTAATTATGATTCGAGTAAAGCAAGAGATGTACTTGGATGGAATCCTATGGATATAGAAGACTCTGTTAGAGATACACTAAACTGGATTAAACATAAATTGAATTAAGGATTTTTGCAAACAAGCATCTTAGTATGAGTCGTAAAATTATTTACTCTTTCTTCGCTTAACAACTCTAATCCACATTTGTCTATTATCTCTTTAAAGTCAACATGCTTACCAAGCCCTAAACGTTTTCTAAATGGATTCCATAGAGTACCAATAATTCCTTTTTTATCTTTATAATGATTAACAATTGCTATCAAACCTGAAGACTTCGTAACTCGTATTATTTCTCTAAGAACTACTTCTGGATCTGCTACAACTGCAAGCGTATGGGCAACGACACAATGATCGAATTGGTCTGTATCAAATTCAAGAACATGTGCATCCATTTGCTGAAAATTAATTTCTGCTGCAAATTCCCCTTTATCTTGTCTTTTCCGTGCTTTTACTAACATTGGCTCACTATAATCTATAGCTTCTACTTTGACAAAATCAGGAACATGCTTTAAGGAAATTCCCGTCCCAACGCCCACTTCCAAAATTTTATCTCCTTCTTTTAAGTTAAGAGAATTGTACATTTTTGAATGCCCATCGGCAAAAGAAGGAGCCATAAACCTATCATAAATGGGTGCATACAAACGATAAATTCCATGCCTATGTTTTCTCTTGCTATCTGTCATCAATGCAGTTACAAGTAATGGGTTTATACAATTAACAGAACATTATCTTGACTTAACTTGTGATAATACATACCAAATTCCAGTAAGACCCACCAATAAGATAGTCCACGAACCAAAACCAGGATCTGCACCATTCCATGACGACGGATCTTGCAACACGCCATCTCCTTTAGTAGATACAAGCCAAACAAAATATGCTGAAAATGAAGACATCAAAAATATAGAAAATGCTATGATATATTTTACATGGCTAGGCAAAGTCTTTCCTGTTGCATAATATTCAAACATAGACTTACCAAAATATTTGTTTGTCAGAGACCAACGGAAGAGCTTTTCATTAGATAATGAAAACAAAAATGCAGCAGGTACTGCCCATGAAACTGTAGGCCAACCTGGAACCCATATCCCAATTATTGCAAATAATACAAAGAGATAGCCAAATGAAACATAAATTTTACTCTTTAATGGACTGCTGGATACGCAGTATTCTTCTACTATTTCATCAACAGATTCTAACTTTTTTACAGACATTGTTATTTGTTTTAAAAGCCATAGATGTTCATTTAAATAAATATTATTAAGAAGATAACTAATTTATATCACAGTTTTCTAAAGGCCATGAATAAAGTTCTTTTATGCACGATGGTGTTGATGTTTTCATCTTTCACAGGCTGCTTAGATTCTTTATTTGGTGAAGGCGATGATGAAGATTATTATCCAAATCTAAGCGATCGACACAAATTAGACTGGGATATGTCACATTCTTTTTCAAGAGTTCTTGAACCTGGACCTCATTATGCACTGGAAGTTCAAGAAGCTACATTTACAGTAGATACAAGTGAAGTATGGGAAAGTGGACCTCCTGAAGCTGATGTACATCTCTCATATTGGTTACCTAGTAATACTCTCGAAGGGGAACAAGTTCCAGTTATTGCTATTATTAGTCCCTATTTTTCATATGGCCGACCAGGAGATGAATCAGGTCATACTGGTATTGTTAGTGCTGGAAGAGGTGAATTTATTTACGAAAATTTTGTTCCACATGGTTATGCTCTTGCACAAGTTGCAGTTTTTGGAACTGAGCTTTCTACGGGATGTTTTGATTATAGAGGGCAAGGTGAAGGGCTGGGAATACACCACGCAGTTGAATGGCTAGGCTCACAAGAATGGAGTAATGGAAATGTTGGATTATATGGAAAATCATACGAAGGAGCTACACAATGGGAAGCTGCCGCATATGGAAGTGAATATCTCAAAACGATTGTACCAATTAGCGGAACTACTGCACTACATCCTCTTCTATACAAAAATGGTAGTGCTGAAGCAAGATCCCAAATTATGCACATGAATTATTTTTCCAGTACTGTTGATTATAATGCTGATGATTTTGACAACATATGTCCTGATATTTTAGAAGGATTACTTGCCGGTCCAACTACCTACGGAGCTGGTGAATTTGATCCATATATGGAAAATTATTATGATGAAAGATCACATATAGACAAAGCATTCGAAAATTGGCAAGGATCTATTTATTGGATACAAGGAATGCAAGATTGGAATGTGGACCCTCATCAAGTCTTCAGCAGTCCAGATGGAAAACCATGGTATCAAATTTATCAAGAAGCTGGCTTTGAAGTAAAAGGAATGCTAGGCCAATGGGAACACAATTATCCTGATCAATGGACAAAACATAATGCACAAGAAACTGGTTATGGCGCTGAAGCAATACACAATATGACAAGATGGGATTGGGCTCAAGACTTATTCGAATGGTTCGAATATTATCTAAAAAGCATTGGACCAAAACCTGATCTAAATGTGCAAATTCAACGTAATGATGGACAATGGAGAATAGAAGAAACTTGGCCGCCTAAACATTCTGAAAAAACCACCGTTTCTCTAGGTGATTGTCAAAGCTCTGGAGTTTTCGTTAGTGGATTTGCTGTTGTAGGTGGTGCTGCGCAGCAAAGTGTAACACTAGATTGTCCTGCTTTTTCTGAAACTGATTATACACATATTTCAGGATTAGTAAGACTTCATTTAGATACAATTGCATTTTTTGATGGTGGACAAATATTTGCAGAAATGCAAGATTCTAACACTGGAATGAGATTAGGGCATGCAACTATGGATATACGATATCATGAAGGTGGCTCTGAACCTCAAACTGTTTTACCTAATGATAGACAATACATGAGAATGGAATTTCAAGGAATAGATGCAATCATTCCTCCAGGGAATGGGATTCGTTTGATTATGACTGAATCGGGAGAAGATTACTTAGCCCCACTTTGTGGGAATGCTTGTCCAATACATATAATTCCAAGCACATCAAATCTTATAGTTCCTCATATTGAGATTAATGAAAATAATGTATTCATCAGTCCTCAATCAATGGATGCTGCAAATAATATTTGAATTATTTAGAATTAAAAAAATTACCAAAAAGATAAGGCCTTTTGAAATTACTATCTTCAATAAAGTAAGATCGTGCCTTAATGGATAGCAAATCAATTATAACCACTACAGAAAACAATACAATAAGTAAGGATATTACTCTCTGGTACATCTGTGCGTCGTAATAAAGAAAAAGATCCTCACCTAAACCACCTGCACCAACTATTCCAATAATCGATCCTTGACGAACATTGTATTCAAACATAAAAAGGATTTGTGAAATTAAATTATTAGCACTTTCTGGAATTACTACTCTTTCAACTATTTCGATCTTTTCAAGACCCATTGCTCTTGCAGCATCTAATGGGGAACTGGATAATCCTTCAATTGCCTCATACTGCAATTTACCTAAGTAACCTACAGTGTAGAAAGCCATTGCTAAAACTCCAGCGATTGGCCCTAATCCTACCATAACTACGAATAAAATTGCCCAAATAATACTGGGAAGTGTTCTCATTGCTGATAAAATTATTCGTGTAGGTATTGCGATTTTATCACTGTATAAATTTCTTGATGAAAAAATAGCTAAAGGAAGACTAATAACAAAACCTAAAACCGTTCCAACAAATGCCATTTTCAATGTCTCAACTATTCCAATGTAGGCTGTGGAACAAGTAAGTTCTATACTATTCCGACAAACTGGATAATCTCTAGCTTCTATTACTCTCCAATCCGGAGGCCAAAGAGATTCCCAAAAAAATTTGGAAAGATTACTCAAACTATTCTCTAAAGAAGCCCATTTTCCTCCAACCAAATCTACGAATACTAAGAAAGTGAAAAAAAGTATACTTATCCCAAGGAGGAACGATTTTCTCTGTTCTATAAATGAAATAAAATTATTACGTGAATTATTCACTATTTAATTTCCTCCAAAATTGAGAAAGATGAATCCTTCTGATTTGTCATTTTAAAACATCTCTGAGCTTGACGTGCTCTTTCTAAATTGTGCTCAACAATCAATAATGTAATGGAATTTGCTTTAACATATTCATGCATTACTGACCAGACATTATTTGCTGTTTCGTCATCTAACTCACTCATAAATTCATCCGCAAGTATTATCTTTGGATTCTGAGCAATCGTTCTAGCGATAGCTACTCGCCTTTGCTGTCCACCTGATAATCTCTTGACCGGCTCATGAATTTTTTCTTTTAAATTCATTATTTCTATACTTTCGTTTACCTTATCTATAACCTTAGATTCATGAAAACCAAAAACAGAACGCCAAATTGACTCATGGCAAATTGCTCCTTGCAACACATTACCGTAAACAGTATCATGCTTCAATAAACCAAGTTTTTGAGGGATATAGCCTATCCTTCCCCTAATACGTTGTGGAGATCTACCTGAAACCGTTAAATTTCCTCCTAAAGGTTTAACTAAATTAGCTATTGTTTTTAGAAAAGTAGTTTTTCCTATACCTGACTTTCCTATTATTGAAACAATATCTCCCGATTCAACATTAAAATTAGATATTTTTGCCAAGACTGAATTTGCAGAATAGCCAATATTCAAATTTTCAGCATAAATCTGTCCTGTCATACTTGATATCCTCAACTCATACTACTTATAAATTTAGTTTTACTCACAACAACTGTACCAAAAATTAGCCCTCCGCAAACTCACGCACTGACTTAATACATCATAGGGCTGTTTTGGTGTGTGCTCTTCGTAGAGCATGTGATTGTCCTCTCATGTGCTTGGACGCAGCGTCAGAAAGGACTAGCACAATCTTTCTTCAAACTTATTGGAGTGTTCCAATATCTGTTGAAGTTATTCCGTAATGATCCCAAACAGGCTGCAAGTGCTTTTCAACTTCAGCTTTGAAATCGAAGCCATTTTCACGTTCAGCTGTTAAGTTCATGGATAAATCATAAACTTTGGAATTGATAGTATTGGCGCCCCAATTTTCTACCCAAGTGTAGTTGCCATCTGTTTTTGCAATACAATCAGCTTCATTGGAATGTGTTGCTGCATGTGTATCCATGTTATAACATCCAGAANTNTGTATNTTGCNACTANCGGCTCAATAACCATCCAGAAGGCCATNCCTTCTGCNTGNTGAGTTTGNGCTGCTGCTANAGTNTCNTCTGATGTCATCTTGCTAGCATATCTGATAGCNGCTTGTGAGTATGTGATAACTAAATTCTTAACNACNGCATCAGCATGATCNTGTTCAGTNGTTATTCCATCATTATTCAATANATCTCTTCCTGCTTTCATTTCTTCAAGAATAGCTAAACTTGGATTATCTGTACCGAANTTACCNGCCCTCTTTCCACCGGTGGCATAAGGCCCGCAACCAGGAGATGCNCCNTGGAAGAAAGCCCANCCTTCNTCCCAGTTNTGAACTGCNTTTGCAGTNCCNNNNGTTTCCTTNTCNATNGCAGTGTTTANNTCNTGTATAACATATGCTGTCATNAATACATTTTGAATACCTTTCTCAATNGCTTGNTCTCTAACNGANTNAGANGCNTTNNNNAAAATACCANNTCCNTNAATNGCNGNCATTANNAANNNNTCAATNGAACCNNTNTNNNNGTANTAATCATCATAAGGNTGCATTTTNCCTTCAGCNGAAGCAAANCCTTGTAANGTTCTCATNGAACTTCCTTTATCTGAATGAACTCCATCNTTNTAGATNGTTTCTATTTCAGNCCATTTNNACTCCTCNNCNAGAGCTTTAATATCACANACATCNTCNACNAGTANNCNNTGAGAATCAACATTNGTTGCATACTCATATCCGCCNTCTTCNCCNGGATNNGATGTTGTCGTGTCGTCATCGTCGTCTCCAAGACAGCCTGTGAAAGCTGAGATTACGACTAGCATAGCCAAAAACATAGCACTATTTTTTAGTTCCATTTTTCACCTTTTTTTATTTTTAGGTNGCCCTAATTTAGGGTAGCCTAAACAATAAGATATATAAAATTTAGGTCAGCCTAAAAAATATTTATTTTGANAATTTTCGAGCTTCTTTAGCCAATACNACTAGTTGTTTTCTAGCTTCTTCGGCATCGGAAACTTGTTTTTTGAAAGCTAGTCTGATTGGACGTGGGCCTTCTGATGTATGTGCCGACATTTCAAAACCATATCTATCTATTCCAGTCATGACTGCTGAAGTAGTATCTATAGCTTTACTCATTGTTTTGCAATAAAGTACCATAGTATCTGTGTGATCTTCATTCATATGCTCTATAATATCTTTTGAATAAGGAACCAAAGGATCTGCATCTGCCTGAAACCACTGATTTTCCTCTATCCATGACATACGGCCAAAACCACCAATATATCTCACNTCAGATACCTTCAGCATATAGAAATAAAAATCCTTAAAATCTATGTAAAATTTAGCATCCGGATTCTTAGAAAGAAAAATTTCTCTAGCTTCGTTTATATTAGAATCTGGCAATTTTTTACATTCTCCCATTAAAGTAACTCTACCCAAGGCAAGAGGATTTCCTTCTCCAGCCTCAGCAATAAGTAAAGAAGCTTTACAATCTTTGTCAAGATTCTTTGTGTGCTCTGCTAAACCNCTAATAAGGAAAAGAGGATTGCCATTATACAATGCAAATGTAACAAATGAACCATAAGGATATCCTACAGGTTCAATAGACATTGTACAAAGAGTAGCTGTACTCATTTTGGAAGCTAATGTACGTGCCTGTTCTGCATGCGATGACGTTGCTACATTTGGATCATACAATAATTCTTGATCTTGTGATTTAGAACCCTTGGGAGGTTGGTGTCTTGGTATTTCTTTCTCATTTTTTGTCATATCTTATTCCTCTTTTTTTTAGTCAATATACTATCTCTTATAAAAATTCTCAAAGGATCATCTACTGTCTTAGGAAGTATTTCACAATTAACTCCAAAAACATCTGCAATATTTTTTACAGTTAAAACATCCTCTGGAATTCCTTCAGCCTTTATTTGGCCATTATCAAGTAAAAAAATATAATCTGAAAATCTAGCTGCAATATTCATATCATGTGTAGCTATAATTGCTGATTTTTCAACCTTTTTATTAGATACTAAATCTTTTATTTTTCCCATTACTTCAATTTGATTCTTTAGATCTAAATCACTTGTTGGTTCATCCATTAAAAATATTGATGAATCTTGGGCTACTGCCTTAGCAATTATTGCTCTTTGCCTTTCACCCCCTGATAATTGATCAAAACGCCTAAATGCAAATTCTTCAAAATTAAAATAATTGAGAGTCTCACTTACTTTTTCTCTATCATCATCCCCAATTGACCAAGTAATATGTGGTCTCCTACCTAATAAAACTACATCAAAAACATCCATTGTAAAACTAGACATTACTGTTTGAGGAACGTAGGAAAGNAACTTAGATACTTCNAGTAAATTTAATTCGGAAATATCATTAGATAATACTTCTATCTTTCCTGAGTCTGGATTTAAGATNCGATTAAGGCACTTAAGTAACGTTGTTTTTCCTACACCATTAACTCCTAAAATGGAAACTAAATTATTTTTCTTTATGTTTAAATTTATATTTTTAAGTACTTTATTTGAACCCCAACTAAAGCTTAAATCTTTAACTTCAAGAAATGCACTCAATGACCTGCCCCCCTATGCCTAAGCAATANATACATGAAAAATGGACCACCAATTACAGACAGCATAATTCCTACTGGCATAACTATTGGTGCNAACAATATTCTNCCAATAGTATCTGCAATAAGCATTAACAATGAACCAAAAATAGCTGANCATGGAATTAATTTACGATAATCATTTCCAACAATTAAACGACCCATATGNGGNGCTGCTAAACCTACAAAACCAATAAGTCCTGTAAAAGCAATGACAATAGANGTCATNAAAGCTGAAAGAATCAANATTTCTTTTCGAGTTTTAACCGGATCTACTCCTGTNGAAATGGCNAAATCATCNCCNCCCAAAGCTAAGGAATTAAGATCCCAAGCCTTTCTTAANGCTGAAGGAAGAAGTCCTACTAGNGCTACTGTAATCCAAAGTGTATTCTCTAAAGTAGGTCTAGAAAGACTGCCAAAAGACCAATGTGCTAATTGTGATAATTGAGCATCTGTAGCAAAATATTGCATCGTTGAAACTATCGCTCCAGCTATGAATGTTATTGCAATACCTACTAAGATATATGATTCAGCAGATACCGATCTAAAATTTCCTAGTTGAATTATTATACCGACTACTATTAATGAAAATAAAAATGCATTTGCAA
This sequence comes from Methanobacteriota archaeon, assembly GCA_002718915.1. GTDB lineage: Archaea > Thermoplasmatota > Poseidoniia > MGIII > CG-Epi1 > CG-Epi1. The sequence continues at coordinate 10,140 of PBGF01000018.1, read as the reverse complement.
CAATTGCTAAATCTGAATTTGAGACTATGGAAAAACCAAGAACAATTGCCAAGGCAGCTCCTANTGCNGCTCCTGAAGCAACNCCCAGAGTAAGTGGTGAAACCAAAGGATTGCCTAAGCAACCTTGCATTAAGGATCCTGCAATTGCAAGGGCAGCTCCTCCTATAATGGCCATTAATATCCTTGGAAATCTAAGTTCCCAAATAATTGCAGATTCCATATCATTACTTGAATCTAGGCCAAACACAATTTTCATTGTTGTAAAAAAATCTAAATTAACTGAAGAACCAAGGCCTAATGCAAAAATTGCTGCAAAAAAAGTAATTAGGCAAATAATTAGCATAGAAAACAATTGTGTTTTTGTATTTTCTATGTGCTTCTCGGATAGAGTATCCATAAAATTTAGCTTCCTACAGAACTACAAACAAACTTCCCTATTTTATTAACTTTGTGATAATTAGTAAAATAATNCTCTANATATTTTTCTGTATCTAGATCTTTGAATAATTCTGGATGAAACAACTTAGCNAAAGTAGGAAGNCCATGAATCATCATAGGTCCTGCAAATTCTCCAGACATAATAATCATTCTNTCGTTTATTACNGCATCCATTTTGTCAAAACCNGGCCTATCTGCAATAAAATCCATATGGGTGCTGCAACTATCATTTTCATCAAAATTATTAAATCCGATATCAAAAGTAATNCCATCAAACATAATTAAATCTGGATTNGCATCAAGTATTGCCTCCATGTCTACATGTGTTGTATGTCCTGGCAAATCTTTGAAAACATTTACTCCACCTGCCCTTTCAATGAGATCAGTCCATTGAGATGTNCCTGTTAAAACNACTGGATCTCTAGTTAATGATGCATGATGCTCCATCACTACATCTGGNCTTTCTGTGGAGTTTAAACCAGANATTCTACTCTCTACTTCAAGTTCAATAGCTGTAAATTCTGAAAAGAGGAGATTAGCTTCTTCATGCTTTCCAAATAAGTCTGCAATTACTGATATCTCATCACGCAAAACATCATATTTGTAAAAATCTAAAGCTACCACTTTAATTCCTATTGGCTCTAACTTTTCTCTAATTGCATTTGTATCTACCATTCCATTGGTTGCAAAAACAAGATAAATTTCTGGACGCGTATCTAATAATGCTTCAAAATCAATTTCTGAATGGGCTGAATTCTGAATAATTGGTGTGTCTACAAATTCTGGCCATAACTCTTCCTCTTGAAAATCCCCTGAGACTCCAACTACAAAAGATAAATTCACATCAAGCATCCTCATTACGCTGGCTGCATAGGTATTGGTAATTGCTATACGTGAAGGTGAGGTATCAAATGAATGAACTATCCCATTTGAATCTGTGACTTGAATAATTCCTTCATCATTTTTCTCATCAACTGTTTCTGTATAATACCAAACTCCCAATGAGCACAAAAGAACCAAAGCTACTTGAAAAATTGCTATATTTTTATCTGAAAATATCACTTTACTTCCTTTCTATTCCTAAAAATAGAGATTACTACTAATATTGCAAATAAGAAAATAGGCGAAAGCATAGGTGAATCTTGACTATTTCTATCTACACTAATAAACAATGAATCTGACAAATCTGAAATTTTTCCATCTGATAATTGAGCTTTAACACGTAATCTATTCTGTCCTAAATCTAAATCATCAATTAAAACGAAATTATTAGTTCCATTATATATTTCTATTTTATTACCTTCTTCATTTTCTAGAATAACTGAATACCAAATTACCTCTTCATTATATATCCAAGAAATATTGATGCTTTCTCCTTCCTTAATAGTTTGTGATTCTGTGATTATAATAGGAGTTTCTGGTACAAAATTAACATTTATACTAATAGAATCACTTTTTATTGAAGCTTCAGAAGAAAGGATGGCGTATAGTTCATATTTGTAATTTCCATCTATCTGATTAACAAAATTAAAAAATGTGCTATTTCCTGAATAAACTAATTCACCATTTTGGAGAAGATTATACGTCTCAGCTTCTTCAAAGGATGACCATTCAATCTTATAATCATTAACTACATAATTCCCGTTATCTTCAGTTATAAATTGAGGAACTAAAGGAATATAAAAAGAAGTCAAATTATATTCCACTTTTTCAGCATGAGAACCTGGAAGTCTGTCTATTTTCTTGACCCAATTTTTTACAGTATCATTATACCATAATTCCCATGAAAGAATTCCATCATTAGTATCAATTATAGATACATATGTTGTTGAAAATTCACCTGCTGGCGTAATAACCTGAACATCATGTTGAATGTTTACTACATTCATAGTGTCATCATATCCGTCCGGATGGCCCGGAACTCCAATAATATTTGTTCTATTGAAATGTAAACTTATATTTTCTTCATATCCTAGCATATCAACTTGTTTGCCTTGATCATCAGTAAAATTCCAACCGAGTGTACCTTCCTGGAAATATGATGAAGATGAAGGATCATCCTCCCAGTAAGTTTTTAGAGGTAACAAATTTCCGCAGTCAATCCATTGGTATGATTTTTCTCTTTCTAAATGGTATTCATCATTCTTCCTTAAAACAAATGTATCTTTTTCAACACCATATGCATCAATCACCTTTTCTTTACCTAACACGGTATATTTTGCATTATGAATTCCATCTACATCAAGAGATGCTGAGGCAGGGGAATACTGGATTTGGTAGTCCCAACTCATTCCAGATTTCCATAAATCATCAGAAGATTGTTCAGGTAAAACTAGCAATAAGAGTTTTTGAGTGCTATTTGTAGTTCCATTTGTATTTGTAGCTCCAATCTGAAATTCAAAAATTCCTGCTTCATCTGTATTAAATGTGAAACTATCAGAAAACCCTTCGTACACTTCAACTCCGTTAGAAGTAAGTGTATAGAATAATGTGTTATCTCCACCTTTCCAAGCTATATCAATTGGTAACATAGAAAGCAAAACTGTTTGAGTTTCTGTTGAAAATTTAGGTGCTTCAGGATAACGCACCTTCTCTGGTGCAGAAACATTCATCCACCCTGTGCCTGAAACTATATCTACTGTTTGAGGGGGAGCTACTTCAATATTACCACTTTTGAAAGTAAATGATTGTGTTGATCCTACTTCTAAATTATTCAAAAGGAAAAAACCATCCTCATTAGTTATTGTTTCAAATGTTCCATTACTAACTGTAATTCCTGACATTGTCTCTCCATCGCTAGAAGTAATGTAACCATATCTACTATTCATTCCATGCTTAAAATCAAAATCATTGGGAGTAGACCCTTCCATCCTAAAATGAACATACTGTGTGCTATGGTCTATCTCTCCATAATAGGCTCTTAGAGTATAATATTTGCCAATCTCAAAAGGTCCAAAATCTGTACGTCCATTCACTAAAGTTTTAGTTTGATCTGATTCTACAAGTTCTATTATAGACATTGAATTATTATCTACATATTCTCCAACATCATCAAACATTTCAATAGTTACCCAATTATGGCCCTCATACCAATCTAAAATCATATCTTCTTCAACAAATATTTTACGGTAAGATGTAGTATGTCCATTCTCTAAAAAATATGCTCGAATAGTATGTTCCCCTGGCGCTACATCTGTGATTTCATATGAGCCTTCATTTCCAGTTTGAATTGAATCTCTAGGAATCAATTTAATGAACGTATTGCCTGCTTGATTACTTTCTGATGTAAAAACATCTCCAGATATTTTGTATAATTGTTCCTCTTCTTCTGATGAAGACACATGCGATGTGAAACTACTTATTATTAAAAAAAATACAACTAACAAACTAAAGAAAGGTGAATTTTTCATTATCTTTTATTCCTAAAATATTATGTTTTTGTAGAAACGGATACTATATATAATTTAGGTATCCCTAAATCCAAAAAGTATATTTTTTTATAAGACAATATGGTTCTTGAAATATGGCTGGAATGGATGCTCTATCTGAAAGTGCAGAAATGATGATTAAAAACATAAATCAATTAGCTGCAGATGAAAAAAGAGTAAGAACATCTGACCTTGCTGCAAAAACTAAATTGAAACCTGCAACAGTTACTGAAATGATTCAACGTTTAGGTGATTTGGGACTTGTAGATTATGAAGCATATCACGGAGTGCATCTGACTAAGCAAGGGCAACACGTGGCTGACGTAATTGAACATCGCTTTAATATCCTTGAACGCTTTTTAACTGAAATACTTGGTGTAGATGGTGATGAAGCCTCAGAAGTAGCATGTAGAATGGAACACGTTTTAACAAGAGATGTTGAACATAAGCTTACTACTTTTTTGGGAATTGATCCTCAAAAAGAATCTGAACTTTTTTGTCATAAAATAAATATTGAAGACAATAATGAACATAAATATCTACCATTGAGTAATTTTGGTGAAGGAAAAACAGGAACTGTGAGATTGATATTTGAGGATAATGAATTGTCCAAAATCTTGAAAGAAAAAGGAATACGACCTGGTAATTCCCTAATGCTAAAAAAAGCAAATGAAAAAATTTACAATGTAGAAACTGATGAAGGGAATTTTTCATTAGATAAAGAAACTGCGGCAAAAATTATTGTACAAAACTAATGGCCTCAAAAGGAATTTTATACCTAATAATAAGCGGAACAAAGGATTATAGAAGAGCTACAGAAGCGCTAAGACTTGCTGAATATCAAGCAGGAGATGGACGGAATGTAGCATTAATGCTCCAAGGTGAAGGTGTTGAATGGCTAGAAAAAGGAGATGAAGATTTTCGAAAAGAAATACAAACTTCAATTGGCGTTGTCCATGAATTAGGAAGTCCTGTTTTTCTTTGTGGTGCTTCATTAAACGAAAGAGGTCTAACTCCGATAATGGGAGAATACAAATTCACGACATCATCTGCACCAAAGAGAATTAACCAAGTTATTGAGAAAGGATGGCAACTGGCAGTATTCTAAATTTATAAACTGGATAAAATCTTTTTGCTAACTCTTTCTGAATTTTTGCCATCTAAGAATTTATGAAATAAGTGTTTAATTCGAAATTGCTTTTCAGTGATAGAAGTTGAAAATGATTTTCTAAGTTCAGTCAAAAATAATTCAAATGTTTGATTAATTTTACCTGGAAAAATATAACTATAATCATACAACAGCCCTCGTGTTTCTTCATAATTAAGTAAATCTGGACAATAGCTCACAATTTGGCGATCCATTAGCAGAAAATCGACCCAAACGCTAGAATAATCTGTGACTAGAATATCGGCCTTCCTAAGAAATAATCCCACTTCTTGACAAGGGCAATCTGAAAGATTAATTATAGGTAAAGAATCAAAAGCTATAGGAGGGGCATTTGGATGAATTTTAACTCCTAGTACTGCATTTTTTGATTTAAGTAATGATTCTAATTGCTTTATTTCTTCTTTAGAAAATTTGGGATTATAATCTACATTATCGCGATATGTGGGCATGTAAAGAACCATGGTTCTCTGATTTATTTGATTCTCAAGCCATTGCAATCCTTTCTTCAGATTCTTAGAAATGTTTTCATCCTTACAAACTAATAAATCATTTCTTGGCAATCCAGTTACCCAAATATTTTTTCCAGATTTCTTAAAACAAGCTTGCATGGCAAAAGAGTCTAAATCAGAACTACCTATCATAAACCGATAATTATCTATTTCAGACTTAAGTGAATCTTTCGAATGATTTTTAATTCTATAGCCTAAACTTTTTACCGTAATTCCATGCCATAAATTAACTACATTTCTTCTTCGAAAATCTATGGAATGAGAAAATGGAATATCCTGAGTTCCATGATGTATTACTATATATCTCGCTCTAAGCCAGTAAAGAATACCTGAAAAACTGTAAAAATTTACTGAGCTCTTATGAAGTAAAGGATCATTGTAAAATAAGAGAATACATTCTATTTTCGGAGAATCTGACAAGGAGTCGAAAAGAAAACGTACATTATCTCGAAAATCTATAGAAGACTTTAATGTAAAAATAACAATATTATCAGATTTAGGAAAAAATTTATCTAATACTTTAAGAAAAAATTGAAAAAGACTGAATAAAATATTCTTCATTTCAAAGTTGGTCGTGAAGCTCTTGGCACCAACTTTCTATTCTTTCATCAGTCATTTCACCTTGGTTATCCTCATCTAAAGATAAACCACAGAATTGGCCATCAATTACGCCTCTGGATTCATCAAAATCATATCCTTCTGTTGAAGTGAAACCTAGAGCTACTCCTCCACCTTCAATCATCTTCTCGTAAACCATACCCATTCCATCCTGGAATGTATCTGGATAACCTAATTGATCGCCTTGGCCAAATATAGCAAATTTTACACCATTGAAATCCATACCTTCCATATCATCCAAAAGGTCTATCCAATCATCTTGGGCTTCTCCAACGTACCATGTTGAAATACCTAAAATTAAAAAATCATATCCAAGTAAATCATCTGGCTCAATAGAGCTTACGTCTTGGACTGTGCAATCATGCTCGCTAAAATTCTCTGAAATCAACTCTGCAGCCGTTTCAGTATTGCCTGTGCTTGAACCGTAAAATATTCCTATTTTCATACAATTATTTCTCCTGTGTTTGATTTATTGTCTTACTCTCTATTTGTAGGTTACGCAGTAAAGTACTACTAATTCCTTTTGTATGTGAAAGCATAGATACTTTGATGTTTCTATTTTCTATATCTTCACGCCCCATAAAATCAATGTAAGACTCTTTTTCCCAATCAGTTCCATGAAAAAGATGAGTTACATTATATTCATCAAAAAAGGATTTGTGATCATTGTTATCTACAATTACAACATCGTCCACCAAATCAAGTGACTCTATCATTGCTACTCTTTCGTCTTCATTATACTCTATTCTTTGCTTTTTATATTTTAATGCAAAAGAATCTGAAACTACCGCTACAATAAGCTTATCACATAATTTCAAAGCCCTAGTAATTATGCTAATATGTCCCTCATGACAAAAATCAAAGACTCCTGCGAGGTAACCTATTTTTTTACTATTCATTATTTTTCCCTAAGGCCGATATTTCGAATATAGTTCCACCCCAATGGAAAATTAGCAATTCATTATTTAAACCTTGACCAAAACCCACAATTTGTAAATCTGAATCAAACAATTGCTTTTCTTCCCAAGTATTATTATTTCTTTCAACCAAACGAACTGAACCTGTACAAAAATCTCCATGAATATAACCCTCACCAAATGGAGAATCTTCATTTAGCCAAAAACCTCCCGTTATTGAACAATGCCCTTCTGAATGACTATATTCTATAACTGGATCTATGATACCTTCTGGAGGTGAAGAAACTAAATCTGAACAATTTGAATCAGAAGAAAAAACATGTTTTCCTTCACGTAATGACCAGCCAAAATTGGAAGGCGTAGCCCAATTTTCTATATAATTTACTTCTTCAAAACAATTTTGACCAACATCTGCAATCCAAAGTCCACCATTATCATCTAAACTAAATTTCCAAGGATTCCTAAGGCCTGAATGTAATATGTAAGTCTTCGAGCCATCATCTTTTTCTAAAATTGGAGAAATACCAGTACCATTGTATTGAAAAAAGTATATTGAAGACAAAGGAGTTGATAAATTTTGTCCGTTCTTATGAGGATCGCCAGAACTTCCTCCATCACCTATGCCCCACAGATATTGATTATTATTAACTGACAACAAATGTCCTGCATTGTGATTTCTATATGGTTGCTCAATTTCAGCTAAAACTCTAAGAGTTGTCATATTCAAAATTTCATTTTCCACAGATATATCTGCCAAAACTAATGGAGAAGCAAAATCTCCCTCACAATCTTGTTTAGCTACATAAGATAACAAAACTTTTCTGTCATTTGTAAAATTATCTGAGAAAGCCATGCCCAGTAATCCCTGCTCATTATGACATGTCGAAACATATTCACTTAGGTTACCAACCAAATATTCTCTGAAACCGTTCCAGGTTCTAATTTCTCCATTTAAATCGGCAACCCACAGTTCATTTGTTACTTCATTAATAGATGAAATAATTGGAGTATCAAAATATTTTAAATAAGTTGTACAGAATAATTCTTCTGAACTAATTGTACAATTTCCGTCCGTCTTTTTAATCCAAGTAAAATTCTCTGCTTCATCAGAATCTAAACAGCCTGAAAAAGCAGGAATTAAGAATAAGGCAAATACAAATAATATTTTTAGATGCAAGATGAACTACAAATTTATTCTGTCATATTATTTCTACGCCAATAAACTCCAGCGCCTGCTGCTAATGCAACAACAACGCCTACACCTACATACATCATCATATTGGAATCATCTTTGTCAGGATCTGTGGAATATGCTGCATTAAAGTATGCATTTATTCCTGGAACGCCTCCAATAGCTCCGCCATAAGTTCCTAAATGTGTTGTTGTATTTGTTACAGTAATGCCTGGTGTTGTTAATACATCTACAATAATCTGCCTGCCACTATCACTCTGATTCATAGTATATATGGCATCCTGAAGTGCTGTAACTTCTTCCTCGCTCATATATTCTGGATTGTACATAATAGGGTGACCTGGAGCTTTACCAAAGATTGTTGACAAAGTATGATAATCTGAGTTTGATTTAAATTCTCCAGAAAAACACCAACTTTTAGGATCGTCATCTGAACAATAAGTAGGTAATGTTAAATCCTTGACAAAAGCAATATCTCCTTTACCTTCAGCCATACAACGTAACGAACCTTGATATTTGTAGTAGATTCCACTTTTGGGAATGCTTGAATCTTCCGAAAAGTGATTTGTGACTGTATTTCTTAAAGAGTCAATATCATCAGGATCACCAACTATTTCAACATAGCCATTAGCTATCAAATATCCCATTGGTAAAAGCATACCTGCACTTCCTAGAGCTGCCGTATGACAAGAAGTCTTACCTTTCATTAAATCAAATGGATCTGTATCTGGGTCATCATCCAAATCGGCTTGTGCAATTTCTGAATCCTTATGGACTATTGCTACAGCTTCGTAGTAAGAACGGCCATCGCCTTTTTGCTCAGAGGCTAAAACTTGAAGACCATGATTTTGCCAAGATAACCATGCAGCCCCGCCATCAAGAAAACCAATATCTGCGTGACCAAATCTTAGAGCTTCAACTGTTGAAGCCGCTCCTTGGACTGTATAAATTTCCACATCTTTTCCCAACAATTTACCTATTTCATCTGCCAATCTCTGAGGATTTTCATCTTTATCTTGATAGTCTTCCTTTGTTTCAAATGCTATTGTTAAACAATTATCTTTGTCTTCACATTCGTCAAATTCAACAGCCCCAAAAGATAGGCAGCCTGTCATACTTGTTGTTATTAAAAACAAAGTAGCTATCATCGCGTTAATGGTTAAATTTTTCATTTTAGCACCAATTTTAGGTTAGCCTAAAAAAGAGGTATAAATAAAGTTTAGGTAGGCCTAAAAAATTAAAGAATATATCAAAAAGGCTATAACTAGGCCTCTCATACAAATATTATAGCAATGGTTATTTTCTTAATTTGCTATGAGGAAAAAATGAGTACAATCCAAGTAACTGACACAGATTTTGAAAAAACTATTAAAGATAATGAACTTGTATTAGTTGATTTTTGGGCACCTTGGTGCGGCCCTTGCAAGGCATTAGGTCCTGTTCTAGAAGAGATTGCTTCTGAAAATCAAAATATAGTTATTGCAAAAATGAACACTGATGAAAATCCAAATACATCATCGGCCCATGGCATTATGTCTATACCAACAATGATGATTTTTAAGAATGGTGAACTAGTAGATAGATTGGTTGGAGCTATGCCAAAAGATGCAGTCATGCAAAAAATAGAACCACACTTCTAAGAAAAATTAATCCTAACATCTGAATTAGTCAATTCTTTAACTAAAGAATCAGTATCTTTGCTGTTTAAATTACAAACTAAAGTATATACTTCATACATTTTATGGAAACTACTAATCTCTATTTTTGAATCTGTATCATATTTAGTTATACTTACATTTAGAATTTTTGGTATTGGGATTCCACCTTCACGAGGTTCTCCAGTAAACAAGGAACCAATATCTTCCTTACG
>PBGF01000017.1 GCA_002718915.1 Methanobacteriota archaeon | reverse complement strand
AACGGGTGCAAACCTCAACTATGCTGACCTAACGAATGCAAACTTCCAAGATGCTGACCTAACAAATGCAAACCTCAACTATGCTGACCTAACGAATGCAGACTTCCAAGATGCAGACCTAGCGGATGTAACATTGGCTGAAGCTGACTTAAAATTCGCAAAGTTCTCTGGAGCTACGGTAACAGACGCTAATTTCGATGACACATATTGGCATGAAACAATGTGGACCGACGGTGTAAGATACGATACGAACCAGGCTTGAAGTCAAATAATATATACAGCCTCTAAATCGAGAGCTGTCTGACGGCCATAGCGGCGGTGATCACCCGTTCCCATTCCGAACACGGAAGTTAAGCCCGCCAGCGTATTCAATGGTACTGTGGTGCGCGAGCCCACGGGAACTTGAGTACGCCGTCAACTTTTTTTAAGATTAATTCAATATACCCTCACTCGGTAAACGTTTAGCATGGACGGCAAAGAAATCACGGACGCACTATCTAACGTGAAAGATTCTTATTTCAATAAAGACCTAATCACTTTAGGCTACATCAAAGGAATGTCAATCGGAGATAAAGAGCTTCGATTTACACTCAGATTGCCGGCTCCTTTAATGCCAAATCACGACGAATTAGCTCAAAAATGTAGAGAAGCGCTAAAAGATGTAGAAGGGCTTGAAAACATTGAAATCAAAAAAGACTGGGAAGTTCAAAGATTACCGTCATTAGATGCACAAAATACTCCTCAAGCTCTGAAAAATGTTAAAAATATTATTGCCATTGCTTCTGGAAAAGGAGGTGTTGGAAAATCTACAGTTACTGTATGTATTGCTGAAGCATTTGCAAATGCAGGAGCTAAAGTTGGCATTCTAGATATTGATGTTTACGGACCAAGTATTCCGAACATGGTCGGGTTGGGATCACACCAATTAGGTGGAGCTAAAGATGGAGTACTAGAACCTGTTGAAGCTCATGGAATGAAAATCATGTCTATGGGATTCTTAGCAAATAAAGATACGCCGGTTGTTTGGAGAGGNCCTATTGCTTCACAACTTGTACAACAATTCTTAGGAGCTGTTGACTGGGGAGATTTAGATTATCTATTCGTAGATATGCCGCCTGGAACTGGAGATATTCAACTTACATTATCACAAACGGTTCCTCTAACTGGAGCTGTAATAGTAACAACTCCTCAGGAAGTTGCTCACACAATTGCTGAAAAGGGATTAAGAATGTTCCAACAAGTNAAAATTCCAATTCTAGGTATTGTTGAAAACATGGCTGGTTTCACGCCNCCTGGTTCCGATGAAATTTTCCATATTTTTGGAGAAGGTGGAGGAACGTCTGCTGCTGAAGAATTTGATCTGCCTATGCTAGGACAAATTTCAATCAAACAAGAACTTCGTGAAGCAATGGATAATGGAACTGTATTNACAGATGATAATATCAATTCAATTGCATCATTAATTGCAGTTGAAGCAATGGCTGTCGTGACCAATGAAGAATTATCTCCATTTGCACCTCTGGAAATTAACATGGCAAATGATGGTGAAACTTTAGTTATCAAATGGCAAGATAATGTTGAACATGTAATTTCTTCATTTAATATTCGATTTATGTGCCCATGTGCTCATTGTGTTGATGAAATTACTGGAGAAAAAATTGTCAAGGAAACAGACATACCTCCTGATGTTAAAATTACAGAATCTGTACCTGTAGGAAGATATGGTGTAAGATTTACTTTCACAGACCCAAGTCCTGGGGCTGGCGCTGGAATTTACACATTCTCTTTGTTAAGAAAACTTGGAGAAGATGCAGCACAAAATTCATCTTTTGATGTATAAGAACCCTTATTAATCAGTATAGAAATCGANAATTATGTTAGCGCAGGAAATAAAAATACGCGGTGAACCAACGGCAGACCCACAGAAATGTAGATTTGTACTGGATACTGAAGTGCTTTCTCGTTCTCCTGTTAGCTTCGATAAAGAGTCTGATACAAGCAAGGCTCCTTTAGCTGAAAAACTACTAAATTTACCATACATTGCTGGAGTAAGTATTAGCGGTTCTGCCGTTACATTAACTGGCAATAATGTTGAAAGTTGGCCAGCTATTGGAAAAGAAATTGGTGGAGTCATACGTGACCAAATCAAAACCGGCGAGCCTGCTGTAGAAGAAGAAGTCATGGAGATTGGAGATGCAGANTTGTTCACTCAAGTAAATTTATTAATTAAAAATGACGTTAATCCTAGCATCGCTTCACACGGTGGAGTCATAACTCTACATAGTGTAAATGATGGTAAAGCATTCGTTACAATGGGTGGTGGATGCCAAGGCTGTACTGCATCTAGNATTACTCTAAAACAAGGTGTAGAGTCCTACATTGTGGCAAAAGTTGATGGCGTAAATGAAATTGTTGATATGACCGATCACTCTGAAGGTGAAAATCCATACTATACTCAACCTATCCAACAACCTGCTCAAACTGGCGGAGGTTGCGGATGTAGTTCCGGATCATCCCAGAGTAGTGGTGGCGGATGTGGATGCAGTACCGGTGGAGGCCAAAGCCAAGGTGGCGGCGGCGGATGCGGTTGTCATTAANTTTCTAAGCATCAGTTTTAATACTTGCATTATATACCCATAATATCTTTACAAGGTTTGATGTCAGAAGAAGAAAAAATTGAGGATACTTCCACAGAGGAAGAAGTGGTTGAAGAAGAGCCCGAAACCGAAGAAGGAAGTAATGAAGATGAAGAAGAAAATGCTCCTATAGATTATACTAAGAAATTAGGAAGGGAAGAACAAGAAGAAGATGAAGAAGAAAGCGCTCTTGTTCAATTTATTAAAAACTGCATTGTATATCTAAATGGAAAAAGCAGAAAAGTTGTTTTGTGGACCCTAGGNATTTTCTTAATAAGTACTTTTAATTTTATTGCATGGAATTTTATAGAACATGAATATCTAAAATATATCGGAGTCTTACTCTCAACCTTACTTCTAGTCTCTGTGATTTGTGGAATTTTAATTTCCTATAATGTTTACAACAAAATAAATGAAAAGAATGTAGATGTTCGCTTATCTGGTATGATTTTATCTATCGGAAGTGTTTTAGTTACTCTATTTTTTATGATTTACCAGATTCAAAATAATGATTGTTTAACTGAATTTTCTGAAGCTAGTTGTGATGCNGAGATTTCTCTCAGGGCTGTAATAACTATTTCAGTTTACGCTGGAAGTATAGGCATTGTAATGCTAATTTATGGATTAGGTTTATTAGAGAAAAATCTGGTTCCTTATGCGCTCGCTATTGCATTTGGTGGATCATTAATCCTAACTATTGTTCTACTGATGTCTGTCTATAGTTGGATTGAAGAATCTGTATGGCTCTTACTAATTCCACTACTTTTCTTAGGNATGGGNCTAGCTGGTTTACATCACAGAAGATATCAATTGGCTGGATTTGTCATTGGATGTTACATTACTGGACTTGCTGGTATTGGATGGTTGATTGAACCTAATCTCGCTTCTGGAGGCTTCTTAGGAGGTGGATTGCCTATGACNGGATCTGGATTATTATTTATCCTAAGAAGAACTGATCGTGAAGCCAGAGAAAAAATATTATCTGAATCTCAGTCATTACTAGAGANAGGGTTCCCAAGTAAGGCATTAGATGCATCTAATCGATTGATTAGACGTGCTCAAAGAGATGGCGTATTGATGCAGGACTCCAGGATGTGGCTCAGTAAAGCAAGAGCATTAACTGGACATCGTGAATATGGAAGATCTATTACCTACTATTCTATGGCACTTGAAATTGACCAAAATAATGAAGATTTATGGTTTGAAAAAGGTGAATTACATAGAAAATTAAAGCAATGGGAAGAAGCTGAAAATTGTTACCTAAATTCTACTGAGATAAGNTACACACATGGTGAAGCATGGCTAAAATTAGCCCAAATGAAAGAAAGAAGAGAAAAATTAAGTGAAGCTGAAGATGCTTACGTTATTGCTTTAGAACTTGAAAGTAATCATGGATTTGCATACTTGGGATTAGGAAGAGTACAATCTAAATTAGAAAGAGTAAAAGAAGCTCTAAAATCAGTTGAGAAATCAATTGCTTTACTCAATGAAGATTACAGACCATATATGGTTCGAGGAGATATTTACTACAGTATTGGAGATTATGAACGTGCTGATGCCAAGGGATATTCTAAAGCTGTAAACATACGACCTGATTTGAAAAATGGTTGGAGGAAACTTGCCAAAGTTTATCGATCCCAAGATAAAATTGAATTACTGATTATGGCACTTTCAAGAATCTTAGAAATTGATTCTGAGGATGAGGCTGCCCTCTGGGAAAGAGCTGAGTGCCATTTTGAAGAAAAGAAATTAGGCGATTCAATGGGAGATGTGCATCGCTTGTTAGCTCTAAACCCTGGAAATCAAAAAGCTAGAAANTTTAAGGCTAAAATTCTAGAAAAACTTGATACTAGGGAGTGGGATTAATGTTCAAGTTAAAAATTCGAAATCTAAATAATGATTACGGAAGTACAAATGAACAATTGGTTACAGACTTTCTTCGTGCAATTGGATTCTTAGGCAATGATGGAGGAAGAAACAAGGTTACAAAGAGGTCCCAAACTGGAATATTACTTTTCACTAAATGTTTAATTCCATATCCAAAAAAATCATGGACTACAAGTGAAATAGCAAAAGAATTAGGTGTTCCATTACAAGCAATCTACAGGCATTTGCAATGGCTAAGAGAAGTGGGATTTCTAACTGAAGATTTTCCAGGGAAGGCTGAAGATCCAAAAAAAGTAAGACTCTGGCATTATGATCTAAACAAAGCTTGGTCTGGTGTAGAAAATAGGGCTAGAATTTGCTTGAATACATATCGTGAACTTGTTGANAGNCTTAATAAGAAACTGAAAGANGCAAAAAAAGAAGTACCTGAAGACATGATAAATGTTGGAAAAGAAGAAATTTTTGAGATTAAATTAAGAGAGGTAAAAAATGAGAATGAATCTACATATGAAACCGACCTAGGAATACTAGGAAGAGGTATTGGATTACTCTCCAACCATCATTCTCCTTACAATGAATCAATGCCTTACAAAATCATTGATGAATGCTTCTTACAAAGACCAGATAGGGCATGGACTGCAGAAGAGGTAGCTGCATGGATTGAAACTACAAGACCTACTGCATACCGACACTTAAACAAATTAATATCATTGGGACTTATCGAAAGATGCAGAGCTGCAGATGGAGGACCTCCCACAAGTGCTTTCCATTTGAGAAAAGGATCACTCAAAAAAGGATGGCAAAAAATAGAAACTGAAATCGAACTAATTTTAGGCGAATATAAGAAAATAATTAAACAAATATCTGAAAAAAATGAATAAACATCATCCTGCAAACAATGTTACTCCTAAAGGAGATTATCTCAAAAATAAGAATGTCTGGTTAGCTATAACCGGTTCTGTTTCTTGTGTTGAGAGTGTGGGAATTGCTAGAGAATTACTTAGATATGGAGCAAATGTTACAATTGTAGCAAATCGTGCAGCTCTTGAATTANTAGGAGAAAAATCATTAGAATTTGCTTGTGGTAAACCAATAATCAAGGAAATAACTGGGCAAGTTGAACACGTTATTGCTGGGCATGATGCTGATTTGTTAATCATTGCTCCATGCTGTGCAACTAGTTTAGGAAAAATGGTTCATGGAATTGGAGATAATCCGCCAATGTTAGTTGCTCTAACTTGTATTGGTGCAAAAACTCCAATGATTGTCGCTCCTGCAATGGACAAGAACATGGCTAATTCAAAAATTATAAAACAGAATCTAAAAGATGTTAAGAAATTTGCAACTGTCTTAGATCCAATTATGGTAGAAGGTAAAGCCAAGCTACCTTCAAAATTCAGAATCGCTGCTGAAGCATGTAAAATTGCTGGCTCAAATGATTTAAAAAAACGTAAAATTCTGATTATCGGAGGAGGAAGTAGCGAAGAAATTGATGATGTTAGAGTAATAACTAACAAATCTACTGGAAAAATGGCAAAACATCTCGCTGAGACTGCATTTAGCATGGGTGCCGATGTAGAGCTTTGGATGGGAAATGCAACGGAGCAAGTTGGTGAATGGATTACTCAGGAAAATTTTAGATCTACTGATGATTTAAACAAAAAAATAACTAAACTTGNAAAATATGATGCAGTACTTGTCCCTGCGGCACTATCTGATTTTATTCCAAGTAAAAGTAAAGGGAAAATAAGTTCCCAAAAAATACCTGAAATTAAACTCAAAAAAGCCAGAAAGAGTATCGAAATGATAAGAAAAAAACACAANGGATTACTATGTTCTTTCAAATTAGANTCTAATCTAAAAGATAAAGAATTATTAGAAAAAGGAAAGAAACTTCTGAAAAATTGTGATTTTGTTATAGCCAATCATTCTGAAGTTTTAGGAAATGAAAAAACAAAATTAGCAATTATTACGAAAAAAGAAAATATTTGGATNGAAGATACAAAAGCTAACGCTTCAAAAATAATTCTAAAAGAAATTGCANCAAAAATCTAAGCTTTATGAGCTTGTAATTTTCTAATATTTATTGTAAGGAGAGCATTTCGAATTACATCTTCTGGAACTCTTTCCAATAAGCCCATTACTTGTAATTCATCAATAATATTTCCACCGTGATAAGTCGCTTCACGAGGTTTGAGACCAAATTCTCTAATNAAATGACGCTCAATTACTCTCTTAGCTGTAGTGGCATGGCCAGGGTAATATGTTTCTTGCAACATTTCAATTACCGATTTAATGCGTATCTTGAAGTTCTTTTTTTTCTCCGCTTCTATTTTCTGTTTTTCGTCCAAATATTCCTCTATAGCTGTGTATTCAGCTGAAAGGTGTCGTAATAAACGTATGCCCTCGCTTAATTCTAAAACCCCCTGCCAGTGTATCAAATCTCAGCCGAGGTCGCTTAGCCTGGTATAGCGCGGGCCTGGAAAGCCCGTGGGAGCAATCCCTCGCGAGTTCAAATCTCGCCCTCGGCGCCANNTATTCTTTTCGATGATATCTATAATTTTTTTACTACCAAGCCTCATGTGCCTGACTATAAGTAGAACCATAACAATTATTACAATATTTTTTCCCAAGAGACTCTACTTCCCATAAGTCTTTTTTGCATACTTCACAAAAATCACTATCCTCAGACATTCAAGTAATTCAAACTACAGATAAATAAAATTTAAGGCAAAAAAGGAAATATTATGTTTATTATCAGTAAAATGATTGTAAATCCGACACTAATTCGATGAAGTAATTTAAATGTTTTTTTGTCTCCTTCATCCGTAGCTCGATTAGTAGCTGGAATTATTGCATAGCAGATTACTGCTAAAACAACAGAAACTAAAGCAATTAGGGTATGGTATATTGAAAGATCATCACTAAGATAAACTGTAATTAATGATAACATACCTAGAATAGCTATCATTGCGAAAAACTTTGGCCATATGGCCCTTATTGACTTACCAAAATTCGCAATATCGAGAGTTCTGAACATAGAAGGGGCAACTATAGCAACTTGGAGAATTATCGCCCCTACAATTAAACCTGGAAAAAAATTATGCATTAATCTATCTCTAGCTTAATCCCTACTGACTGAGGATATATCTGCTACATCTTCTAATGTTAGTTTAAATTGTTCCTGAAGCGGGCCATAGCAATCTAAGCAATACTTATTTCCCTTCCTTAAATCTGGAATCTCTTCGCTATCTTCTTGAATCTCAATCTCAAAAGCTTTTGCATTACAAACCATACACATTACCTCGGACATATTATCAAATTATGTCAGGTTTTGATAAAGCTTTGGATTAAGAAAACCAAGAATGACGTCCGAACTGATCTCTTACAACTGTTTGATCTGTTTCTGAATAGTGTTTCAAACCCATTAAAACTGAGTAAAGATAATTCGCCAGCTTTGGTCTAATAAAGGCAAAATAAGGAATAAAATTCTTCAATTTACTGCCTTTGTTGTAGATATAAGGCTTGATTGTAATTGATAATAAAGTATTTTTGTCTGACTCTGAAAGTCTCCAAAATACAAGAGAATCATTGCCTTCTAAATCACTAATAGTCAAATCGAAGCCTTTACCTTCAAACCAATTATAAAAATTACGATATAATATGCGATTATTGTAATATTCTATTGAATCTGCATGTGAATCATTATCCCATACTTTAATTTGATTTTTTTTGCAAAAAGGATGGAAATTTTCTAAATGCCTCTCAGAAGAAATAATATCCCAAACTTTTGAAATATGGCTATTAATAAGAACTTTACGAGTAATCTCCCAAATATAATCTTCATTTTTAATCATTTTCTACTGAACCATTAACTGTAACTGCAATTATTGAACCAAGGATAAGAAACATGCCTATTCCTTGTTGCAAAGAAGGNGACTCNGACAACAANAAGATACCCCANACTATTGTGAGAGTTGGTTGNAAAAGAATNGCAAAGGATGTGTAAGCTGCAGGNAATCGAGGGAGGGAGTGAGCTATTGCTAACCAGCCAATAACTTGACTTAAAAGGGCTAANATCAATAACCAACCATGAGTTGGAAAGCTAGGTTCAAAGTCAATTGGATCAACATAAATTGATTGTAAAGGTAAAAAACTTAGAATAACTAAACCAACAGCGCAACCCAAAGTTGAATCAAATTGCAAATTAACTGCAGGAGCTAATTCTCTATTTGCAAATCTGTAAATAATCAAAAAAGCTGAATAGAATATAGCTGTAAAAACTCCTGCAATTACTCCTCTAACTGGATGTTCTCCGTATGGTTGATCGTCTAAAATTCCTGATATTAATACTAAACCAATCATCACTATAGGTAATGAAATCAATATCGAAAGATTAGGCCTTTCACCAAACAACCACCAACTCATTAATGTTACAATTATAACTTGAGAATTACCAATCAAAGTACCAATTCCTGTTCCTATCCAATCTACCGTACTGTGATATGCAAGAAAGTCAAGAGAAAAGGCAAATCCTGCAACAACGGCAATTAGCCTTGTATTATTTGAGCGAGAATCATCAGCTTTTCTAAACCAAATAATAAGTAAAAGAAAGGGAAGCGCATAAGCCATTCTGAAAAATGCCCCAGTTAATGGATTTGCATCTGATAATGCATATAATATTGGAGCAAAGGAAACCACTACTCCTCCAAACATTGCAATTGCCATAGATTTTTGGAGATTCGGAGATTCCATCTTTGTCAACATCTTAAAGCCCATATATGAAATGGTTTAATTATTATAATTAGTAAAAAAGTGGTGCTCCCGCCGGGATTTGAACCCGGGTATTCGGCTCGAAAGGCCGAGATGATGGGCCGGACTACACCACGGGAGCTAATTCACATCTTACAAAGCTAGGATTTAATATTATTGTACTAATTTAGACTTCGAATGACTGAATCTGAGATTTCAATTTTTCTATTTGTCTTTGGAAATTTTCCCTCTGTATTGCTAACTCTCCCTGATATCTAGTCTGAGAGGCCTCTAATGCATCATAGTTTTCAGTTTTAATTCTTTCAATTTTAGATTTAGATGATTCTTTTTCTTTTTCTAACAAAGATTCAAGTTCTTTAATTCTTTGTTTGAGGGAATCTATTTCGTTCACACAATACTTACTGTACTGCACTTTAAACAATTAGTTCCATAAGTATCTTAATACGCATTGTACTGATTGTATCATGTGGANAGATCCCTCAAAAACTAATCAAAATTATCAGATTAAATATGTTGTATCTGATGGTTGGGGAGATCCTATCCAAGTTAATAGGAGACCTANCTCCAAAATGTCGTTCTCAAATTATGAGAAAGAACAACTAAAGGAGTCAATAGGAATATTGACTATTGCATTCACATTAGCTCTTAGCGATGGATTATCTGTCGTTGTGAATAATCCAAATATTCTAATAACTACTTTACCTTTAGCTTTTGCAGCAGTAATGACTGGATTTTTACTCCATGAATTAGCTCACAAATGGATGGCGCAGCAGTATGGCTGTTGGGCTGAGTATAGAGGAAATAAAAACGGCCTATATTTTGCATTAATGATGTCTGTATTTGGTTTCTTATTAGCCGCACCTGGTGCGGTAATGGTATCTGGAAATATTACTGCTCGGCAAAATGGAATTATTGCTGCAGTAGGTCCATTAACAAATATTATTATTGCAATTATAGCATTTCCTTTTTACATATTTACTGCAAATATAGATGTGTGGATAATAGGTGAACTTGCAAGATTTTTAATTATAATCAACTTGATTTTGGCTGGATTTAACATGATTCCTGTGCAGCCGTTGGATGGATCGAAAATAATTGTATGGAATAAATTTGCTTATTTCGGAATAATTGCTGGAATTTTTACACTAGCCTTGATTTATTGGAATCTTCCTACTTTCTCTTTCTAATGGCCACAACATGGGTACTTTACGATGGAATGTGCAGTTTTTGTAAAAGTAGTGTGAGTAATTTTGAAAGAAGTTTAGAAAAAAGAAATTGTAAAATTAAACCTCTTCAAAACAAAACCGTAATGAAAATTTTAGGAATCAAAGACGGCGACGATTTGCCGGAAATGAAAATTATTGGGGATGATCGAAAAGTATATGGAGGTGCAAAAGGAATTGTGTTTTTGGCTAGAAAAATATGGTGGGCTTGGCCTTTATGGCCTTTGGCACACCTACCGTTAACTATGAATATTCTTGATTATATCTACAAATGGGTCGCAAGAAATAGACACCGTGCTATTTTGTGTGAAATTTAAATGAAATATGCACCACTTATTGCCATTGTTTTCGCCTTCTTTTTAATTGCAATTTATCCCNTTTATTCTGAGGACAGTATAAATGAAAATCTGACGTATGCTGATGATGATAATGATGGTGTTACTAATGATAAAGACAAGTGTCCTGAAGAGAATGCAAGCAGTAAAGATATTGATGAAGATGGATGTATTGATTCTGAGATTACTAAGGAAGAAGTTGATTATTTAGAAAGATTAGCTAAAATCAACATAGGACAATACATTTTATTTGCTATATTTTCTCTCTTTTCAACGGCTATTTATTGGGAAAGAGAGCGAATTACTGCATTACTTACAGATAAAGATGAATTGAGTATTGAAAATTATAAACAAATCGAGGGAAATGATAGCAGTTCACAAAACATTGACTATGACGATTTGGGAAAAGATCGTGAAATCAAGCTACAGGAAGATGCAAAGAGAAGCAGACTTAGCTTTTCATTTACAGAATTAAATGCCGAAGCAAACAATACTATCCAAATAATGGCATTAATCTGTATTATATCCTTCTTTTTTATTCCTGAATTCTCTTGGTTGAATATAGAAGGAAGTAGAACTAATGGAAATAATTTAGAAATAGATAATTTTGAAGTAGAACATTATTCCTCTAATTTAGAACATACATATCCTGTTTCTGAAAATGAGACTAACACACTAGGATACATTAGTTCTGATTGTACAACTGATATAGATAAAATTTACAACTGTGATTATCGCTCTTCACTGTTTAATACTCTTGACAACATCCTTTCTATATCTATTTTACTTTGTTTTTTATTAATATTACTTGCTTTTCGTGCTGAAGAATATAGAAAAATTATAGCTATTGTGTTTTCATTAAACTTGATAATTACAATGTCTATTTTACTAATATTTACTGCCTTAATTGATAATGCTCTAGAAACTGATGAACCGTTAATCGATTCTACTCAAAGTGCTGGAAGTGGATGTTGGATGAAATCACCTGTAATATGGGGTGAAGGAAATTGTGTAGGAATGGATGAAAATGGGAATGTTTATTCTGAAATATTTGAATTTAGCCCCGGAACTGCGTATTATTTAATTTTAATTTGTATTTCAATTCTTTTCTTAGGATTATTCACTACAATTGAACCCTTACTGGAATCCAGGAAAATAAATTGGGCCGATGCAATGAGAAATAATTGGCAAGTCTTTGCAATTATTGCTGTTACAATCTTCCTTTGGAGAGCAAACGTTCTCATTACAAATATTTAGATGGTGCGGGGGGAGGGATTCGAACCCTCGTACCACTAAGGACCGGATCTTAAGTCCGGCGCAATTGGCCAGGCTATGCGACCCCCGCAACTCAGAACCCATGTAGAGAACCTTTAAAGAGAGCTTCATCGTGAAAATGTTAGCCGAACTTTAGGAAATTACTAATGTCTACTGCAACAACAGCAAAAATACTCTCGCAGGCTGGTAAGGCAAATCCGCCTTCATTAGTAGCACTATATGGAGGAACTTTAGGCGAAAGAAAGGCTACAATTACAGAGATTGAAAATGATCTTCAAGCTGTTGGATTAAGCGTTATTGAATTCAATGCAAGACGCTATTTATCTGAGAATGATTTATGCTTACCACTCATACAACAAATAGTTACAGAACTAAAAGTAAATGCTGGAAATAACGGAACTACTTCTGATTTAGTAAATCGAATAAATGAAAGTGCTCCTGTTATTCTCTCTACTACTCTTTCAAGTGAAAATAGAGTAGAAATGATTCATCAATTTGATTCATCNATGAAAAAATTAGCTGCAATATCTATACAAAAAAAACCACTAGTTATTACCCTACAAGGAATTGAAAGAGCCGTATCTGGTTCATTTACAAAAATATCTGAATTTATTTCTAATTACATAAATATTAATGGTTTTATGTTTATTATTTCATTAGGTAATGAAAATCTAGAGAAAGAGCTTCTAGAATCAAATGCAAATATTAATTCTGAAGATTTTTTAGAAGATACTTTTGATTTTGTGGCTGAATTCGGAACTGAAAATGAACCTGTGGCTACAGAACAGCAAGAAACTGTTAGTGATGATCTTTTCACGCCTCCTGTGGGCCTAGAAATTGAAAGTGGAGCTGCAATTGCTGCAAAAAGAAAAGGACGCAGTGCCTCTAGAGCNCCTACAAGGAAAAGTTCAAGTGGATTTAGAGTAAGAGAACTAGCTGGGAAGAAAGCCACAATACGAAAAAATAAACCAAAAAGAAGAATTGTTAAAAAGGTAAGTTCTCAGAAAAAAGCAGTTAAATTTAAACCTGTTGCAGCTAGTAAAAGTAATGCTTTCTTAAAAGCTGTACAATCTAGCGATATTTTTGCAGCCAAAAAATTCTGGACTAAGGCTAATACTCTATCATATCAAGAATTTACTGANGTTGTTAATTCTATTCTGAATGAAGCTGCAAACAATGATTCCAGAGTAAGAGCAACTGCAATTACTGGTTTAGCGTCAATTGCAAAAGGTGTATCTTGGGAAATGCCATCTGAAGTGATGGATCGTGCATTAATCATGACAGGAGATGGCTCTAAAGAAGTGAAAGATGCTGCAGCTGACGCCATAAAAGAAATGAATGCAGCTGGCGTTGAAAAAGCACCATCTAGTCAACCTAGTACCGAATCTACAAAAACATCTGGATCTATGGAATTAGATGAATTAGACACTGATAGTATGCTAGGAAAAACCTCTGGAAGTGTAGCTTCTATGTCTATAGGTTCCGGAACTGGGGGCGTCAAAGTTATGGGAGGAAGTGAATCAAGTTTTGGTAGTGCTCCAACATTTAAAATGACTGAAGAGATGCCTTCAATAAAAAAGGATAATGTACCTAAATTCAAACCTACAGAAAATAAAAATACATTCAAAGTTGTAGATGATAAGAAAAAAGTTCCAAAATTTAAACCTACAGAAAAGAAGAAAAAGAATGTGTTTAAAGTTGTAGATTAATTTACCTTGAAATAAATTTTGTTTTCTTCAACTTGAAAATTGTCTAAATCATCATTACCATTTCCAATAATTAATTCTGCTGGTTTTGAACGAGTTTCTGAGATTATATAGTCCCAATCTTCTTTATGTAATTTCGGCGAATCTTCCTCTAACCATACCTTTAATGATATTGAAGCTTCTAAATCTAGATCGAGATCTTTCCTTTTAGATTGAATACGTCTAGTTATTTCTCTTGCTAAACCTTTAGATACTAAATCTTCAGTAATTTCTACATCAAGTACTAATGAAATATCGCCTATATCTTCTACTTCGAACGTAGAAGCTGCATAACCTTCTTTTTCTACTCGTTTGATATTAATATCATCTATTGTTATATCAAAACCCGCTAAGTTTGCTTTACCATTTTCAATATCTGATAATAGTGAATCAGGTTGAATTTGAGATAATNCTGAAAGAACTTNAGGTAAATCTGCCCTGCATTTTGCACCTAAAACTTTGTGATTAGGCAATATTTCTATTTTTTGAAATCTATCTAAATTACTTTCAGTAGTTAAATTCTCAACATTTAACTCTTCAGCAATAATAGGATGAAATTCGCTAAGATCCGGACCTCCTACAATCCAACCCTCCTTACAAGGTAATCTTTGTCTACGCTTGGCCTCTACTCTAATTTTTCGGCCAGTCTCAGCAAGCATTCTTACAATAGACATCTGTTTTTCTAATTCTAAATCCTGTGGNGGTAAATCTTTGTCAACTAAATCTGAACCAAGGGGCCAATCTGCAGTATGAACTGAGCTACCTGTTAAATCATAATGTATTTTATCAGGCATAAATGGAGCTATTGGGGCCATAAGTTTACTAACTGTCAATAAAACCTCATGAAGTGTAAATTGACAGGCTCTTTTGTCATGGCTATCTGCTTCATCCCACAGCCTTCTCCTAGATCTTCGTACATACCAATTAGAAAGATCATTGATTACAAAATTTTCCAGCTCTCTTGATGCTTTATGAAATTCCCATGAAACATACTGATTATGATAATCTTCAGCCACAGTTGAGACTCTAGAAAGAATCCACCTATCTAATGCATTTCTTTTATCAACTGAAATAAAATCTTTACTATAATCAAAATTATCAAGTATTGCATAATCTAAATGAAATTTGTGAACATTCCATAAAGTTAAGAACATTTTAGCATAGGTTTCTCTAACTCCATTAGGGTCAAAATTCATCGGATTCCAAGGTGCACTTTGTGAAGTCATATACCAACGAATAGCATCTGTACCTTCTTTGTTGAAATGATCCCAAGGATTAACCACATTACCTCGTGATTTACTCATTTTCTTACCTTCATTATCTAAAATATGTCCTAAGGATAAACATCGTCTGTATGAAATGCTATCAAAAACTGTAGTTGATACTGCTAACAAAGAATAGAACCAACCTCTTGTCTGATCTACTGCCTCGCAAATATAATCAACTGGGAAACTATTTTCGAATTTTTCTTTATTCTCAAATGGATAATGCCATTGTGCAAATGAAGCACAGCCAGAATCAAACCAGCAGTCCATAACGTAAGGTTCACGAATCATTTCTCCACTACAATTATCTTTAGTACAAGTTAATTTCACATCATCAACATATGGCCTATGCAATTCCTTAGGTGTTGGAGAATTCTCTGTTTTTAGTGAATTCATTTCTTCAATACTTCCTATACAATGCTGATGGCCACATGATTCACAAATCCAAACTGGCAATGGAGTCCCCCAATATCTTTCTCGACTTATTGCCCAATCTTTGATGTTTCTAAGCCATTCTCCAACTCTTCCTGTACCTGTCCATTCTGGAGCCCATTCAACTTGAGAGTTGTAGTCAATTATTTTGTCCTTAACGGCAGTCATTCTCACAAACCAGCTATCCATTGCATAGTACAATAGAGGATGATCTGTTCTCCAGCAATGTGGATAATCGTGAGTGTAAGTATGTTCTCTGTAAAGTCTATTTTCTTTTTCTAATAAATCAATAATTTTTGAATCACANTCTTTTACATAATTTCCATCTAATAGTTCATGAGTTCCNTTGATAAATTTNCCATCCATACCTACTGTATGNTGAGCTGGAAAACCAACTTCCATTCCTAATTGATAATCGTCTTCTCCATACATTACTGCAGTATGAACAATCCCTGTTCCATCGGTTGTAGTAACAAAATCTGCTGCAACTACTGTCCATGCTGTTTTTGAATCTCCTCTATTTATTGCACCTGGAAAAAGAGGTTCATACTCTTCACCTACTAATTTACTTCCTGGAAATTCTTCAATTATATCTGCATGATGACGTAATACTTCTGGCATCAAATCCTTAGCTAAAATTAGCTCTTCACCAACTTTGGCACCGCCTCTACCTTCCCAACTATCTGAAGGTTCGGATTTTATTTTCACACGGCAATATGTCACATCTGGACCTACTGCCAAACCTACATTACCTGGCAATGTCCAAGGTGTTGTTGTCCAAGCNACTATTGATCCTTCTGAATTCTTCAATTTGAATTTTACATAAACTGCAGGTTCTGCTACTTCTTTGTAACCAAGTGATACCTCATGCGTAGAATAACTAGTTCCAGTTTGTGGACAATATGGTAATACTTTATGACCTCTAAAAAGAAGGTCTTTGTCATGCATCTGCTTTAGAGACCACCATGCAGATTCAATATATTCATCATGTAATGTAACATATGGATTATCCATATCTACCCAAAAAGCCATTCTTTCACTCATCTCACGCCAGGCTTCTTCGTATGTCCATACACTCTCTTTACATTTCTGATTGAAAGCTTCCATACCATAAGCTTCTATTTCTTCATTAGACATCAAATTTAATTGCTTTTGAACTTCAATTTCTACAGGTAAACCATGTGTATCCCATCCACCTTTCCTCTCAACCAAATGACCTTCCATAGTTTTCCATCGGCATACCATATCTTTGAATAATCTAGAAAGAACNTGATGAATACCTGGTTTTCCATTAGCTGTAGGTGGACCTTCNAGAAAAGTAAATGGTTTTGAGGAACGNCTGTTCTCTATACTATTTTCAAATGTTTTNTCTNTTCCCCATCTTTCTGCTACTTCNTTCTCTANCTCAACAGGATTGTAATTGCCTGNCTTTGNTTGATTTTTATTGGAATCAGTAACACCCATCCTTTTGCGTGATTAAGGCCTTANTATAAAGAATCATCGAAACTTAAACTTAAAACCCCTAACGAGTCAACCTCGCAGGAGCCGGGGTGGCTCAGCCTGGTAGAGCGTCGGACTCATAGGGTAAGAATAGTTCCGGCTATGCCTGGGACATCCGAAGGCCGCGGGTTCGAACCCCGCCCCCGGCACCACTATTCCCACTCAATAGTGCCTGGTGGTTTGTCTGTTATATCATAAACTACACGATTAACCTCAGATTTCAATTCACGTGTAATTCTTTCTGATATTTTTTTTAATACTGAATAAGGAATTTCTGCAGCTTTAGCAGTCATTGCATCAAAACTGTGTACTGCCCTGACTGCAATTGTATTGCCATATGCTCTAACATCGCCCTGTACTCCTACGGTTTTAACTGGTAAAACTACAGCAAAATATTGCCAAGGCAAATCCATAATTCCTTCTTTTGCTGCTAATTCAATCTCTTCTTCTGCTATGTGACAAGCCTGCCTAACAACTTCTGTTCTTTCAGGAGTAGCTTCCCCCATTACTCTAACAGCTAAACCAGGACCTGGAAATGGCTGTCTTTGGGAAACTGAAACATCAAGATATTCTGCTAAACTTCTAACTTCATCTTTGTATAATTCCCTAATTGGTTCACAAAGAACCATATCCATATCTTCAGGTAAACCTCCTACATTGTGATGAGATTTGATGGTATCACGTAAACCTCCGCCTGATTCTATCCAATCCGGTGCTATTGTTCCTTGAACGAGGAATTTACCGCCATATTCTTTTGCTTCATTTTCAAATACTCTGATAAATAATTCTCCAATAATTTTTCTCTTTTCTTCTGGATCTGTAACTCCTTTTAGACCTGCATAAAACTTTTCTGAAGCATCAACTACTTTGTGTTCAACTCCCAGATTAGTGAGCATAGATGAAACATAGTCTGATTCACCTAAGCGCATATATCCTGTATCTACATAAATTGCAAGAAGATTATCCTTAACTGCCTTAGCAGCTAATACTGCTGCAACTGTAGAATCAACACCTCCAGATGCTGCAATAATTGCCTTATCTGACAATTCAG
>PBGF01000016.1 GCA_002718915.1 Methanobacteriota archaeon | reverse complement strand
TGACAGGCTTGACCTCCGTCCCCTTCACAAAACTCTAAGACAGCTTCAAAACAAGAACCGCTGTTTGGATCTTCACATGCTTCACCAGGGTCCATTAAATTACAAGGTGAACCATCTTGATTACCGAACTCACAAGATACGGGATAAGCTGCTGAAACATTTATACTAAAATATGCTAATAATATATAATCACAATCATTGTCTGAATCATCATCACTATCATCACAATCATCATCATCCAAATAATTTAATGATATTTCAGTCCAATTACTATCTTCTAATTCTGCATCATCTCTTCTTATTTCTGCATCTTCCCTTATGTGATAAGTTTGAGAATCATAATGGTATTTTACTGGAATATTTCCCACATCAAGTTGATATGCGGAAGCTAAAGCCATTGCAATTTCATCATTTTCATCAGCAACAATCTCCATATCTGAAAAGTCACCCTCTCCCCACATTGTGACTTCTCCATTTCCGTTACCGTCATTAGCTTCACAGTCTTGAGCTTCATTAATTTGTGTATAATTTAAATAATGAACATATCTTTCTGGATTAGTGCTTATTAATGGTTTACCATCTACTTTTATGATATATGGAGATCCAGTATAGACTCTCCATTCAATACATGTTTCAGAATCGTATTCCCAATCCTCACCATCTTCAACAATTCCATCATCATCTCCTCGTACGTCATCACCCAAAGTTCTAGGTGCATTATTGACTGTTACATCTTCTAATGTATAACCGTGCTCTTCTAGTGCAGCTCTAAAATTAAACATACCATCTACAGCTGTAAAAGTCATGCCCACGCCATCTTTTTCTAAATAATCTCTAGTTGATTGGTAATAATAAGCATAATAACAATCATACCAATCACAATAATTTTCAGGAACAAGCCAATCTAGCAGATGGCCTCTAACAACATTATCTCCGCTAGGATCTTCCACGTTAAAACCAATATTACTTCCTCCTTCATCTATCTCAGTATCTGGATCGTCTTTATCTCCATCTGTTATGTATATTTCGCATGGATTNCTCCAAGTACATTCTGGAAAATCTTC
Source organism: Methanobacteriota archaeon (assembly GCA_002718915.1). Lineage (GTDB taxonomy): Archaea > Thermoplasmatota > Poseidoniia > MGIII > CG-Epi1 > CG-Epi1. Next base: position 13,521 of record PBGF01000016.1, on the reverse strand, counting down.
TTCTTCTTCTTCTGAAGCTTCTACAAAATATGAATGAGGAAGTGCCAAAAATGATACNGCTAGGATTAATGCAACTAACTTTCTAAACATATATTCTATATCTTTTGGTTGTATATATTGTTTGACCTATTTTGGTTGTATATATTGTTCGACCTAAGACAAAAACAAATGTGCTGAAATTGCACCCATTGCTGTTCCAGTTTCAAATGCCACATTTGAACCTGTTAATTCGAAATGATAGTTCGCATTACTAACNAATGATTTAGGAAGGCCTTTAGGGCCTAAACCCATTACCATGCACAATCTACCGCTAGGTAAAGAAGATTTAGAAAAATCTGGACTTGCTGTAGTAGCAACTACACTACCTGACCAGTTTTCATCTATTTTATTATCGAAAAATTGTACTCTATTGTTATCAAGCAACAATTTAGTATAACCTTCATTTGGAAGTCGCATTTCTTTCTTAATTTCTTTTACCAATTTCTCTGAAGAAATTTGAGGGAAATTAATCAAGGCTAAATCTAAATCGAAGGCTGCACAAAGATTTGAAGCTTTGAAAATAGACTTGAAATGTGGATGATTCCAATTTCCTCCATATGTATTGTAAAGTGCTAATGTATGATTTCCTTTATCTGATATTTTTTCCAATTCTTTAACCTTTTTNATTGGATTAGATATTTCTATGTCTTCTAAACGAGTTAAAGTTATGTCTAACTTTCTTCTAAATTTAATCTGATTCTCAGGGTCTNTTAATTGACTGTAATGTTCTTCTGCTTTACTGTAAAGTTCCTTTGCTTTTTCTTTGAAATTTTTTCTGTCAGCTCTAGAAGTAAGAGAAAGTAAAATTGCTATTTTTTCATCAGTTGTAAAATTGACGATGTGCTCCTCGAATACTTCTATGTCTGAAACGCTACTACAAACTCTAACTAAATACGTAAATAATTCGTGCGTATCTGCAAATTCCAGTGCCTTCAATAGAATAGATGAATCTGATTTTTTGTGAGATTTAGCTATCTGTAAATGTAAATATCCTAGTAACTTAGTTTTAGGCTCAAGACTAAAATTTTGAAGACTTTCAACTAAAGAGATATTTGCCCTAATATTTGCCCAGTGTCGGATTATGGCTTTTCCTGTTTCAAACTCACTTGATTTTAAGTTACTTGAAATAAGGAGTAAGTCATCTAAAAAATTTTCAGGAAAATTCTTTGAATAATTTATCAAAAAGTCCTTGATCTTAGATTTTTTCTCATAAGATAATTTTTCTAAGATAATTGAATAAGATTTTTCTCTAGTTTGGTTTTGCGGTAATGATTTTAATAATTTAGAAATGCTTCCTAGCAATTCTATTCGTCTCCAAGGCTGCTGTACCTTATCTATTTCATTACTTGCTGAAGTAATTGCATTTCTACATGACTTGCTTTTTGGATCAAGATGCGGGATTATCAAAAATAAAGTCAAACTCAAATAATAAGAATCGGATATAGATTTTGTTTTAGAAAGTAAAACTTCTGGGTCTTTGCCTTCCTTCAATTCTCTGCGTATTGTGCGCATCATTGAGGGGTTGTGTGATTTAGCCATNTTATTTTATTTCAATAATCGATGCAAAGCTGATTGTGCCTATTATTTTATTATTAGCAAAATTAGGAAAAAAGTATTGTACCACTTTTGCTTCATTTTTATTTGTCTTATAGTTCTTGTAGCTTATTGTTGGCTTACCAGAATTCATGGTTTCTATTGCTTTTTCATCTACATCTGCATATTCTGAACCTAATGCTTCTGCAGTTGTCTTTCCCTTAAATGTCTCTGTGCTAAAACCAAATTTAGAAAGGGCTTTAGCTCCGAATGAATATACGTGCCTAGCATTTATATCTCTAATTGATACGCCATACTTGTCTGAATCGAAAGGAGTTGCTGTTAATGACCAAAGTTTTGCTTGTCCCACTGTCCTCTCTTCGACTAAACCTTGTATCTTTAGAAGTTCTAAGTGTTTAGCTATCGAATTTCTTCCAATATCAAGTGTTCTGGAAATTTCAGTTATGGTTTTTGTTTGATTTTGCTTCCCTAAATATTCTTTGATTGTTTGGCTAATATTATAGTCTAATGGTTTTGCCATACCTCGTTATTAGGAGGGTTAATAAAAAAATATAGTAGTGCAATGCAATAGTGCATCGAAAATATATTTTTACTAAGTCCTTTTTCTACAAACATGTCAGAAGGTAAAAGTCAATATGACGGTGGGGTAGTTTCGCAAATTGGACTAATGTGTAGTTTTGCCTCTATATTGGGNTCNTTGTACATTTATTTTGTATTTGAGGATCAACAATTAGGNATTTTTGTTGGTCTGTGGGCTCCAACTTTGATATTNATAAGCAGAGAAGTAGACAAAATGATGGGATGGATGGCTGAATAAANCANCATGAGAAGGAGACACCTGCCCGGTAAAAATAGAAAAACGCTGTGTGGCCATGAAACCACTGAACAGGAATACCAATTCATGATGAAAGGTTGCATGGTTAACTGTGTGCGATGTTTGAAATTGTTAAAGATAAAATCTGAAAAAAATAAACTTAATTTAAACAAAATAAAACCGCAAACTGGATAAATTAACATGAAAATTGGTTATCCATGTACGAATCTAAGTATTGGTTGTTCTAGTAATAAAAAATTTAGACTTGCGAACTTTAGCATTGATAAATTTAGTGAAACTGTTAAAAACAATCTAGATTGCCTAAACCAAATTATTGATTATAATATTAAAAATAATTTTCTCTTTTTAAGAATTTCATCAGAAACTATACCCTTTGCATCCCATNAAATTTGCAATATAGATTGGAAGACAAAATTTAGAAACGAATTAAAATGTATTGGAAAAAAACTCCAAAAAAACAATTTTAGAGTTTCTATGCATCCTGGACAATTTACGCTTCTGAATTCTCCAAATGAAAATGTTGTGGAAAAGAGTTTGGCTGAATTGAAATACCATGCTGATTTTTTAGACGCAATGGCCTTAGATAATTCTGCAAAAATACAAATACATGTGGGTGGCGTTTATGGCAATAAAGATAGAGCAATCAAAAGATTTGTAAATACTTTCAAGGTAATGTCTAATAAAATTAAATCAAGATTGGTTATAGAAAATGATGACTATCATTACTCTATTGGCGATTGTATGAAAATAAATAACTATACTAATATTCCAATAATCCTTGATAATCTACATTTGGAATGCTTGAATGACGGCGAATCACTAATTGAAGCCTATCAAATGATTAAAAACACTTGGTACGGCGAACATGGAATTCCAATGTTAGACTATAGTAGTCAACAAGAGGGCGCAAGAATTGGAAAACATACTGATCGGCTAAATCAAGAGCATTTTAGTAATTTTATAAATATAATGAAAAATGAAGAATTTGATTTGATGTTTGAAATAAAAGATAAAGAAAAAAGTGTGAGGAAAGCTCAGGAGATTGTTTTTAGGCACTAGCCTTCGTCTTTTATATACTATTTTGTGCACTAGAATTGTAGGTTTACCTTGATAGCTAAGAATAAATTTGAATCTAGCCTTGAAGTGCCCGTTCCTGTGGACCAACTTTTTAGTTGGCACGAGAAACCTGGAGCTTTTGAAAGATTGACTCCTCCCTTCGATCCTGTAAAAGTCAAAAAAAGAAGGGGCAGTATTGATGGAGGCACAGTTCATATTCAAATGAATTTAGGGCCGATTCCTTTGACCTGGATTGCTAAGCATCACAGCTATAAGAAAAATGTACAATTTTTTGATGAACAAGTTAGTGGACCTTTTGCTGAATGGAATCACAAACATTTATTTGAAAAATTAGAGAATAAGTCATCAAAACTAATTGACAAAATAGACTATCAATTACCGTTGGAACCACTAGGTAGTATCTTTGGTGGAAAATTTACAAAAGAAAAAATAAAACAAATGTTTGCTTACAGAAGAAATGTCACTAAAAATGATCTTAAATCACAATCAAAATACAAAGGTAAAAAACTTGACATAGCAGTAACAGGAAGCTCGGGAATAATTGGTTCTGGACTTGTTCCTTACCTTACCACTGCCGGACATTCAGTTGAAAAAATTGTTAGAGGAAGGCCCCAAAAAGGTGAAATTGGATGGGATCCAAAAAATGGCATAATTAGTAATTTAAGTGGGAAAGATGCTGTTGTGCATTTAGCTGGCGAACCGATTAGTAAACCGATTGCAGGAATGGTCCCTTTGCCTTGGACTACTTGGAAACGTAATGAAATACTAGAAAGTAGAGTTAATGGAACGAAACTAATCGCTGAGCATTTAGCTTCTCTAAATAGGCCACCTAAAGTTTTGATTTGTGCCTCTGCCATTGGATATTATGGAGATAGAGGAGATTCTCTTTTATCTGAAGATAGTAAAAATGGAAATGATTATTTTTCACACGTTGTTAAAGAATGGGAAGCTGCAGCCCAACCTGCAATAGATGCAGGAATTCGCGTAGTTTTTCTTAGGATTGCTCCAGTTATGTCTCCTTTAGGGGGAGCATTACAAGTACTTGGAAATGCTGCTAAACTAGGAGCTAGCCCTCCTGTTGCTGGAGGGAATCAATGGTGGTCTTGGATTTCTATTGATGATGTTGTAGATGTTATTTATCACTCAATTATTACTGATTCTCTTTCAGGTCCAGTAAATGTTGCATCTCCAAAACCAGTTAGACAAAAAAAATGGGCGTCTACTCTTGCAAATGTTTTATGGGGTAAATTTAGTATTATCTGTGGGCTTATTCCTGTTCCTGGAATAGCATTAAAAACTTTCTTAGGAGAATTTGGAGATGTACTTGCACTATCTAGCATTAAAGTTGATTCATCAAAACTGATAGATTCGGGATATGAATTTAGATTTGAGGATTTAGAAGATTGTTTTAGGCATTTGTTAGGAAGAAGAAAACAGGAGGATCTTCTATGAAAAATGTAGTGATTATTGGTGCAGGTTATGGGGGATTAGTGGCTTCAGCGCTTTTAGCCAAAGAAGGACATAATGTCACAGTAATTGAAAAAAATGAGCAACCTGGAGGTAAAGCTAGTTTACTAGTTAAAGATGGGTTCCAATTTGATATGGGGCCTTCTTGGTATATGTGGCCTCAAGCATTTGAAAAATTCTTTGAAGAATTTAATGAAGATGCTAGTGAATTATTAGAATTAAGGAAATTAGATCCATCATATCGTGTATTCTTCGATGATGGAGAAATAATTGATATTTCAAGCAATGTTGAAAATAATTATGAAATATTTGAAAAACTAGAGCCTAATGGTGGTGAAAAACTTCGTAAATACTTAGAAGTTTGCAAAAAACAATATGATATTTCTATGAAACGCTTAGTATATAGAAGCTATAATTCCATTTTTAGTATTTTTACTCCAAGTATGATGATAGATGGTTTAAGATTAAAGCCATTTAGTAACTATCATAAAAGAGTTAAAGCCTATTTTAAGAATCCTAAAGCTCAAAAATTACTAGAATGGATTACTGTATTCTTGGGGGGTGACCCAAGAAATGTTCCTGGAATGTATTGTATGATGTCCTACTTAGACCATCATCATGGAATTTACTATCCTAAGGGAGGGATGAATGGTGTGGCAAAAAAAATACATGAGATTGCCGAAAAACATGGCGTTCAATTTAAATTTAACGAAGCCGTAACTAAAATTAATGTAGAAGACAAAAAAGCAACTAGAATTATTACTGAAAATGCAGAATATGGTGCAGATTTAGTAGTTAATAATGCAGATTATCACCATGGTGAAACTCAATTGTTAACTGAAGAAAATCAGACCTATAAGTCAAGTTATTGGGAAAAGAAAACCATGGCTATTTCTATGCATCTTGCCTATATTGGAGTAAAACGTAAGATTGATTGTTTAACTCATCATAATTATTTCTTCCATGAAAATTGGAACGACCATTTTGATCAAGTATTTAAGGATCCGAAATGGCCAGATAATCCTAATTTTTATGTATGCTGCCCATCAAGAATTGATGAAGGTGTTGCGCCTAAAGGAATGGAAAATCTTTTCTTTTTAGTCCCTGTGGCTTCCGATTTAGAAGATTCTGATGCTATTCGTGAAGCGTATTTTGATAAAGTCTTAGAAAAGTTCGAAAATTGGACTGGTGAAAAAATAAAAGATGATATTGTTGTTAAATCACTCTTTACTCATCGCGATTTTAAGAATAGATACAACGCCTACAAAGGAACTGGGTTAGGTATGGCTCATACTTTGTGGCAAACTGCTGTTTTTAGGCCAAAACACAAAAGTTCTAAAGTAAAGAATTTGTATTACACTGGTCAATACAACCATCCTGGTGTTGGAGTTCCAACCACTGTTATTTCTTCCCAAATTTTAGTAAATGAAATGAAGAAGGAGGGGGTGTTAGTATAGTATACGTAAGAACGAAAAATATAAAAGGCAAAAAATACGCTTATCTTGTTGAAAGTAAATGGGATAGCGAAAAGAAAACATCAAAGCAGAAAGTCATTGAATATTTAGGCTCTGTAGATAATTTAACTATAGAGGATGTTCCAAAAGAATATCATTCTGGTTCTGTGAGAAAATTCTTTATCAAAAATCAAACTAAATTAAATGATAAAGTAATTGAAAAACAGAACGAATTAGAACTTATACTTTCTCGTTGTTTACAGACTGGGGATGAAGAAATGGCTACTGAAAAAGCTGATGAATTGATTGAATTAATCGGGCTACAAAGATTCTACATTGATTCAGTAACTAGAGTTATGACTGAAACTGGAAAGCTTTGGGTAGATGGAGAAATAGGAATTGCTCAAGAACATATGATTACTAACATTATGCGGAAAATTATCCAGCATCATAACGCAAGAATTGAAATGAAAGGACTTGTAGAAGGATTGGCCGTAATATGTAACCCTGAAGGGGATGATCATAGTATGTCGAATATAGTTCTTGAAGGGCTGCTAAAAACTAGAAAATATAGAGTTACAAATATTGGCGGTTCATGGTATATGGGCAATAAAAAAGCCGCAACAAATAAAGCTATTATTGATTTTATAGTACATGCAAGGCCAGATATTGTTTTTATTTCTGTAACTATTGCTAGATATTTATTCAATGCAAAAATGATTGCTAGAGAATTAGTCAAGGAATTACCTAATACGAAAATATTTCTCGGAGGACTTGGCACTAGAGGTATTGTAGATGGTGAATTACAAAATGGCGTAATTCTAGCAAATAAAGACACGATGAGGACGTTGAATNAACTATGAAAGAAAAATTAGGCACCAGTTTAATGTCTTTAAATACNTACAAAAAGNATTTNGATTCNGATATGACAAANAATGTTTATTCTTCCGAGACNCATGGNAATAGAATTACTTCCGAANATCCTNAGGATATNTTTAGAAATGGAAGTACTACTTACTATTANAGNACCAAANTATTTCCNNTTAGTATTCGANAAGAAGTNACTCAATTGTATAACTTTGTTAGAATTGCAGATNATTATGTAGATTCTGTACCTCAGGANACTAANGGTTTTTTCNANTTTAAAGAAGAATANTATAGTGNNGTNTCTGGAAAGAAAACNGAAAATAAAGTAATTGCAGANTTTGTTAATCTNTCTGAAANAAGNCAATTCAAACANGAATGGGTTGANGCATTTCTAAANTCAATGGANATGGATACTGANAAATCANNTTACAAGAATTTANAAGAACTAAACACTTACTTGTATGGATCTGCTGAAGTNATTGGCTTAATGATGAATAGAGTNATGGGNCTTGANGANAGNGCTGATGAATCTGCTCAATATTTAGGAAAAGCAATGCAATTTATTAATTTCATAAGAGANATTGATGAAGANTTAGATTTGAAAAGAACNTATTTCCCTACTNAAGATTTANAAGNTTTTGGACTNTCTGGTTTGACAAGAGGNGAAGCTAGAAGAAANCCTGAANANTTTAACGCTTTTGTAAGNTCACAAATACNTATCTATTTCCNATGGCAAAAACGTGCTGAACTTGGATTTCANTTTATCCCTAAAAATATGCGTATTGCAGTTNAAACTGCGTCTGATATGTATATGTGGACTGCAAAGGAAATTTACAAGAATCCTTTCATTGTTTACGATTTAAAAATAAANCCAACATGGTCAAAAGTGATTNTAAATGGATTGAAAAACATGATAAATGNTTACAACCCATTGAGNAGAAGCAGAGCTTCTGGTANCGTAACTATTGAGAATCATTCAATATAAGNTACNCCAGTAAACTATAAAAAACAGGATAAATCTGCTAAAGTATGATAAGTGTAACTGATATTGCTGCTGAAAAAATTTCAAAGGCCCAAGAGGGTCAAGATATGGCAGGTAAAATGCTACGTATAGGAGTTTTCTCTGCAGGATGTAGTGGTGGTTATCAATACGCTTTAGGATTTGATTTAAAAGCTGATAATGATTCTGTGTTTGAATCTAATGGTTTAGAAGTAATTGTTAAAAGTGAAGATATAGAAAAAATAAATGGAACTGAAATAGATTACATCATAAGCGAAATGGGCGAAGGTTTTAGAGTAAACAATCCAAACCCAGCTCCTGAAGGTAAAAAAGGAGAATGTGGTTGCGGGGCTGAAAGCAGCTGCTGCTAAGGTAATGATTACTAGGAATCAAATTTTAACGATTGCTACCGCCTTCATTTTTATTAGTTCTTCAATTCTAATTTATCTCAATGATGATGAAGATAGTTTTCTAACTAATAATCAATCTTATTTTTATCCTGATTTATTTGATCGACACAAACTAGAATGGGATATGAATGGAACTCATAGTTATCTTCTGAAAGAAGGCCCTTACGAGTCTTTAGAAGTTCAAGAAGCGTTCATTAATGTAGATACAAGTTCTGTTTGGGAAACGGGCCCATCTGATGCTGTAGTTCATTTATCTTATTGGCTACCAAGTAATACTCTAGATGCGGAAAAAGTTCCTGTTATTGCTATTGTAAGTCCTTACTTTGACTACGGAGGGCCTGACGGTGCCAGTACACCAACGAACATTGTTGGTGCTGCTAGAGGTGAATTTATCTTTGAAAACTTTGTTCCCTGGGGCTATGCATTTGCACAAGTCGCTGTATTTGGTACTGAAGAATCAACAGGATGCTTTGATTACAGAGGTCACGGAGAGCAGCTAGGAATAGATGCAGCAGTAACTTGGCTTGGTGAACAAGAATGGAGTAACGGCAATGTAGGGCTTTATGGGAAATCTTACGAAGGTGCAACACAATGGGAAGCTGCATTGGCTGGTAACCCTTATCTGAAAACTATAGTTCCAATAAGTGGAACAACTAGCACAAAGACTTTACTTTTCAAAAATGGTAGTGCCGAAGCTCGTTCACAAGTAATGCATGGTGCTTACTTCATCAATATTGTAGATTTTGACGAATCTGACGGAGATCATGTCTGTCCTGATGTAGCTGATGGATTCACAAGAGGTGAAAGGACCTATCTTGAACCTCGAATAGATCCAGACATGAATTACTGGAATGAAAGAGACTACAGACAACGTTCCATAGATAATTACCAAGGTTCNGTTTATTTTATTCAGGGTTTACAAGATTGGAATGTTGACTCGCATATGATTTTCCCGCTTTATCAACAAATGAAGGATGCTGGGTTTGATGTGAAAGGAATGTTTGGTCAGTGGGGACATGATTACCCCGACCAATGGCAGAAACATGATGATATTAACAATGATAATGGAGGAACAGCTTTTCCTCAAATGACTCGATGGGATTGGGGACAAGATTTGTTTGAATGGTTTGAATATTATTTACAAAATAGAGGGCCAAAACCTGATCTAAATGTACAAGTTCAGAGACATGATGGTCTATGGCGAATCGAAGATACTTATCCTGCACAAAATAGTGAAAAAATTGTATTGGAAGAATTCGGTGCTGAGTGTAAAAGTCTAGTTGGTAATTGGTGGCCTCTTGTATTCAATTGCCCTGTNGATGAAACTGCTTTTGTTAATTTGACTCATCCGGGTTTTGAATATGATGTACATATTTCCGGAATGCCAACTTTGCATCTAGATGTAACTGCTTCTAGCGACGTTAGTCAGGTCTTTGCAACATTGTACGATGATACTGCTAATGTAAGATTGGGGCATGCTACTATGGATATTCGCTATAATGAAGGTGGAGAAGATCCTAGTCCTGTAGTTGTTTCAGGGCAATCTGTAACTATGAAAATGGAATTCTTTGCTATTGATGCATTTCTTCCTGCNGGNCATGAACTTAGAATTGATTTGACAGGATCTGGAAAGGACTATCTTCCACCACCGTGCCCGCCTGCAGGAGTTTGTACAGTTGATTATCAATCTGCAAAATTAACTTTACCAATATCTAGCACGCCTGAGCAAGAATACTTTAATGTTCCCTATTGGAATCCTGAGGAATAATGAAGGAGTCTACAATTTCTGGCCAGGTTTTCTCTATTGCTGTTGCCCTAATTTTCGTTTCTAGTGCATACCTTATACTAATTGAAGAAGCTATTGAAGAAGAATATGAAATGAGAGTGCCTGTATGGGCTAGAAGTCAATTTAATTATGATACATCTCAACCATATAGTTTTGTTCTTAATCAAGGAACTTACGAGTTATTAGAAACTGACAACGAATTTGATTCTGTTCATGTCATGATCCCTTATAATTTACCACTAAGTGAAGGTGGTGCTGCAGCTACGTGCCAATTTGGTGGTGAATGTCCACAAATTAGTTTAGCTTATTGGAGACCTAAAGTACCTAATGGAGTTAAAGTTCCAGTAATTGCTGAATTTGGACCTTATTTTGGTGAGACTTCAGCTTCAACTCCGGATGTTTCACAACCAGGAAGTTGGCTAGGCATTAGTGTAATTCAAAATCTTTTACCTCATGGCTTTGCTTTCGCACAAGTATCTGTAACCGGTACTGGAAGTTCTAACCATTGTATGGACTTGATGGGATTTGCTGAACAAGAGGGAATCAACGCAGCTGTTGAATGGCTAGGGACGCAAGATTGGTCAAATGGGAATGTAGGTATGATTGGGAAATCCTACGATGGTTCAACTCCTTGGCAAGCGGCAATGTATGGCAATGAATATCTAAAAACTATAGTGCCAATTTCAGGACTTATTGGCGTTAGAGAATTAATGTGGAAGAATGGATCTTCTGAGGCTCGTGCACCCTTCATGCATAACGTTGTTTATGGCTCATATGGCTATGAAGCCGATAAAGAAGAACAAAACTTGCAAAATGCATGCCCTGACTATGCCTTATCAAGCTTATATGGTGCTGAAGCTTATACTTTTGGAGGAAGCGAATTTAGCGGATATTGGGAGGAAAGATATTTCCTTGATAGAGTTTTAGAAAACTATAGAGGTTCTGTTTACATCGTGCAAGGATTCCATGATTGGAATGTTGATCCCCATATGGCTGTACCTGTGATAAATACCTTATTGGACACGGGAATAGAAGCAAAAGTTTTGATGGGTCAATGGGATCACGATTATCCTGATAGGCCAGACTATCAAAAACAACGCTCAGACCCAGGAAGAGGTTCTGAAGCTTACCCACAAATGGTTAGATTTGATTGGATGCAAGATTTACTTGAATGGTTTACATATTATTTACAAGAAACTGGACCTAAGCCAAGTCTTTACTTAGAAATACAAAATAATCGTGGGGAATGGCGTGTTGAGGAGAGATATCCTGCTTCTGATTCAATTACTATTGAAATGACTTTAGGAAGTGCAGATTTAGTCCATACGAGTAATGGCAACACAATCGCTCCATTTGCCAATAATTATGTCGTTTTTGAAACGCCTGAATTCAATCAAACTTTCCGATTTGGAGGATTGCCACAATTACACCTTGATGTAACTTTAGCCGGCTCGGGCGGATCTGTATATGCTTTGATGGAAGATTGTAACGCTGATAATGAATGCATACACATTGGTCATGCCACCATGGATCTAAGATACCACGCCGGCGGAACGGAATATCAAGTTCTTTCACCGGGACAAACTGTTAATGCAAAAATGGAATTTTTTGCAATGGATGTCTTAATTCCTGAAGGACATAAAATACGTTTATCATTAACAGATATTGGAGATGATTATTTGCCTCCAAGTAACACTGCACCTGTAGAAATTGGAATTAATGAAAACAGTATTCTAAGATTACACGAAATAAACACTGACGATAAAATTTTCTTTGAACCTCCAGTCTGTACTCATGAAGATTGTTTAGCAGAGTAAACAAACTATATATTCTAGTAATAATAGGACAAGATAATGCGCAGAAACTCAGCTAATAACAAAATGTTAAACATTTGTGTAGTTGCGCTATTTTTAGCTGTCTCGTTTGCAGGGTGTCTTGAAAGTGATAAAGATGATACTATTTCTCCAAAAGATGTTGTAGTAAACCCAATCACTATAGTTGGAGGAGAATTCCAACCACTAGTAATTTCTGCAAAACGTGATGTTGCTGTTTTCATTCCTCATATGGTAGTTGACCCTGCATCAAATTATCTTCAAAATGGAACTATTTTAGATATGAGAACAGGAGAGACAAAACAACTTACAATTCTGGCACCTCCTAGGATAGATACAGCTTTTATTTTTCTGTCTAAATATGGAACTGAAATCTGGTCAATTAGAAACCCAAGTGAAAGCTGGAACGATTGGGTAGAAAGAGGCGGAATGAATGGCGAAGGTCTGACTGTATCAAGAGTGGAACCCAAAGAATACGCCTCACTCTATACACTAAACTCAACAGAAGAGAGAGCTGGCAATAGCATTCCTGTCAAAATTGATGTAAAACGTGAAATATCTGCAGCCTATACTGTAGATGAAGGGAGCTTATTCTCAACAGGGTTTGTTAACGGCAGAACTGTGTACAACAGCATAGCCCGTATTTCTGATGAAACTCCAGATATCTTAGACCCTGCAGATGGTGCTGTTGGATATCTAGATAGATGGGCTGGACAAGGAAACTTAGCTTACGAAGATGCTGCTCAATTTTTGATTGCTGAGATGACTGCATATGGGCTCCGAGTAGAAGTTCAGAGATTCGCAATAGAAGATGTACTAGGGAATTTTAATCCAGAAGCTTACAATGTATGTGGATTCCGAGATGGTACATTATATCCAAATGAATGGCTAGTCTTTGGAGCACATTTTGATATTGCTCCACCAATAAATGGAGGACTAGTAGACCCTCACATAACTGGATCTAGAACATATGGAACTCGAGTTGGAGCTTACGATAACACTGCAGGAACATCCATGGTACTTGCTGCAGGTGAAGCAATGGCTGCTATGCCATATGACACTCGAAGAACAATGGTCTATTGCTTATGGTCAGGAGAAGAAGGAGGCTTACGTGGGAGTGATTACTGGACTGACACGCTAGCTGACAGATATCCTGATGTTACTGTTATGAATTATATCAATTTGGATATGGCTGGAGTT
>PBGF01000015.1 GCA_002718915.1 Methanobacteriota archaeon | reverse complement strand
ATTGCAAAAACATCTTCACCACATTCTTCAAGCATATCTGAGACTGTGAGAGGCGCTACAAACAAATCCTCTTCTTTTTTACCATAACTATTGTAATTAATGGCTAAACCAATCTCTTTCAATAATTCCGTTTGTTCTCTATCTAAACCTTCAGATTCAGCTAATTTGTAAGCTAAATCAAAATGATTATCGCCAAAGGCTGTAGCAATTGCCCAAACATGATTCTTACCATTTACATGTGTATCTACAATTCGCCCAGTAGTCATGTGTGGATCTGTATCTATATGATATGTAATATTTTGATGATTTATCAATTCCGCAGGGTCATGATGGTCAAAATATTCAACTTTAGCTCCAGATTCAAGAATGCGTAAAACATCTTTACGATTCTTAGCATGTGAAATATCTAAAACTGTAACTAAATCGCCATCAACAGCTTCAACATGTCGAAGAAGGTTNACGTCTCTCTTAACTCCACTAATATTTACGGTTTTTAATGGCAAAGCTAATCTCAACTGATGGCGTGCAAATATGCCATCTGTGTCTCCGTTAAATACGTCGTAATTAGTCATTTTCTATTCATCCATTCAGGAAAGTTAGATATTTGCTTTTGCTCAAGAAGTAATCGTGTTTTATCTATATCTTCAGCATAGAATTTTACTAATTCTTTCTTTGCCGAATCTGTAAGAACTGCATTATGAGGTTTTGAATTAAACAGATTATATGTAAAACTAAATGGCTTTTTCAGAATTGGTAAAAAATTCCAAAGTCCATTAAGACTTTGATCAAAGCGTATTGCAAAGTTCTGCAATTTCTTACTTCTATACAACATTGATTTGTTTTCTACAACCATTCTATTAGAATCTATATCTTCAAATCTTATTCCTAGCCAATTACAAATATCAGATGTAAATGAAATTTTATCATTAACTAATTCATCAAAAAAGCAAACTTTGAGATTATCGCCATAAATATGTTGCCAAATTTCTATCAAATCTGCATAAAATCCACCCTCCATTCCCCAAAAANCATAATTTTCTTTTTTGGATTTTTCCTCAAATGACATTGATTTACATATTTCTAAATAATTGTCAAATGTCAAATTAGAAGCGAGATGACCTAAACTCAACTTATATTTGTAAAAAGAAAAAAGCCTCTTTACTGGATCTCGGAGAACTATTATTATTCTAGAATTTGGCAATAATTCTTTCATTTTAGAAGCTAGCTTTTCTCCTCCATAAAAATATCCTGGTGTAGCTTCCATAGCGTATTTCTCATTATTATATCTCGAGAATGCTTTCTCATATTCTAAAATGTCTGCTAACTCTTCACCCCATCTCAATGGATGAAAATAACCTGGCTCTTTTGGGGTAGANCCAAATACTTTTTTATGTAAATTGAGATAAGAAAAAATGGAAGTTGTCCCTGCCTTGGGAACTCCTACAATTAATAGATTTGGAAGCACAATTTCTTAGAGGACAACCCTTTATAACCCTCACAAATGGAAAAATATTGAGTGAATACTGCCTATTTGATAACTTACGGGTCGTTTTAGAACAAGTCAATGATTCTGTACAGAAACATTTTGATGCAGAACTTTTGCCGTTTGGTGAGAATAAAAAAGGAACACGAAATACGATTACATTTAAAGAAGTTGAAACTTTACCAAAATCCAACAATGTAGCAGGCTCCGAGAAACGTGCAAGTCTCAAATTTGTTAACAGCGCCCCAAAATTTGAATTAGCGGACGAAAGAATGTATGCTAAAGCCTATCAAGGAGGTAGGGCTGCAATACCTCTAAAACAAACTAAAAATGTTATAATTGAATATGAAAAAGACACGTCACCTTCATTTCTTTTTAATACTATATTTCCACCACTTTTGAGAAGACATTTACCAACTGAAAATAAAACACTGCTTCACGCGTCTTCAGCAGTGTTAAATGGAAAAGCATTTGTCTATTGTGGCTGGTCACATTCTGGAAAAACAAATGGATTGTTAAAATGTTTAGAAAAAGGAGGGAAATATCTTGGAGATGACAAAGTCATTATGGATATAGATGGGAAAATTCATCCTTATCCATTAAGAATTAATCTGTTCGGATACAATTTCGATGCAAACCCCTGGTTAATTAAAAGAGCATATAGNCCTATGAGATTTAAGTGGTTAAATTGGTGGAATAAAAGAGCAAATAATGCTCTTGAAAAACCTTGGAATAAAGGCCCCTTGCGAGGAAGTTGGGAATCTGTAGCCTACTTAACAAAAACCAGACTTCATTCCAGATATCGGCCTGAGGAACTAAGCATTCCATGTGCAACTAAACCCACTGATGTTGAGGAATTTAAGGTTCTCATGAATAGTGAAAATGTAAATTTAAAGAAAATGGCATACAGATTAAGAAGTGTAAATGATGATGAAGATTATTATTACAAAAAAATGAAGGCAGCCGTAGACTTCCTATATGGCCCTTCTAATATTTACAATGATGGAAAAACTGAAGAAGAAATAATTNAAAAAGGTCTATCAAAATGCAAAAAGGTTATAATAGGGCGATGAAAAAAAAGGTTGCTTTAGTTATTGATAATGAACACTTCATTAAACAAAGTATACCTGAATGGGAAGAGAAATTTGAACTTAGAATATTCAATCCACCTCGTTCACCGCCAGAGATTAAAACACCTCTAGATCTTATCCGTGTTCTAAGAAACAAAATAGCTATTAGAACTCAATTACCAAAATTAGCTAAATGGGCTGACATAATCTTTTGTGAATGGGCAACTCACTACCTAAAATGGTTATCCAATAAAAACTATGGAAATATTCTGGCATGCCGCATGCATAGATTTGAATTAGATCGCCATTATCATGAAATAAAATGGAATAATGTTGATTCTGTACTTTTCATTAGTGAGGCTATGGAAAGAAAATTTCATGAAAAAGGTGACTATAGTGGAAAAACTTATGTCACATATGATAATCTAAATTTTGATAATTTTCCACTATTTCAAAAAGAAAAAACCATGCAAATTGGAATGCTAGGAAATATTATACCAAGAAAAGGAGTATTGGAATTTATCAAATATTTTAGAGATTTAGATTTATTGGATATTAAATTAAGCATTGCAGGTAAAGCAAAAGATACAAAATATTTTGATGATATTAAAAAATACATCTTTGAAAATAAATTAGAAAATAANATTTCCATTGAGGGATATGTAAATGATTTAAACAAATGGTATAATTCAAACGATTGTATCATTTCTAACTCAGAGCATGAGGGAACTCAAACCTCAATTGTTGAAGGTGTAGCTACTGGATGCTGGGCAATCAGTAGGGCATGGGATGGAGCAAAGGAAATTGTTGACGAAAAAGGCTTATTTACTAATTCCAAGGAGTTAAAAAAATGCCTCGAATTGTTCTATANTTGGGATAGTAATAAAAGAAATAAAAATATTAATGATGCACGGAAAAAATTAATCAATACATTAACAAACAGACCAAAGATGCATCAAATTATCTCTAANTTTTAATCTATTCCAAGAATTTGATTTTTACTTTCAGTAATTAAACTGAGGGCCCAACGAGCAATAATAACACCGCCAATTATNCCTATTAGTGGATCTAAAATAGCTAATTTGGGAAGTAACATTCCTAAGATTAGAGCAACAAGAATTAAAATTGATACTAAAGCATCAGCTAAAACATGCATGTAAGCTCCTCTTCGATTTAAATCTTCTATCTCATCTGGAGGAGTAACGTAACTATCGAAAACAGACTTTACNGTATCAAAATCTTCTTTGTAAGTATTCAATGCCACATTCCAAGTACCTCTCTCTGAATTTTTATGGTCGTGGTCATGGTCATGGTCGTGGTCATGGTCNTGGTCGTGGTCATGGTCGTGGTCATGNTCATGGTCGTGGTCATGATCATGATGGCGCCCCTCAATTCCAAGAATATAAGCGCACCCAATGTTTACTAATAATCCAAAAAATGCAACTGCTATGGCTTCTCTATACTGTATTTCTGGGGGATTAACAACTTTATCGATAGATTCTAGGCCAATATATATTGCAACTAAAGCTAAAATAATTCCTGAAGTAAAGCCTGCTAACGCCATCACTGCTTCTCTCTTGTCTTTAACCGATTTTTCAGTTCTAGCATAATAGTAAGCATAAAGAGTTATTGATAATGCGCCCGCATGAGTACCCATGTGCCATCCATCTGCTAGCAAACCCATCGATTTTGTTACTATCCCTGTATAAATTTCTATCACCATTGTAATCAAGGTGATTATTACAACAATACGTGTCTTTCGCTCAGATTCTTCATCATCTATTTCGTGATGATGATGATGGTGATGACCTACTGACATAGAAACCTATTAGCGGTGTAAGAAAAACGCTTTGTCTCCCTCCAATCTAACAAAACCTGTTCTTTCAAATTGAACTACAGTATTATCTAATTTATCAATATTATCTTCAACTAAACCTTGAGATATTGTTCCATCTGGATAATATAATTCTATTTTCCTATTTCCTGAACACCATTGAAATATCGGAATGCCCTTTTTGTGCTCAAAACCTGAAAATTCTAACGTATTTCCGTTGATCTTAACATTGCAAAGATTCTTTAAACGTATCTCTGAAGTATCTTGAATTTTACTCAAATCTGCATTTGGCAAATATATCTTAGAACCTGAGATTATATCTTCTACTCTATTACCTAATTTTTTGTTGTCCGGATGCCATGGAGCTTCTTTGGTAATTGTTTTTTTTGATGAGAATATATATTCACAAGGTTCAGAAACAAAAAATAATCTTTTACTTTTTGCATCAATTAAATCCTTATTCATCGCATCAAAATTTTGCCAAGAAAATTTGATATCTACTTCTTTAACGCCTGAAGCTTCCCAGTATTTACTAAAAGTCTCAGAAGAATAACCTCTTCTTGCCAAAGCTCTTATTGTTGCTATTCGACAATCATCCCAGCCACTATATTCGCCATCTGAAATTGATTGACGAATTTTACTTGTTTTAAGATTTGTTTTTGGTATTGATACTAAACCATAATGAATAAATTCAGGTTCTTTCCAATCCATATATTTGTAAATCCATTTTTGCTTTTCTGTATTATTAAGATGATCTTTTCCTCTAAGCACATGTGTAATTCCTAAACGATAATCATCGATGGCTACTGCAAAATTGTAAAGTGGCCAAAGTCGATATTTAGTTTTTTGCAAAGGATGAGGGTCCTCTACTACTCTAAATGCAACAAAATCCCTTAATGCAGGATTAGGATCATCTAAATTAGTTTTAATCACTACAATTCCATTATCGCCTGATAAAAGAGAATCAAATTCTGCAATTTGCCTTTCTGGATCTCTCTCTCTATCAGGGTGTGCTTTCTTCTGACGCTTTAACTCTCTCCATTCCTCAGCATCTGATTTAGTCACATATGCGCCACCTTTCAGAATAATTTTTCGGATGTCTTCGTAATATGTTTCTATTCTCTCTGATTGAGTTATTACTTCATCAGCTTCGATTCCTAACCAATCTAAATCTTCTGAAATCAAAACATATGCCTCCGGATCTATTGCATTAGGATTTGTATCTTCTAATCGCAATATTAATTTTCCATTGTAGCGCTTTTTGTAATAATTGTTTAACGCTAAAGCTCTAGTGTGTCCCAAATGAAGAGGGCCACTTGGGCCTGGAGCAAAACGTAGAACTACTTTTTCATTTTTATCCAAAGGAGGTAATTCTTTAGGTTCAGCTTTAGCCTGTTTCTTCTTCTTTGGTAAATATGATTTTAAATCGTTAACATCTAATGAATTTACTTCATCAATGACCTCGTCAATAATTGACATCAAATCTTTGGCTTGGCTACGAAAAGCAGGATATTTTCCCATCGCCTTCCCAATTACACTTTTAGCTTTAGCCTCTCCGTATTGAGCAGCTTCAATTTTAGCTAATTCCAAAAGCTTGTCTTTGACATCTGACACAATTACTGAAAGAAGGGGGGGTTTAGGCCTTTTACTAACTACAAAATCTTTTATTTAGTCCTTTTGAATCCAAAGTTTGTGAGGTTAGCCTTAGCTGTAGCTGTAATGTTTTTGTCAATAGGATGTATTGACATACCTGCAATGAATGGGTTAATGGACAGAATCGTACCTGAAAAAGAAAAAACTTATTCTAGCTTTGAAGTCTGGAGTATAGAGGGGGATTTTGCCCCCGATCCGGAACAAGATCAAGAAAGCATAAACGAAGCAATAGCTGATATTTTAGAAGACCCCTTACAATTTCAAAAACCTTTGCAAAACCTTTCTTGGGAAATAAATGAACACGCATTTTACATTGAAAGTGAATGGGAAGCGAAATATGTTGAACTAACATTGAGTGTAGTTTACGAACTTGTTGGGGGAAACCAACTAGATGAAGGTCCTGCTGGAACTTTAGATTTTAGCTTAATAGATCCCACTGGAGGAGAGCATGGGGAAGGATATGAAATTGTAACTTGGAATAATCCTGTAGATGAACGACTATTGGTTTTACCGCCAATATATGGTGAATGGAGAATTAAAATTTCGGGATCAGGTTTTGACGGTGCCGGTGGACTTATTTATTCCGGTAAATATGATATTAAAGTCGAAAGTGAACAATTAAACTAGACTTAATAATTGTTGAATATTAAAAAAATACCTACCATTATGCAATAAGGAGTAAAATAGTGGAATTTTTCATTATTAATCACTTCGAAAAGGAATTTAATGGATAAAAAACTAGAAATTACTGAAGCTGAGAAACCTAATCCTATAGATATTAAACCAACTTCTTCTAATGTTTCTCCAGCCTCATTTAATTTGAGAATAGTTGCTCCAATTATTGCTGGAATAAAAATAAGAAATGAAAATTTAGCTGCCTTTATTGGTTCTAATCCAAATATCCGAAGAAATGCAATTGTAGTACCTGAACGTGAAATGCCCGGAAGAATAGCTAATCCTTGAACAATACCTATGCAAAATGTTTTTGAATAGGATAAATGCACAAAATCTAAGCTATTATTATATTCCTTGGAATACCAGATTACAATTCCAGTTATAATCAAGCAAATACCTACTAAATACATTTTATCATAAAAATTTTCAATAATTTCACCATCAAATAATAGTCCAATAATTGCAGTAGGTATGCAAGCTAAAATTACTAATAAAACTAATCTTTCATCATCATTAAGAGTGCTGCGTCCTTTAATTTTTATCAAAGTAGAAGGAATAGCTCGTAAAAATTCCTTTAACTCATTTCTTAAAATGTATGAGACCACAAATAAAGAACCTAAATGCAGAATTACATCAAAAAGTATAGGCGGTTCTTCATCAAAATAATACTGGAATATTGCCAAATGGCCGCTACTACTTATCGGCAACCACTCTGTGATTCCTTGCAGTATTCCGAGAATTATTGCCATCCACCAATCCATAACTGCCCAATCGTCATGTTTATTTAACCAACGGTTGAATATGTTCTAATGGTTGAATCCAAAATACGCTGTACAACTTGCTACAACGTTTTCAATACTACTAAGGTGATTGGTGCAAAAGCAACATGTCCTATGTGCGATTCAGCTGTAGCTATAAATGAAAAAAATATAGTTGGAAATATTAAAAAACAGATTACTGACTTAACTGGAAAAATTGGTAATGAAGTTAAAAAGGCGATTACGGGAAAAACTAAAGAGAAAGCAACATTAAGTGTCGATGGCAAAAAATATGATAGAGAGTTAATGAATTTAGTAATTAATATTACCAAAGATAAAAAAGAAATAAATCTTGAAGATAGTAAAAAGATATTTTCAAGAATTAGTGATTATAATGATTATACAAAAATTGAAAAACAAACAATTGCATATATCCGCAAAAAATATAAATTTACTGCTGAAGCAAATAAATGGTTAAGAGCTGAAATACGGAAAGAAGCTGCAACAAGAATCAAAGAAAAACGTGCTAAAGACCCTACTAATGAAGAATTCAAAGATGATACTCCTATCAAAATGGTATTTACTAACATAAAAGATGCGTATACCTGGGAAAATATCAATAATCTAAGTGAAAAACCGAAAACTAATGCCCAGTGGGCCGGAATCCTTCTTTCAATTGTCTTTGTTCTTGGATTATTGTCTGGAGTAATGTACGGACTAAAATGGAATAATCAAGAAGATCAATGGGATAATAATGGACTCTCATCAGTTCACGGATCTGTAATTGATGAAAACGGAAACGCCATGGAAGGTGTTGCAGTATATGGTGGAAATAAACAAACTACTACTAACAAACAAGGCCAATATTACCTATATGATATTCAAGGAGAAGAAGTTAGTATTCTTTTTTCTGTTGGCGGATACAAGGATGTCAGCGTATGGATAGATATCCGATCTGGAGGGGCAAATATTTTAGAAATAGAAATGCAGGAGGGTGATGGAAATGTACAACTTGATCATAGAAAGCAAATTGCAGAACCTTGGCCTCCAAATTATGCACTTGCACCAATATTTATGATTTCAGCACTTATTACACTAATGGGAAGTGCTGCTGCACTACTACAAGAGAATTTCAAAATTGCAGTTACTGGTTGCTTGTTTGGAATTATTAGTTATGGTTTTCTAATAGGCAGTATTTTGTCTGTGATTGCTTTAGCCCTTTTACTTATTGATTATCAAAAATTCAACAACAAATGACCTCTTGGAAAATAAATAAGGAATGGTCCCATATGGGAAAATGGAACAAGTGCAGTTTTGTCTTATTGTGGGGTTGGTTAGCTTTACTATTACTTAGCCCCTATATGATTGATAATGGAACTACTGGAGATTTAAGTGGCGTCGTAGGAAAATATGATAACAAAGAAGTTATTGATGACATGAATATTATAGCTAGAAGCATTTATTATATTGGAGACTTGAATTGTCACCAATTATCTCATAGATCATATTCTTACAATGATAACCAAATGTCATTTTGTGCTAGAGATACTGGGATTTTTGTAGGATTAGTTTTAGGATTTATGTATGCTTCTAGAAAAAAAATAATACTAACACTACCTCTTATCATTGCTGCACTACTCCCTATTGGACTTGATGGAACTATACAATTACTCACTGATTATGAATCGACAAACCCTAAAAGATTAGTCACGGGTTTAATAGCTGGAATAGCAACTGGGATTGCAGTCAAAATCATAGCCGATTCTTTAGATAAAAAATAATTACCATTCTACTTCAGTATCGCAAAAAGGACATTTAGGTATTTTATCTGGAACTACTCTATAACATGTTTTGCAAAGGCGCCCAGGATTGTATATTTTTTGGTAAGCAAAAATACCTACAACTGCTAATACAAACAATAATACTAGAACTACAGTAAAAATCATGTTTCTCGCTTAAGTTCCTCTCCCACATATTTTTTCATAGATTTAGGATTTAGTGTATTCCAAAAGAAATTAAAATCTTTCTGTGTAAAAGATCCTATCATAGATAAAATAGATAAAAATAATAACCCTCCAAGTCCTGAAAGGAATAACAACTCAAACCATTTATCTACTGTAATTGTTTCTTGAACTTGCCACATAATAATACCTACAAGGGCTGCAACTAGGATTTGAACAAAGAAATTAGATTTTGGTAAGATATCTAGATATTTATAGCACATAATTCGTAAGGAAATGCCTACCATTATTTCTGAGATTAGTACTGCATAAGCGGCCCCTTCCCCTCCTAATCCAAATAAATTCTCTAAACCTAATTGGGGAATTCTTTTAGGAACTAAAATGAGCATCAATATTATACTTAATATAGAGGACATTATACTTAATATAGAAGTTAAATCTGGCCTATCAGACCCCCTTAGTGCGACAGACCAAGGTCGATTTAATACGCCAATTAAGGCTACTAGGGCTAAAATTTTTAAAATATTAGAAGCTTGCAAAAATTCTCGGCTAATAAATACTAAAATAATCTCACTAGACCAAACAATTGTCATTAGTACAAGGGGAATACAAACCATAGCTACATATCTTTCTGCATCATGAACCAAGGTTCTAATCTCACTATCTTTTTTATTAGTATGCAAATTAGATATTGCTGGTAAAAGCATTCCTTCAATTGCTAAAGCCATTGTGCCAATAAATAGAGCTATTCTTTGAACGCCAAAATAAAGCCCAACTTGGTATTCTGTCCAGAAAATACCAATAAATATTTTATCCATATATTGCTTTAAAACTCCAAATATAGAAGCTGCTGCAACTGGTAATGCATAAACTTTGTAGGAATTAAAGGTTTTAGAATCTGGTTTAGATATAGGAAAATCTCTAAAATACCAAAATGAAAGAAATCCGATAACTATGATTCCTATAAGATAAGCTCGTGCTAACCAAATAACACCTAATCCCATTAAGGCAGCTGCAATGAAAATAAATGAACGAATAGTTGTTCCTATAATATTAGGTATAGCTACTCTAGCACTTTGCTCTAAACCGCTGAATGTAGCTGGCATAATTCCAACAAGCAAAAATACAATATAGTACAATACTACTGTTAACAACAAACTTGGCGTCTGAATATCATATAATTCTTTACCAAGTAAATCGGTCCAAACCCAGTAAGAAGAAATAAAAGCTATTAACATTAATGAAATTAAAAAAAGTCTAATTGATAAAAATGTACCAATACACTTTCCTAGATCAAGACCCTCACTAATCCTTTTAACATGAGCCATCCGAAAACCAAAAAAAGCTATGAAGGTAAATGAGCCCACTAAACTTAATGCATAACTAAATTCACCAAGAGCAGAAGCTCCCATTTTTCTTGCCACAAACAATAATGCAATCCAGCCAATTATTGCATTTATATTTTCTGCAGCAAAGAGCAAAGCTATCTTGCGGGATGTAGCCATTAATACTGCACAGTAGATGGGATTTAAAGCAAGACCTCTTCAGGTGTTTGTGGACTCAAAACTAATTGTAGCTGGTGTTTTGGCACTGGATGACCTGAAAACTCCAAAAAGGAGTGAAAAAGGAATTGTAGGAGGTGCTGGAGTCTATTCTAGTGTCGCTTCTAGGTTTTTTACAAATACTGCACTTATTGCTGCAATAGGCAATGATTTTCCAAATAACCTCATTGAAGCATTAAAGAAAAAGAAAATTAATTTAGATTGTGTTAAAAAATTAGACTATCCTACGTTTCATTGGTCTGGAGAATATGTAGGAGACATGTCTCAAGCAATAACACATGAAACAGATTTTCAAATTAATGATCATTATAATTGGGAAATAAAGGATTCTTACAAAAAAACAAATTTTACACTTCTATGCAACAATGATCCTGTAATTCAAAACAAAGTTCTTAGACAATTAAATTCAAAGATTATTGCATTAGATACTATGAACTTATGGATTGAGATACAAAAGGATGAATTAGATAGAGCTGTATCAAAAATTCAACTTCTATTTTTAAATGATGCTGAAGCTCAAATGTATTCAAATGAAGATAACTTAGATTCGGCCGCTCAAATATTGCTAAAGAAAGGGCCTGAATATATTATCATTAAGCGTGGTGCAAAAGGTGCAACATTGTATGACAAAAATACAAAAAAAGAGATACCTAGTTATAAAATAAGTAATTTTGTCGATCCTACGGGTGCTGGAGATACCTTTGCTGGTGCTGCTATGGGTTATCTTGCTGAAAAAGGCCAATATAATTATGAAAATCTAGTCAAAGGAATGTACTATGGATCTGCTGCTGCATCAATTACTGTAGAAGGATTTGGAACCGAAGCAATTATGGATGCAACATCAACTGATGTAGATAAACGATTCAATAAATTAGTTGGTGGGCCCGGCCGGATTTGAACCGACGACCGCCCGGTTATGAGCCGGGAGCTCCACCAGACTAAGCTACGGGCCCCATGGCGCCGCTGATCGGATTCGAACCGATGACCGTCCGGTTAACAGCCGGATGCTCTGACCTACTGAGCTACAGCGGCATGGAATTGTTCCACTAAAGTATGGTTTAAAACTTCTGCTATGGACCGAGAATGTATTTATGGAGCCGTTAATACACCTCAGTGTCCCTAGTAATTATGGTCAGAACAAGGCTAACTACAGGCGGTTTAGCAGAACCTGTTGTGGCAGATACGGCAAAAAGTTTGTCTAAAATGGGACACCGCGTAATATTGTTAGCATGGGACAGGTCTGCTAAAGGTGAAGAAACAATTAGCACTGATTGGGGAACAATCTGGAAATACCAAGAAGAGTGCTCACTTAACAGTCCATTGGCATTTGCAAGAAAACTTCCCGGATTTTTAAGATGGAGTACTTGGCAAATTCTAGCTTTCCAAAATATAGAAAAAGATATAATACTACATTATCATGATTTAGACACCTTAATTGGAGGTGTATTTACCTCAAAATTAACTAAATTGCCATTAGTTTATGATTCGCATGAAAATTATCCCGGTTTAGTTAAAGGTGCAATTTCATCGAGAAGTGCTATACTTTTACATAAAATAGAAGCTTATCTACTAAATTATTGTGCTGGAATTATGGCAGCTACGCCAGCATGTTATGTCCGATTAAAAGATATGATAAAGCTAGGAGGTAACGCACCATTTACTGCATCCGAAGATGAAGCATTGAAGATATTTAATACTCCCCAAAGTGAATTCCTAAATTCAAAATTAACGCGCGTAGGAAATGCAAAAAGATTAGATGCATATCCCTCTAGTAGAATTGAAAAAAGAGAACAAAATGAAAATTTTAGACTCTTGTATATTGGCGTTCTAGAAAAACACCCCTCAAGAGGTATTCTTGAAACTGCAATAACTGTAAATAAAATGAAAGGCATACAATTCGATATAGGTGGATTTGGAACATTAGTTCCTGCTATAAAGAAAATTTGTGGGAAAATGGAAAATGTAAATTACATTGGTTCTATTCATCCAGACAATGTGCCTTTACAAACTATAAATTCTGATGCTGTTATTATGGCATTGGATCCTAAGAATGACAATAATCGTATGAGTGCCCCAAATAAATTATTTGAAGCCATGTCTGCTGGAGTTCCAATAATTACTTGTAAGGAATTGCTTATGGGGCAATTTGTAGAAAATGAAGAAATTGGACTTACCTTTGAATGGGGAAAATGGGATAGGCTAAAAGCAACATTGATGAAATTAATTTATGATAAAGAATTGCAGGCCAAAATGGGGCGAAGAGGAAGAAAACTTGCTGAAAAAACTCATAATTGGGAAAAATGTGAAGAAAGAATTGAATCTTTGTATCGTTATGTTAAATTAAATACAAATTAATCTCGTTAAAAATTAAAATCCAAGACTTGTGTCTCAAAAGTTTGTAAATTAACTGCAACTGCCCTACATGGATCTGGTTGAAAGCCCATCATTTTCTGATAATCAGTTTGTGATTGCCACGTTCCTGGATTTATCATCAATACTCCATTATATTTCTCAACACCAAAAGAATGAACATGCCCTGTCACAAAGATATCAGGAATATCATGTATCAAAAGATAATCTTGCTTCTCAGGCGCCAAGGGCGTTTTTGCTCCATATATAGGCGCTAAATGTCTTCTTTTGAGCAATTCCTTCATCATACCCATTGGGTTATCATATGATAAATCTCTAAGACTTACCAAATCATCTAAAGATTTGCCATGATAACACATTGTTTTTACCCCAGCTAAATCTAAAAGAACGGGATTAGCTGTAAATGTCAGATTATCTCCAAAATTTTTAACTACTTTGTCAGGAAGTGGTAATTGTGGCTCCATCAAACGAACCGCATCATGGTTTCCTGGCATGATAACTGTCTGTATTTCATTAGGTATTCGATTCACTGATTTAGATAATTCTGCATACTGTTCCCAAACATCAGTTATAGATAAATCTGCTTCCTGCCCAGGATATGAATCAATACCATCCACAGCATCTCCCGCGATTATCAAATATCCTGGATTAGGTATCCATTCTTTGTGATAATCAACATCTCCATTAAGCCAAGAAATAAATTTATCCCACTCTCTTTCCTGAAATGTTCCACTGCCTAAATGGACATCGGAAATAAACAATGCAATGTGAGGTTCCTCAGCTCTTGAAACTTCACGATATCTACCTAAATGAGGCCTTATTATTGGTGAATTTACGAATAACACATTCCCCTGTCTACTAAGTTTTCCAGATACGCCGATAACTTCATCCATTAATAAATTAAGATTTTCATCACTTGATTCCTGAAGCATTACATTGATTCTGCCACTTTTATCTTCAAGTGTTACCCGTGTACGTCCATTGTTAAATGTTTGAATATCTGCAATCATTCCAATAATTTTATTTTCTTCATCTGGGCTTAAATTGGATGTATCTCTAATTGCATCACGCATTGATGGATCTCTACGTACTAATTTAGATAAATTGTTAAATCTATCATTAAACAAGGAAACATAACTTTCTAATTTCCCATCAGACATGCTTTTCTGTATTTGTCTTTCAATAATTACTGGAGGGATTTCTGCAACTTTTTTTCTTTCTATCGGTTTGGGAGCTTCAACATTTTCTTCTTCAATTAAATCTGAAATACCTAAGAATAATTTAGGTTCAGTTAAAGAAGTAACTGTTCTTTCTAATAAAATTAATCCATCGGGGTGATTGGAAATATGACTTACTAATTCAGGAGAAGGCATCAACTTACGTTCTGAAAGCCAAGCAATTACTTCTTTTTCTTTTACAGACAAGAAATATAGAAATAGAGTATCAAATAAACCCTTTTGGTAGAAATTTAATGTATATCTAAAACGATTATATTTTAATAAAAAACAAACGGAAAAAAAGGGTATAAAAAGTATTTTTTTTTGTTGGACACCCCGCAAGTTTATAGCTAGTTGGCTATATGCTAAGTTCCACTAATTGTAAATTTGATTAATATGGATAAGGAGTTAAACACAGCAAATCGCAACGTTTTCGATAAACTTATACACGAGGAACTAATTTTCAGAAACCGGGAATCTCTTTCTACATCATATGTGCCTTCTGAATTTCCACATAGACTTAGGGAAATTAATCAGATTGCCAATATTTTAAAAACTGCATTTTACGGATCTAGGCCTTCTAACATTTTAGTATATGGGCAAACAGGAACTGGAAAAACTGCTATAGCAAAATTCATATGTAAACAATTAAAAGAAAAAGCTGAAAATGAAAATGTAAAGATACATACGGCATACATAAATTGTAAGCAAACTAACACTCCCTATGGAGTTTTGACAAATATAGGTAAAACCTACTCTAACGAATGGGAAAAACAAATACCTAGTGCAGGATGGAGAATAGATAAAGTCTATTCCTCATTAAAAGAAAAAGCTGATGAAAACGGAGGAATTGCAATTGTTATTTTAGATGAAATAGATTCCCTTGTTTCAAAAAATGGTGACGAAATACTATATCACTTAACTGGATTAAATTCTGATTTAGATAATTCCAAAATATCAATCATTGGAATTTCTAATGATGCCAAATTTACTTCATGGTTAGATCCTAGAGTAAAGTCGCGCCTAGGTGAAGAATCTCTAACTTTTTCCCCATACAATGCACCTCAAATTGAAGACATCTTAGTTCAGAGAGCAAGGATGGCTTTCAATGAGAATACTGTTGACCCTATGGTAATGACATATTGCGCCAGTAAAGCTGCTCAAGAACATGGAGATGCGAGAAAGGCTATTGATTTGCTAAGGATAGCTGCTGAATTAGCTGAAAGGGAAGAAAGGGAAATTGTTACCATGGATCATGTGAATAAAGCGCAAAATGTAATGGAAAGAGATCAAGTTAATAGTATTGTTATTACCTTGCCAATACAGCATAAAGCAACACTGGCAAGTATAATTCTAAATCAAGGGAATAAAAATAATAGTCAGCAAACTACTGGAGAAGTATACGGCACCTATAGCAAACTTTGCAATAGCTATAATCTAGATGAATTGACACAACGAAGAATTGGACATATTATCTCTGAATTAGATATGCAAGGATTGATTAATGCAAAAGTTGTTAATTTAGGACGTCATGGACGAACTAAATATATTGACTTAGCAGTAGATAAAGAACAGTTATTGAATATAATAAAAAATGATCATTTTTTATCTGATTTGATTGAATCAATGACAAAACAACAAATATTTACAAAAAGTATGCAATCCAGATTAATCTAAGATTTATTTGAAAGTCCTTCATTCCATCCTTTTTCCCAACCTGCTGCAATTGCTCCCTGTAAACCTGCATTACGGGCCGCTTCTTTGGCCCGATTAAGTATCTTTTCTCTCTCTTCTTTAGATTCCTGAGAATTAACCTTACTAGCAATCTCCTTAGCTCTATCTGTTAATTTCTGAGCCTCAGCCCACAACTCTGTTTTTGTTTCTTCAAAAACTTCTTTCTCATCTCCTGCCGATACTGTTATTGCTTTTTGATAACCCTCTTTTTTAGATTCGTTATAGGCATCTGCCTTCATTTCTGTACCTTTTGCTTTATCTTTGCTATATTTAGCCCAAGACAAACCTCTTGTTATTCCAGGAACATATTTTTTAACAAAATCTGGAATTTCAGAAGCTAAGTCTTCATCCGACATAAAGCGTCTATAAAGTCTCTGTAAAGAAACTTAACCTTAATCTCTATATGTATCTGGGAAGAATAAAAGTAAAACTGTAATTATTTCTAAACGACCTAACATCATTAATATAGATAAAATCAATAATGTGGGATCGCTAAATCCATAATATGTTGTTGATGGACCTATAGCGCCTACACCTGGCCCTATATTTGCTAAGCATGACAATGAAATAGAAATTCCATCTATTAATGCTAATGAAGGCTCTAGATACAAAGTAACTAAAGAACCAAAAAGGAAGATTATTATAAAAATAAAGAAAAATACACCCACATTTCGGAATAAGGATTCATCCAATACTTTCTTACCAATTCTTAATTTTATTATTGCACGAGGGTGAATTACTAAAAGTAATTCTCTCTTTAATGCTTTAAACAGAAGCATAATTCTTACAGTCTTCAATCCTCCTGTAGTTGAACCTGCACATCCGCCCATAAACATAATTAATAATAAAACAAATATTGACATCTTAGGCCACAAAGCATAATTTGTTGTAGTAAATCCAGTCCCAGTCAATAAAGAGACTGTTTGAAAAATAGTATAACTGAAGTTCGAATTGAAAGATTGATCCTCATTAAATTCTAAAACTAAATTAATTAAAATAAGACTTGAACAAGAAATAATCAAAAATAAATAAACTTTCAATTCTTCATTATCTCGAAGTAAAATGTAAATATTTCTAAAACGAGATTGAATTGACTTTGAATTATCTTTAATATGGTTAAATATGTAATACAAAATAACAAAATTAACGCCAGATATTAACATAAAAAAAGTCACAATAATATCAACTGAAGCACTATTGTAAGAACCAATTGAGTCTATTTTTGGAGAAAATCCTCCAGTAGATACTGTAGAAAAAGAATTACATATTGCATCATATAATGAAAGGCCTGCTAAATATAACAAAATAATTTCAGCTAATGTCAAAAAGAAATACAATGTCCAAAGGAGTTTTGCCGTTTGTGCCATTTGAGGTTTAAGACGCGTAACTCCAGTTCCCGGCATCTCGGCTTGTAAAACTTGAATACCGCCTCCGAATAATCTAGAAAATATAATAGTAGCTAAAACGATAATTCCCATTCCACCTAGCCATTGTGTCTGTGATCTCCAGAGTAATAGTGATTTTGGAGCATCAAAATAGCCATTAGAATATTGTTCAGAATTAACTAATTGACTTTCATCTGTAATTTCTAATATTGTCGCACCAGTTGTAGTAAATCCAGACATTGATTCAAAAATAGCGCCTGCAATACCTATTTGATATGACATTAAGTCAAATCTTTCTGCAGCATAATACGGAAGAGCTCCAACTAGGACCATAATTATCCAAGCAATACTTACGAGTGCAAAAGCTTCACGATTTCTAATATCTTCTTCGATATGAAAATAGGAACTAAAAGTAAACCCAAAAATTAAACAAAATAACATAGGTATCATAAACATATAAAAAATATCGGTAATATTCTCTCCTAATATTATTCCTGTAAATATTGGAAATAAAAAAGATAAACCAAAAAAAGCAATCAAAGTACCTGTTAAACTAAAGATTAGACTAAAGCGCATTAAATTTAATAGAAGAATTTCTCCACTTCTGGCAATTTACCTTTAAGAGTGAAAACAAGAACATGATCTCCTTCATTAAATATAAATTCATCATCTGGGAACAAAGCTTCACCTTCCCTGTTAACCATCGCTATTAGTGTTTGATCTGGAACTCCTAGCTTACTTATTGGGGTGCCTACATTCTTGCTGTTGCTTTTTATCAAGAATTCACGTACAGAAGCTTCTCCTCCCTCTAATTCTTCCATTCCTTCGATTTTATCGGTAGATGTAGCTCTGTTAACAATTGCATTAACTGTAACTCTTTTTGGATTTATTAACGTATCAATTCCAGTATCTTGTACTACATATTCTAATTCTGTTTGGTAAACTAAAGCCACTGTGCGTTTTGCACCTTCTTTTTTAGCCAATAAACAACTTAGAACATTCCAATCTTCACGATCTGTTGCTGCAACAAATAAATCTTCATAGCGTATTCCTTCTTCTCTGAGAAAATGGCGATCTGTAGAAGAACCAACGAGAACTCTTACACTCTCTGGAAGAACTGAACTTGCCTTTTCAGCTAAAACTGGGTCTGGTTCTGTTACGTATACCTCTACATCCTTATATCTAGAATCC
The DNA here is from genome assembly GCA_002718915.1 of Methanobacteriota archaeon. Taxonomy (GTDB): domain Archaea; phylum Thermoplasmatota; class Poseidoniia; order MGIII; family CG-Epi1; genus CG-Epi1. The sequence continues at coordinate 36,557 of PBGF01000015.1, read as the reverse complement.
TCATGAACCTGTTTAGCTAAATTCAAAGCAATTCTACTAGTTCCTGCAATCATCAATCTCTTGATATTTCTTTCACTTGTTATTTCCTTTGGAATTCCTAGTGAATCTGAAAGTTCTTCAAGTTCACTATGCTCACTAAGAAGTATCAATATTCTATCTCTAGGCATCAAAATATCTTTTTCCGAAGGGATTGTAACTCCTTCTTCTCTAGCAATTAAAGCAATACGGCAGTGTGGCGGCAATTTAATGTTTGAAAGTGGACGGCCTACTGAAGGTGAACTGTCGTTTAATCTAATTTCTAAAATTCGAAGTTTCCCTACCGAAAAATGTTCTAATCTAGTCAATGCAGGTCTCGATAATATTTGCCATATTCTATGCATAGACAATTCGTCGGGACTAACAAATGCATCTACTCCAAATAATTGTTGATGATCATAATCTGCAGGCAAATCAATTATTTCAGGATTATTCAATCTAGCAATAGTACTGCATCCCATTTTCTTCGCTAGAGAACATCCTACTAAATTTACTACATCTTTTCCAGTAACTCCAATGAAAAGATCAGCCTCTTTGATAAAAGCAACCTCCATCAAAAATTTAGCCGAAGCGGCATTGCCCTTGAATACCTGTGCATCCAGTGTCTGGGCCCTTTTGACTGAAGAAGGATTAGAATCAATAAGTGTTACTTCATGCCCTCGATAAACAAGGTCACGTCCAACTCGAAATCCAACTTCACCAGCTCCTGCAATTAGAACTCGCATATATTCTGTTGACAGCTAGGGTTTTTAAAAGCTCTCGTTAGACTAATTTATCTCTTTTTCTAGATTTTTCAAAGCTAAATATAAGGTAAAACCAAGGAATCCAAAGCAAATTGTTACTATTATTGATACTAATTCAAAATTATCAAATACTTGCCCTATTCCTAAATTGGGAGATACGCCTTTAGAATCATAGGCTTCTTTCCAAGGCCAAAGTGTTGCTAATGATCCAAGCATTAAACCAGTTAATACTGACATTACATCTTCTTTAAAATTTATTAGCATAAAATTCATAAATGGTACAAAGGTAAACAAACCAATTAGCCCCCCACTCAAAAAATAGAAAAGAAGACTAAAATTATAATCATGAACTGCATTTGCTACCACTGTATATTGACCAAGTGTCAAAAGTACGAGAGCACCACTAATTCCTGGCAATAACATTGCTGTAAGTGCAAGTGCTCCACTAATTACTAAAATAAAATTACCTCCCTCATTATTTAATGATAAATTAGTATAAAGTAAAACTAAGGAAAAACCTGTAAAGCAAAGAACATAACGACTAACTGTTCGTTCCTTAACTCTTTGCCATGGTTCTTTAACACTTGACAATACTAAACCAAAAAAAAGTGAAAAAATAAAAGGTGCTGTTGAGGATTTTAGTAATAATCCTGGTTGATTTTCGGAACCTACTAATATTTTGGTAATAACATAATAAGAAACAAGCATACCTAATCCTAATGTAAAAAGGAATTGGAAAGATTTCACAAATTGATTATATGATTTTGAAGGAAACTTTTTCTTAAGATAATTCAAAAAATGGGATAGGGAGAATATTAATTTATTGTAAATTCCTAATATTAATGCTATAGTTCCACCACTTACTCCTGGAACCGCATCAGCCATTCCCATTAGTAAACCATTACGAAAAGTAGAAAAATCAAATTTGGTACTATTACTCATTTCTCTCCCGATAATAATCTATCTTTGCCGCTATTGCTATCTTAGAAGCTAATGAGCGAGTCACCTTTCCCTTATTTTTCCTTTGAGCCCTCTTTACAGAAGGATGCTGATACAATATCCCATGTTTTGGTGGAAGTGAACCATCAGACATATGTCTAAACAATGCCTTTTCTGCACCTAGTAATTGTATTGTTGATGAAGGAAGACGTGCAAGTTTTGCTAATGAACCTGCACAAGAAACTAGCCTAACAGTTAATTGTGAATCTAGTAATTCTACCATGGATGGGAAAATTTTAGGAGCTTCTTCATCAATGTGATTAGATAAAATTTTTATCAATTCTTCGATTTGAAGATATGTTTGTTTGAGATTAGAAATCGGCGGCTGTAATGATTTCTTATTCAATAATTCATCAATAACTAATCTAGATTCTCCAGTTGTATGGGCCTGCCAAGTACATAATCGTTCCGAAATTAAGTTGAGACTCGTATGAGCGTCATCTAAAGCTTGAATAGTTTGAATTAGATGCTTATCTAGAGTTAAAGAATCCAAAATTTTTTGTTGTGTTTGTATAATGCTGGCTTCTCTTAAATATTTGATTTCTATTTCAGGAAATTCTTTCTCAGAATTATCTTCCTCAGATTTTCTGAGTATGGAAATTACATTATTTATCTCCTCTTCGTCATCTGCAGTTACAGATTTCAAAATTAATTAACTCCTATAATTTCTTTTTACGAATAAATGAAATAAGTGATAAGATTAGTATGGTACTAACTAAGCTTAATGAAGGTAAAAGTGATTCCTCCTCCTCTTCTACTACTTCTTCAGTAATTAAATCAGATTTTAAAACTGAAAATGGCAAACTAAGCTTTACTGATTTAGATGAATCACTACTCAAAGTAACATTAAGTGTAGCAGAGGTATCTGAAGCTGCTTGAGTAACTGGTGGGCGAACTTCAACCATTATTTCCTCATAACTTCCAGGTTCTAAATAAATTGTTTCTTTTGGCAAAGTAAACCAAGAGGATCTCTTGCCTTCCATTACTAAGGTTAAAGTTTCAACTGTATTTCCATTATTTGTAATTAAAATTTTAAAATTACCTTGTGTGCCTGCTGTAACATCGCCTGCTGTTGTTTTCAATTCAACATCTATATCTGCTTTTTCTTCAACGAAAACCGTGAAAACTAACGTACTTGTTTCTCCAGATTGATCTGATGATACTTTCGAAGTAATTGTATTGTTACCTCCAAAGACATTCGTTGGAACATCAACATTCAGATAAACTGTTTTAGATTCCATAGGTTGTAAACTAAAGGAAGACTCAGTATATGTTGCAATCCAACCTGAGGGTAATTGTGGAAATGGTAAGTTAACATGATCTACATCATTACCTAAATTCTCTATAACTAATTGGAAAGGAATCGTATCTCCAGATGAACCTGTTTTAGTATCTGAGGGAGTAGTAACAGAAAGAAGGTATGTTGGATTTGTCAATATCTTAAAACTCTGACGAACTTCAAATTTATTATTCAAAGATGAAGTGCCCACTAAACTTAGATAAACTCCATTAGCATTTGCAGGTTCATTTTCTGCAGTTGTAATCTCCAAAATAAAATCAGATGTAGCTCCCTTAGCAACGTTCAATGAGTTCAGGCAGTTTCCACTGAACGAGACACAGTATGTCCAAGTTGATGGAAGGCCTTCAACAATAAAATCAATTTCTTCATCGGCATTTGCACTATTAATTATTGTAACTGGTAATTGATGTGTAACTCCAGGATCTCCTACTAATTGTGTAGAATCTATAACTATTGTGAAATCTGCATAATATTCAACTTTAACAGATAAATCAATGGTCTCTACTTTAATGCCTGATGAAGATAATTTGACATATATTGTGAAATTATAATATCCTGGATTTTCATCATCTGGAATCTCAAAAGGAAGAACAAACATCTCATTACCACCATATGGTTCTAAGGATTCGGTTTCGTAAATTAAGGTATCTTCAAACTTCCAATTCTCTGGAACTCCTGAACCTTTACTAAATTTATAACTCTCATAACTATTGCCTTGGTTAGTTATAGAAATATTAAATTGATTACTGTCTCCAGGATACATTATTGGTACTACTGAAGCCATTACATATTGATCAAAAACTGTATTAACTGTTGAAGTAACGGCCAACTCTGCACTAGCTGAAGAATCATCATGTGATTCTGCAGTTACAGAAAAAATAGCTTCATCAGTATCTCTTGCTGAAGAAGGAATTTCCACAATAAATTGTACATCTTCTGAATCTCCATCATTAAGATCTTCGATAATATATTTGCTCAGTGAAACTACCCATGCATTACACGATTCACAAATTTCAAAACCCAGATAAATGTCGTCAGGATCTGAACCTGTATTTGTAACTGAAACTATATATGTTAAAATTGAACCTGGATTGCCACTCATACTATCTTCTGATGTTGATAAGGACACATCTCTTACTGGTAATCTTACTGATGTATTTACTACTAAATCATCACCAAATTGTTCTCTATTTGTTGAATAAATATGAATTTTTGTTAAAGACCAATCATCTTCTTTGGCATCTTCCGGTGAAAAAATTGCCAGAACTAAACTGAAGGATTCTCCTGGGCCTAAATTATCTATTTCATATTGACTCAAATTAGATACCCAACCCTCTTCAGAAACATCTTCAAAATGTAGCTTAAAAGAATCTGATTCATCACCATCATTTGTGACTGAAATATCGTAAATTATCATTCCGCCAGGAATAATTTGTTTAGCTTCAGCATCTGATACAATATCTACGCCATATGTACGGCCATCTTCAGCGGTAGTATTTGTGTTTCCATAACCATAGATATAATCATAATCCTCTTCCTGAACTCTAGCGATTATTTGAATTATTGCATATTCATCAACTGCAGCAGTATCTGGAACTATAACTTCCATTGTAAGATCTTGGTAATCATTCGGTTCTAGATAAATTTCTGATACACTGGCGGAGGCGGACCAATCTTTAGGTAAATCTCCTACTTCAACACCAAAAGTATCTGCATTATCTCCTCTATTCGTTAAAGTTACAACATAGGAAGCTGATTCTCCTCTTTTAGCTTGTTTAAAATCTCCTTGCTTTAATTCAACATCTATGGCATAAATCATATCTATATCTATAACTTGGTTCAAGGAATCGCTAGCTGAATCATTCTGTGAAGTAACTTCTAAGGTGTATTGCATCTGAGAATTATCATACACATTTTGTACTGGTGCTTGAAAACTAAAATTAACATTTTCTTGACCTTGCGATACAACAGAAACTGTTTCATATTCTGATTCTCCAGACCAGCCAGCTCCATCTTCTTCCCAAGATATCTCTAAATCATAAGTATCATCCATAGTCCCTAAATTAGAAACTAAAAATGCAAAAGTTACAATTTCATTACGCGTAATTGATTCATATCCTGTATTCTCACCTGCAAAATCTATATCTACTGCATAGCTAGAACGTGAATAATCTTCTATTTCATTTGATGAAAGAAGAGATTCACTAAAAGTAAATGTACTGGTTACTCCAGCAATTGGTGTTGCCAAAATCAAGGCAATGAACGAAACAAAAAAAGAATTGATACCTTTCTTCATAATATGACATTAAAGTAGAAAGTTTATATAATTACTCACTATCTTCTTCTTGCTCTTTTTCCAAATATTTTGTAATGATTTTAACTTCTTTTTGAAGACTGTTAATATCGTCCTTAAGCCTAAGCATTGACACTTCAAAGGGTGTGAAGCCTTGAGTGGATAGTGTTCTCGTAGCTATAAACATTCCAAGCAGAATGCCTCCCATAACTGCCGCTAGAGACACAGTATAAACTGAAAATGCGTAAAATGTTAATAACGAACTTACATCAAATTGAATATAGCCTGTTAAAAATAAAATTAAATAAAGTAAAAATGCAACTACTATACCAACTGTTGCTTGATATGCTAGTGGTGCTTGGGTTATATTCATTATTTATAATTCAGAGGAGTACTATAAGGCAGTTTCCATTCTTTTATTTCTTCTTCTTCCGAATCATCTATTAGAACAATTGCTTCTAAAATTATTTCTTCTTCTGTAGAAACTTCGCTTAAACGAAGCTTACAATTTAATTCCCAAAAAACTTCAGATAAATCTGCTTTAAAAGAAAAAAAGATGTAACCCTCATTATCCTCAACCATATCATCTAACAAAATTTTCTTTTGATGGCTAAAAACCAAAGACGCTGTATCGTTATCATGCGTAGAAGATATTGTAAAATTACCCATTTTAGTTCTAGGAATTGTATAAAGATAAATCCAAAACTCCTCACCATCTGAATCAATTTGAAAAGTTACTATTGTTCGATTAGGTGTTGAATCTGTACAGCCGGTGAACGAGAGCGTGACCAACATTATCACAAATGCAATACTACGAAACATAACCTTCTTTAGAAAAAGGGGATAATAAGGATACTCTCAATAAGGGGCATTCGTAAGACATGCATGCCTACTACTGCATTTAGATTGATTTCTATCGAAGCAAAAAGTCATCGCAAAGCTGCAAGACAAAAAGAATTACAGATCAATCATAGTACCACTATTTTATCATCAAGAACAAAATCAGACACTCAATTAAGTGTAGAAATAAGATATTCTGTTTCATATGGGCTTTTAGGAATGGTTCAATTAGATTGTGAAGTGATATATTCAGATGATGATAAAAATATAATCAAGTCATCGCAACAAAAATGGGAAAAAGAACATAAATTACCTGAAAAGATAACTGGTGAAGTTTACAATCGAGTTCTAGGAGAAGGTTCATTTGAAGTTCTAAATATTGCTAGAAAATTAGGATTGCCACCTCCATTTAAAATGGAAGTGCCTCAAGTCAAAATGGGTGTAAACAAAAATAATGCTAAACCTATTTCAAATAGTCCTGAAATTGCCTAATAATGACAACTATAAGCTTTGTTTGCCCTAAATGTGAAACAAAAAATAAAATTACATTAATGGGAGAAACCCAAGGTAATTTTGAAAAAAAATGTAGAAAATGCAAGGCTATGATAGAAATAGATATAGATGACAACAAAGTAATCAATACAAATACAAAAGAAAATATTGAAAAGAAACACTCAAAAAAAGTTCCTACGGATTACAAAAAATATAACTTTCAAGAGAAAAAACAGAAAAAAACAGAAAACCAATTTTGGGTTAAAACTATTTCATTCATGATATTGACAGCTTCTGTTATGGGCCTGATGACAGGAATATCTCTCTATTATGCGCCAGATGAATTTAGTGATTCTGAAGAAATAAAAATATACATTATCATAGAAAATAAAACAGATTACATAGATTATGCTAAAATTGTAGTAGATGAAAAGAATGTTAATCAAACATATTCTGGAAATGGAACCTATATTATATATCTGAAACCAGGAAAATATAACATTAAAATTAATGCTGAGGAACATAAAACCTCAATTATGAATCTATACATTCCTCCACAAGAACCTGATCTAAGTTTGATTGATTATAGTGCAGGCCTTGAAGGTGTAAATCGTTTTACATTTTTATTAGAAAAAGGCGATGGAAGCATATCTCAAGAAGAAAATACTTATCTTAAGATGTTAAACTGGTGCCCCCCTCTAATTTTATTATTTTCACTGATAGGTATATGGGGGTCATGGGTAACTTACACTTTACAATCATATAAAAATGCCCAAATTGGGGCCTTTTTTTCAATAATGGCTATGGGCTTTTTGATAATTGGACCTTTACTAGGAATTATTGCGTTAATACTACTACCAAAGATCAAGAAAAATTTCACCGGTCATTTTAAAAAGTAGAGATTTAAATTAAGAAAGTGACACTAAAAGCAGGTTTAGAAATTCACCAACAGTTGAATAGTGGAAAATTATTTTGCAATTGTGATTCTAATGAAAGCGGAAAAGATTTACAATTCAAAAGAAAACTTCATGCTACATCAAGTGAATTAGGTGACGTTGACATTGCTGCAAAAACCGAACAAATTAAACTATTTACTTATTACAATAAAAGTTGTAATTGTCTTGTTTATACTGATGAAGAGCCACCGCGTGGACCGAATGAGGAGGCGGTAAAAATTGCCTTACAATTTGCAAAACTGGTTGATGCAAAAGTTGTAGAAGAAATGCATTTTATGAGAAAAGTTGTTGTTGACGGATCTAATACTAGCGGATTTCAGCGAACAGGACTTATTGCAACAGGAGGGGAAATTAAATACGATGGAAAAATACTTGAATTAGATCAATTATGCCTTGAAGAAGATTCTTGCAGGCATGGTGAAGAAAATCATGAGTATTTGTTAGATAGACTAGGAATACCTCTCTTGGAAATTACTACAAAACCGCAATTAAATGATAGTAAAGATGTACAAAAGGCAGCTAAAGCAATAGGAAGACTTCTTAGAGCATGCAATGTTAAAAGAGGTCTTGGTACAATAAGGCAAGATGTTAATGTTTCAATAAATAATGGACAAAGAGTTGAACTGAAAGGATTCCAAGATTTAACTTCAATGCCAAAAGTAGTAGAAAATGAGATTAAAAGACAAACTAATCTAAATAATGTTGAGAAAGCAAATGTTGGTGAAACTATAGTTGTTAATGATTGTTTTGCTAAAAAGAAGGATTTTGCTCTTGCTTTAAAAATTGAAAAATGGAATGGGCTTATGGGAAATAAAAAATCACTCCCAGAACACATACGTATGGGAAGAGAATTATCTGATTATGCAAAACGAGCTGGAATGAAAGGAATTATGCATAGTGATGAACTTCCAGATTACGGAATTACACGAAGCGAAACAAATAATATTAAGAATAAACTTAATTGTGATAAAAATGATGCATTTATATTAATCTTTGGAAGTGAAAGTAAAGTCCGAAATGCTATGGAGATTATAATTAAAAGAGTGAAAACAGTAGGCGTGCCCAAAGAAGTGAGAAAAGTTACTCCGGATAATTTTACTAGATATCTAAGGCCAATGCCTGGTGCATCAAGAATGTATCCTGAAACTGATATTTCTCCATTAAAAATTAATAATATAAAAATCTTTAAGCCTAAAACTTTGGATGAAAGAGAGGATGACTTACCACTAAATGATGAAGAATCGAAACAGTTAGTTAATAGTAATTTGGACAAGCTCTTTAATATTTTAAACAAAAAATATGATACGCCAAAATTAATATCGCGTATGTTACTACATACACTTCCTCAATTAAAAGAGGAAGGTAAAAATATTAGTAAATATGATATTGAAAAAGTTTTAGGCCTGTTCAAAAAAGGAAATATTGTAAAAGAGGGAATACCTAATGCTCTTGTTCAATCAAGCAATAATGAAGACATCGAAATAAACAATGAAAACATAGAAAATGACGTTAGAGAATTTATCAACAAGTTAGTAAAAGAAAAAGAAACATTCATAAAAGAAAGAGGAATAGGAGCTGTTGGTGCTTTAATGGGTCCTGTAATGTCTGAATATAGAGGGAAAATGGACGGCGGAGCTATAAACAAACTATTAATAGAAAAAATTAAGGAGATTGTATGATTACTGAAGCTCTAATTTTAGCTGCTGGAAAAGGCACTAGAATGTGGCCATTAACTGAAAATATTCCTAAACCTTTGTTACCATTGTGTGGAAAATCTATTATTGAACAACAAATTATAGCATTAAAAAAAGTAGGAGTTAAAAGAATCAACATATTAATTGGACATCGAATGAAAGAGATCTCTGATTTAATCGGCAATGGAAAAAATTATGAAGTCGAAATTAATTACATAGTTCAAAGTGAACAAAAAGGTACTGGGCATGCGGTATCATTGGCTGAAAAACACATTAATAATTCTTTTTTCTGCTTAAACGGCGATACTTTAATTGATGAAAAAAATCTTGACTTATTGGCTAAAAAAAATGATGAAATGGCCATGATGGTAACTACTGTCGATGATGGAAGTAATTTTGGAGTTGTAAAAAGTGAAAATGGCGTACTGACTAACATTATAGAAAAAGGATTTAACGGTAAATCGTCTATAAATGCTGGAACATATTTATTCAACAAGAAAATATTTAAGTCTTTAAAGTCTATTAAAAAATCTATCAGAGGTGAATTAGAGTTAACTGATGCTCTTGTATTAAATAAAATTTATACTATAAACTATTTAGGTTTTTGGAAAGATATCGGTTCTCCCTGGGACTTGTTAACTGCTAACGAGAAATGTATTGATTTAATTAAAAAAGAGATTAAGGGCCATATAGAAGATAATGTCAATATAAATGGAGATATTCATTTAGGAAAAAATTCAATAATAAAATCTGGGACATATATTGAGGGGCCTCTTTGGATTGGAGATAATTGTATTATTGGACCAAATGCTTATCTTAGAAAGGGAACTATTTTGTGTGGAGATAATAAAATAGGTGCTGCTAGTGAAATTAAGAATTCAATATTTTTAGAAGGTTCAAAAGCCCCACATCATAATTATGTAGGTGATTCTATTATTGGGAAAAAATGTAATTTAGGATCTGGTACTAAGATAGCAAATTTAAGATTAGACAAAAAAGAAATAAAAGTTACTCACAAAGGCAAAATTATTAACACCGGCAGAAGAAAATTGGGAGTTATTATGGGAGATAACGTTTCAACTGGAATAAATGCATCGATTAACTCAGGAACAATTATTGGAAATGATACTAATATTGGACCTCATGCTCTCGTATCTGGGACCTATGAATCAAAAAGTTTGATAATATAATGCACATTCTTCAAGTAACTCCATATTTCTTTCCACATTTTGGAGGTGTAGAATCACATGTACTAGGACTCTCTGAGAATTTAATAAAATTAGGTCATGAAGTGGAAGTTGTCACATCAAGATATAGCCGAATGCCTGAAACTGAAAATCTTAATGGAATAAAAATAACTCGTTTACCTCAGTGGATAAACATGTACAATACTCCTATTGTAACTTCAATAAAGGAATTTGTCCGAAGGACACATGCAGATATAGTACATGTGCATTCACCTCCTCCATTTACTGAAAGATTTGCTGCAAAAGGAGCTAAAGAAGCTGGTAAACCTTTTGTTGTAACTCACCACTGTGATTTAGAATTAAGGGGATTTTTTGGAAATACTGCTGTAAATATTTATCAAAATTATCTAGGGAATTACCCTTTACGAGTAGCTGACAGAGTTATTTCAACAACTGAAAGTTATGCTACTACCTCTCGTACTTTATGGGATATTGATGTCACAGTTATTCCTAATGCTGTAGACATAAATCGATTTAAGCCTGATAATGATGGTAAAATTATCAAAGATAAATATTCTACTGATGATGAACCTTTGGCACTTTTTGTTGGAAGACTTGTACCACACAAGGGCATTGGAATTTTAATACGAAGTTTAAATTATATCGAAAAAGGAAAATTACTGATTGTCGGAGATGGACCTTACAAAAAATGGTTAGAAAATTTGGTAAAAAAACTAGATTTAAATGAGAGAGTTATATTTGTTGGTCCTGTTGATGATTATTGGTTGCCAGCATATTATGCAGCTACAGATGTAGTTATTTTACCATCAACATCAAGATTAGAAGCCTTTGGAATTGTTGGACTTGAAGGGATGGCTTCTGGAAAGCCACTTATCTTAAGCGATATACCTGGCGTTAGAGACGTTATCTCTGAGAAGGAAGGATATATCGTAGAACCATTGGATCCATCTGCAATTACAGAAGCTCTCGAAAAAATTTGGAATGCACCGGAAATGGCTCGCGAAATGGGAAATAGAGGAAGAAAGAGAGTTGAAGAATTATTTTCTTGGGAAAAAGTTTCTAAAGATGTAGAAAATGTATTCACTGAAATTTTAACTAAATAACTAATTCTTTATCTATCTGTGAAAGTATGAGTTGATAATCATCATATTTTTCACCTTTCCTTTTTAAAACTAAACCTTTCCCATATATTGCTTCAGCTGATAGATTATCAATACCTAAGGCCATATCAAAAAAGTTGCTAGCTTCATCAAAATTTTCCATTTCAATTGATATTGAACCTGCGTTTAAGAATCCTTTAATCTCTCTAGGTTTAAAATTAATAAATTTATTTGCAAATATTAAAGAGTCTGAAAACTTTCCTAATTCAAAAAAACATTGACTTATTAAAAAGAAATGTTTTGGATTATTAAAATCAAGAAAATCTAAACCTAATTCTGGATCAATTGGCATCAGCTTATTAGCTATAATTTGCTGAGCTGTGGAAAAATTGTCCTTAAATATCAAAAAATCATTTATTCTGTTTTTAATTTCATCACCTGACAATGTTTTTAATAACAAAATTTGACCTGTAATCGAATTGGGATCTATCTCTAAACCTTTGTCTATTAATTCTCGTGCTTCTGTCAATTTATTAAAATCAATTAAAACTTGTGCATTTCTAAAATAAGGTCTGCCTGTCCCTGGAGCAACCGAAATAGCATTAATGTATTGACGAAAGCCTTCGTGGACTACTCCTGCATTCTGCAAAATACGACCTTTCTCAATCCAATCCAAATCTCTCATCCTATTACGAGACAATACATCCTGAGCCCTGACGGCCTCATCAAAGCATTGCATCGCTTGCAAAGTATTTCCTATTTCCATATTTATGTCTCCTAAGGCAACCCAACATGGCACATGTTGCCCATCTACAGATAAACCTAGATTGATTATTTGTCTCGCCTTATCATATAATTTCAACTCTTGAAAGCAACGACCTAGTGCTTCATGATAATCTGGATCTCCAGATTCCAATTCTATTGAAGTTTCAATGAATTCTAAACCCTCTTCGGGACGATTAAGGCGTGTGAGGGCACGTCCCTTTGCCATCCATGCATAATGAAATGTTGAATCCAATTCTATTGCCTTTTCATGATAATATATTGATTCCTCATATCTATGCAAGTGATCTAAGGCATTTCCTATATTATTGACTGCGATTACATATTCTTCATCCAATTTTAGTGATTCTTTGTAGAGCTCAATACTTCTTTCATAAAGGCCTTGATTATAATGAACATTAGCTAGATTATTCCATGCGATTTTATCATTTGGATCTAACTCAACGGCCCTTTGATAATAATCCTTTGAATCATTTAATCTTCCTGACAATTGAAGTGTGTAACCATAATTGTACCAGGCTACAGCATATGTTGGATCAGACTTCATTGATTCATCATAGCATCTCAAAGCTTCATTCCAACGATTAATATTGAAATTTGCAAAGCCTCTGTTATTCCACGCTGGAGCATTCCTTGGTTCCAAATCCAAAGATGTTGCATAAGCACCTATTGCTTCCTCATATCTTGATAATCTTTGTAAAGAATCTCCTAAACGCATATGATATCTGGCAACTTCTGGAGCTAAAGTGCATGCTTTTTCATAAAATTCTTTAGCCGCTTCTGGTGATGATCTAGACATTTCAAGCATACCTAATCTATTGTAAATCTGTGGATCTTCTGGTGCAAGTGAAGCTGCTTGCAAAAATTTTTCTTTCGCTGATGATGAATCACCTTTTTCATAAAAGGATTCGCCTTTTTTAATAAGATCTATAACGTCCATTATTCACCAATAACTTTGTTTAATCTTTCAATAGCGTCTTCTGTATCTTTTTTTAATTTTTCCCATTCTGTCCCCCCATGTTCATTTGAGGATGGTTTGTAATTTAATGTAGTTTCATAGCTTTCAAGCGCTTCACGTGGCCTATCTAACAATTCCAACGCATAACCTTTGTTGTGCCAAGCCCAAGCATATTCCTTCTTTAAAGCTAAAGCTCTTTCGTAACAATCAAGAGATTCTTCTAATCTATTTAATTGTCTCAAAGTAACTCCTCTATTGTTCCAAGCACTTCTATTATTTGGATTAAGTTCTGTTGATGTTTGAAATGCTGTAAGGGCATCTTTTAGATCTCCAACTCTAAAAAGTGCTTTGCCAAGATTGAACCAACAAATGGAATATTTTGGATTAGAAGCAAGTGCTCTGCGATAGCTATCAATGGCTTTGTGATTATATCCTAATCTACTAAGTGCAACACCTCTATCATTAAAAATAATTTCATCGTCTACATCTATACTTTTCTTCAAGGCTTCTGAAGCTTCTTTATATTCATCTAACTCATCATGTGAAATACCCTTTGCCTTCAAAACTTCATTGTCTCTAGGTCTAAATTCTAAAACTTTGTCAAACGATTCTAAAGCTTCTCTATATTTCCCTTTTTGATGGTGAAGTTTACCTAATTGATATAATGCATCTCTATTATTTGAATCTAAACTTAATAACTTGGTAAATGATGAAATTGATTTTTCAAAATCTCCTAATTCTTTGTAAATCAATCCTTCCACGTACAGTGAAGAAATATTGTCTGGATTATCAGACAATGAAACTTGCACTGCCTCTAGAGACTCTTCTAATTTATTCATTTTATAATAACACATCGCAATATCCTTGAAAAGAATTTGGCGATGCTTTATCCTCTTAGATAGGGTCAATAATAATTGAAGGCATTTATTATATCTTTTGTTTTTAAAATAAATCTTAGCTAGTTCATGATTAAAACTATTATCGTCTGGTCTTAGTTCCAATCCTTTTAAGATATTTTTTTCAGCTTTAGCAAAATCTCCCAATTTTTTGTACGAATTTGCTTCTAATTTCAACGTTTTAAGCTGTGATTTTATACTGTTACTCACAATTTAGCATAAGCCGGTTGTAAAAAAAGTAGAGGGACAGTGAATTTTATTTAAGTACTAATATCTTGTCAAGAATGTCCGTAGTAATTGATGGCAAATCTTTAACGATTGATAAGGTAGTTGAAGTGGCTAGAAAAAAAACTAGTATTTCAGTATCTAAGAAATCATGGGAAAAAATTAATTCTTGCAGAAGGATGCTTGAAGAAAAAATAGATAATCATGAAATTATGTACGGAATAACTACCGGTATTGGAGAATTTTCCGAAGTAACTCTAAACCCTAATCAAACTAAAGAATTTCAAAAATTATTAATCTATTCACATGCTGCTGGAATCGGAAAACCGATGGCTAGAGAGATAGTTAGAGGAGCTATGTGCGGACGAATTAATGTACACTCAAAAGGACACTCTGGAGGAAGAAAAGAAATAACTGAATACTTAATTGAAGTACTTAATCACGATTTGACACCCGTAGTATGTGAGAAAGGTTCAGTAGGTGCTTGTGGTGATTTATCTCCAATGTCACAAATTGCTTTATCACTCATGGGAGAAGGCGAAATGATTGTTGATGATGAAATTGTAGATTCAAAGGATGCCTTAAAGAAAATTGGATTAGAACCACTTGAACTTGAAGCTAGAGATGGTCTAGCTCTAATTAACGGAAGCAATGTTCTGACCGCACTAGCTGCAATTACATTATATGATGCAAAAAAATGGATGAAATTACATGATATTGCTGCAGCTATGACTTTAGAAGCTCTAATGGCAAATATGAAACCTTATGATAAAAGAATACATGAATTGAGAGGATTTAATGGTTCTCAAAAAATAGCTAATAATTTGAATTTATTAACAGAAGAATCTGAAATATTATTTAGTGGAGGAAAAAAAGTACAAGATGCTTATTCTATGAGATCAACTCCACAAGTGGCTGGAACTTTGAGAGATTCTATTGATTATGCAGTAAGTCAAGTAGAAATTGAACTAAATGGTGTTGGAGACAATCCTATTTTCTTAACAAAAGAAAAAGATGTTCTAACTGGCGCTAACTTTCAAGGAAGTCCTATCGCGCTTCCAATGGAAATGATAGGAACTGGACTAAGTATGGTTGCAGTTTTATCTGAAAGAAGAATGAATCGGTTAACAAATCCTGCATTATCTGTAGGGCTACCTCCGTTTTTGGCTGAAAAGCCAGGGTTGCATTCAGGCATGATGCTTTCTCAATATACTGCCGATGCATTAATTGCTGAAACTAGAATTTTGTCTCATCCTGCAGCTAATCAATCTATTCCTGCTGCAGCAGATCAAGAAGATTTTGTTTCAATGGGATTAACCACCTCTCAAAAAACAAGACAAATATTGGATAATTGTTATGGAGTTTTAGCTATTGAAATGATGGCCGCTGCCCAAGCACTTGATATGAGAAAGAAAGGTATGGGAAAAGGCACTTCTATTGCACATAAAATTATAAGAGAAAATATAGCCTATTTAGATGAAGACCGGCCACTTTATAACGATCACAATAAAATGGTTGAAATTTTGAAATCTGAACGAATAATTAACGAAATTGAAAACAAATTAAATATTGATTTATAATTAATTTAAGGAATCTCGAAAATCAATAATTCCTTCTCTTACTATTTTAATTATTAAGTCAATTTCCTCGGAAGTTATACTAAAATGTGATGTAAACCTTAAAGCATTTGTTCCACCATGAATCACTCCAAGTCCTCTTCTACGGCACCAAGGTTCCATACCTGTAAAACCAACAACTGGGATTTCAGGCCTTAATTCTGCACTACACAACAATCCAGTTCCTTGAACTTTAAGAACTTCATTAGGAAACTCAGCCATAAGTTCATTCAATTTAAAAACAAATTCTTTCCCCCTCTCCTTAATGTTTGACCGCAATTCAGGAGTGATACTTTCTAACACACTTACTGCAGTCTCGAGTGCACGAGGATTGGTTGTCATTGTATTTCCATAAATTCCATTGACATATAATTTTGAAGCTCTTGAATTCATTCCGAGAACGGATAGCGGATACTGACCTGCATTAAGTGCTTTGGACCAAGTTTCAAGATCTGGTGCCTCACAGTCCTCAAAACCTTCGTAATCAATAATTGAAAGACAACCTTGACCTCTAAAGCCAGCTTGAATTGAGTCTATTAGTAGTAATGAATCATGTGCATTAGTCAATTTTCTTGCTTCATCATAAAATTCTCTAGTAATGCATTGACCAGGATTGCCTTCTCCTTGAACGGGCTCAATTGCCATTAGCTCAATAAAAACATTACTTTTCTCAGCATGGTCATATATCTTTCTTAAAGCATCTATATCATTTGGAGGAACTAAATACAAATTATCTCTATCTCTAAATGATGCTAAATTTTTATCATAGCCGTCTTTACATGAGTGTGATAATTGAGCCGGCCTATCCGTTCGTCCATGAAAACCCTGTTCAATTGCCAATAATTTTATTTCTTTTCCTTCATGCTTTCCTCCTGGAGAAGTATGAACATTGGAATTAACATCTGCAATTCTAAGACTAACTGACACAGATTCAGAACCACTGTTAACGCAGATATATCTATCAAATGGACAAGAACCTCTTGTGTGCCCTAACTCCCTATTTAATGCATCTACAAATCTTTGTTGTGAAAATGAAGGCGTCATTACATTGGCCATAACCCAATTTTTAGACATAGAAGAAATAACATTTTCTGGGCTATGTCCTGAACCCAACATACCGTAACCACCATTGTCATGTATTACAGCTCCATGAGATGAAATTATCCAAGGACCTTGAGCTCCAATAGCAATATAAGGGTTAATGGTAGCTGGAGCATAAAAATTTACAAAACCTTCCTGTACATATTCTACCAATGACGCTTCCGATTTCATGATTATCTCGTCGCCTACTAATTGCCTAAGTGATAAATGATAATCGAAGGCTTGTGTAATTGCTTTCTTAAGGCTTGAATCTGATGCAAGGAAAAACAATATTTCAGAGTCCAAAAGGCCAGTAGTATCAGCTTTTCCACTATTCTCTCTTATTTCTTGTAGCTTAGAAAGATAACTTGAATTGTCATCCTTGCTATCTTCCTTTTTATTGCTTAGAACTTGCATTATCTTTCTGAACAGATATGGATTATTAAAGGGAGAGGGCCTACTTACCAAGACTATGCGCAAATGTAGCAAGTTCTTCTACACATGATATCTCTTTATCTGTAAATTTTGAAAGCTTACGTCTAAAGTCATCGTTTGGCTTTAGATCTGAAGCTTCGCCATACAAAATTAATTGCTTAGCTAATTTATTTCCTGTTTTGTCCCAATCTGTCATAATAATAAATTCACTTGAGGCCCCAGAATCTTGGAAAATACGCTCAACTGTAGTCAATACTGATGTACCATCATTAAGCTCTATAATTGGATTTCTAATTTGTAATTTTCGTAAAGCTATAGTATCTCTTTTCCCCTCAACTACTATAGGAAAATTATCTAATCGCAAAGCACTCAAAAGATTCTGAAAATCAATAAAACGTTTATCTTTGCTGAGCTTCATTATTGCAATACCTTACTTTTTTCACACTATGATGTCATATATAATTAAAACGCATCTTACCTTAATTTTTAAGTTAAGGTGTCTTTCACGGGTAATGATTAGAGTTGCAGGGCTAACAAAATATTACAGTGGTAAACCTGCGGCAAAAGAAATTACTTTCAGTGTAGAAAAAGGTGAAGTCTTTGGATTATTAGGAACAAATGGTGCTGGAAAATCTACAACAATAAAGATGCTTTGTGGATTGCTAAAGCCAAGTAAAGGAAGTATAACTATAGGTGGCATAGATTTGCAAAGAACTCCATTAAAAGCAAAGTCAATAATGGGTTATCTTCCTGAAAATCCACTACTTTATGATAAACTCACTGGAGCTGAATGCTTAGAATTAATTGGGAAATTAAGAAAATTATCTGCTGACATGATCAAGCAAAGAGTATCTTATTATGCTAAAACATTAGGTTTAGATGAACAAATTTACCAAGAAGTGGGAACATACTCTAAAGGTATGAGACAAAAAATAGCTATTGCCATGACCTTGATTCATGATCCTGAAATGGTATTGCTGGATGAACCTGCAAGCGGATTAGATCCAAGGTATACTAAATTACTCAAAGATTGGATTAAGAATCTTGCAGCTAATGGTAGAACTGTCTTACTTTCAACACATATTATTGAAATGGCTGAAAGTTTGTGTACAAAAATTGCAATCATAGATAATGGACAATTATTAGCTGTAGGCACAATACAAGAAGTACTGGCTAGTACTAGAACCAATAATCTAGAAGATGCATTCATTAGACTTATTGGTGATTAAAGAATCTTAACTTTATCCGTTTCTTCTTTACATTTATTGACTATTTTGCGTGCCCATGATAATTTCTGAAGTTTCTTAAAACTAAAATTACCGGTGTATTCTCCAAGTTTTTCAAAATTAAAGCCTACCAAATTAACAAAATCTGCACCTAAGCTAAGAGACATCATAAGTGATCTGTCTCCATCTGTAAATCCTCCCCAGCAGTCAGTATTATTTGAAGGATAAGTAGTTGTCAAACTTATCGGATGAATCTTAGTAGAAAACTCAAACAACCTAGATAAATTATCACCATGTCCATGTACTATTACTTCTGAACCCTTTTTATTTGCCATGACTATATCTGGCAAGTAGCCATCTAAATCGGTAACTACTACATCTGGAATTAAGTTTCTTTTAAGACATGCTGAAACAGCCCCATCTGCGGCAATTAATACACCTTCAGGAATTATTTCATTTTCTGTTATTCCAGCACCAACTATGGTTACTGTATTATTTAGTAATAACTTTGATAAATTTCCTTTAGGCTTATACAACCTAGAAATCAAACGTGACGAAACTTTCTCTCTAGATTTTGAAAAACCAAACTGGGAGTTTATTTCCTCTTGGAAAGGCCACCACCAGTCTATGCGGAAAGACAACTGAATCTAATTAATCTTAGAATCGCGCCTATAAGGCATTGCCGTCTTCGTCACAAGGAACTTCTTCACCTGTGTCTGGATCTATGTAATAGAATGAACCATCTTCATCTTCATAAATCTCAACTTCGTATTCATCATCATCTCCGCCAAAGTCTCCGAAATCTCCGAAATCTGCGTCGTTCATTGAACCGCCTGATGCTGCTGCACTCAACATATTCATAATGTTATTCTCAACTGCTGCTGCATCTCTGGCTTCCTTTGATGATTCTAAAGCATCAATTTTACGTTTAGTTGTTTCATAAGATTCTGTCATTTCAGTTAGCTTCTCTAATTGCTCATCACGTTCCATTTTTAGAATACGTGCAAGATGCTTTTCAATTTTTGATAAGTCATCACGTGCTGCAACTAAGCGTGCTAAAGATTCATGGAATCTTTCTGCAACCATTTCTATATCTGGATCTTCCAAGTCAAGTTGCATTTCCTCATCCTTCTTTT
Organism: Methanobacteriota archaeon; assembly: GCA_002718915.1. Taxonomy (GTDB): domain Archaea; phylum Thermoplasmatota; class Poseidoniia; order MGIII; family CG-Epi1; genus CG-Epi1. Next base: position 16,541 of record PBGF01000015.1, on the reverse strand, counting down.
GGCGTGCTTCTTCAGCAGCCTCTAGCTCTTTGAGTTTATCTTCTGCAGCTATTTCCTGGGCTTTTACCAGTATGCTATTGAAAGCTGTAATGTGCTCTTCCAATTTTGTCGCTGCACGGGATGCATCATAAGCGGAGACTTCCATAAGTTCTTCACGCTCTGATAAACTTTCCATGCGGCGCTCTACACTCTCTAGTCTTTGTCGGTCTCTTTCGTTCATTTCTTCGTCACCTGCTATTTCACCTTGTTGCATCTTGAATGCTGTTCCTGATAAGATTGTTCCTAACAAGAAAAATCCAAGTAAAGCAACTAGGTTGTAAGTATAACCTTTCTCCAATGTTACCATTTCGTCGCCAACGGAAACTGCTACTGTTTGTTCAGTACTGCCTCCTGAATTGTCATATGCTGTTGCAACAACATTAAAGTTACCTGATTCTGAATAAGTATGTGTTGCTGTAACTGTCTGTCCACTGAAATCTGAAGCTTGGAAAGTTTGTTCTTCCCCATCACCAAACTTAACAACAAAATGAGTAACTGTACCGTCTGAATCTGTTGGTATTGTAAAGGAAAAGAAATGTTTTGTACCTTGTACTGGATTACTCAATGACGGTGTTGCAACTGTTGGATTAGTATTAGCTATTGTAGTATCAAATGAGTGTGTACCACTTTGAGCATTCTCATCGACATATACCATACTTGTAGTCCATGTACCTGCGTTAGTGTATGCTGAACCATCCCATGAGTCTTCATCATATGTACAAGTAACACCATCATTGCTACATTCTGCAAGACCCCAAGAGCTCATATCTGTGCTGAAAGTCCTAGCTGTTAAGGTAAAAGTGTGTGTAGCAGAGTTGAAATCAACATTATCTGAAATGGTAAATGATTGATCTCCACTAGCTGAGGCCATTATACTGAAACTGATTTCTTGAGTTGCACCTCCAACAACTACATATGATGATGTTTCAAAATTAACTGAATCTGACATTGATGTCACGATAAAAGTTGTAGAAACTCCATTGTTTTGAATTGTAGCTGTTCCTTGACCTACTGTGCCTTCATTGAAAGTATATGCATCCGGTCCAGTAATTGTTAATGAACGAGTTGTTGAAGCAACTACTACATCATATGAATCACTAGCGCCAGTGTCCATTGAACCTGAAGCTGACAATCCAACAACTGAAGATGCTCCACTAGCTACATTTGCTGGAATTGCTACATCTACTGTTAATGTAATAGAACTACCTGAACCTAGAGTTTCTGTAGTTGATGATACTCCTGTAGCCCATATTCCGTTATATCCTATGGTGTAAGTATCAAGACCGTTACCTTCATTAGTTATTGTAAATGATAATTCGCCAGATTCTCCTGGTTTCAAACCAGTTAAAGNANCTGCTGAAACTGATAANTCATANACNTGATTNNCNGTNGTNGTAACTTCNGAAGTNGATCCTCCAACNACTGTAAAAGTAACTGTAGAATCATCNCCTGCACNTGCATCNGCTGGAACTGTGTGNGTAACNNCTATTGTTTCAGANNCACCCATAGCTAATGTGAAAGNACCNCCTGCAGGAAGTNCANNCCAACCATTANTNGCNGTAACTGTGTAANCATAAGTTTCTTCAGCATTTCCNGTATTCAAAACNGTAAAATGATATGTTACTGTATCTCCAGGATTTCCTGAAAGGTCACTNTCNNCNGTTATATCATGNCCTGTAACNGTATCTACTGTAGTTGAACCACTTANAACTACATCNTCTACTGTNCCATCATTNGTTGCTGTTGAAGTAACACTCCATGTATCTNTAGTGCCTGCAAGAGTATTAGGTATTGTTACTGTTACATCAAAATCTGAAGTGCTTCCATAAGCAACCGTAACATCATCAACTNCTGAGAACCAGNCATTAANNCTACTAGTTGCAATTGTAAAANTATCTTCAAAATTACCATTATTAGTTATNGTGTAAGTGTATGTGCTAGTACCTGGTGCTGTAGTAATNTCTGTACTTCCACCANCCTTAATTTCCACATCAAAATTACTTGTTTTAGTAACATNAATTTGATCTCCGAAATCTTCTGTTACGATTTCACCATATGAATCCGAAACTTGGAAAGTAACTGCTCTAAGACCNCCCCTTTCATTGATAATATCTGCTTCTGAAATTGTAACTTCGTAATGAGGGTCTNCAAAGGCCATTACANAAGGTGCTGTACTATGTTCTANCAANGCATTNACTGTAAGTGAATCTCCAGCATCTTCGTTANCATCAGTTGCTGTCATTTGAATAACGAAATTATCTCCAACTCTCTCTACGAAACTACCATCAATTGTAGGTAAGTCATTGATAGTAACTGAATCTGAATCTAAATTATCGCCGGCGTCTGCATCATTTAATGCTGAGAATTGAACTGCTTGAGCTGTTTCTGCCCATGCTACAGTAGTTGATACTGTGTAATTTTTACCAACACCATTTACACAAAGTCCTGCGTCTGCATCACCATCTTCGGATAATGCATGGGAAGAACCACCTACATCTACAGATACTGAAGGTCCTGTCTGTGCTTCGAATACACAATAAACTACACTAAATGTTACTTGGTCAGACGTACCTGCTGAGGTTGGATTTACTGCATCATTTACTAGCCATGGTTTATCCTCATCTACTGAAAAAGATGCAGTCCTTATATCGTCAGAAGAATCAAAACCATCTGTAGCTGTAACTGTAGCTGTGAGTGCCCCACCAAATGCAGTTGTAAAGGTTGCTGAATATACTGCCCCTGCGGTATTATCCTCTCCATCTTCTTTTGTTAAACCAAATTCAGCTTCACAACTTGTTGGTTCTGTATCTTCACATACTTCTACCAAAATCACTCCATCATGATCGTCTGCATCAGTGTAAGTTATTGAAATCGTTCTTTCTGAATAAGGCATATCGTCTCCTGAAACTGCCGCATCATCGTCTAGTGTTGGAAGTGTATTGACTACAACTCCAGTATCTTGATTACTTACGAAAAAGTCCCCTACGCTAGTAGTAACTTCGAATCCATACCACATATGCTCATCTCCTGGGGCTGAAACTGTTTCGCCTGCAGTTAATGTATCTGGTGTTTTCCAAGTACCATCCAACTCATTTCCCTCACCATCAGACTCGCCGTCATCACAACTTGAAACGTCGTCAGTACATACTAACTCTATTTCAAAACTCCAATCTCCATCTGGATCTCCAAAAGTAGCAACGAAGGTATCACCGACTATAGTTTCTCCATCTTCTGCATCCAATTCTATACTAAAACTAACGCCAGATAAAGAATCAACTCTAGTGTTATCTGCAGACTCAAAATTAGCATTATTCAAAGTAGCTGCTTGTGAATTACCTAANAAAAAAAGGGACAATATCCCAAAAGCTAAAGCCGACATAAATGCAATACGGTTATTTGTCATTTGTACACCAATTGTGCGAAATTAAAACCCGTAAATTACATTCACAGGCTCTAAGTTCAGTGCAGTACTACAATCGCTCTTTATATAAATTTATTTGTGTAATTATATGAATAAAAAGAGATAAATATGAGCTTGGATGGATTACTACTGTTAATGTCCAATAATCCCAAATTTGAAATAAACACTCCTGAAGCTATTAAATGTATATCATCATCCGAAGACGGAATGAAAATAGCTTTTGGGGACAACGGGGGAAACATCTCCTTAGCCAGTAACGAAGGCAACATTATTTGGGAAAAAAATATTGATGAAGGTACCTATGGCATTGCCATTATGAAGGATGGCAATAGAGTAGTATGNGGAGGTAAAGACTGTAAACTNAGGATGTTTAATTCTTTGGGAAATGTTGAATGGGAAGTTAATGTTGGAAAATCTATTTGGTCACTTGCGGTAGATCCAAACGGCCAAGTTATTGTGATTGGAACNGGAGATTCGATATGTATGTTCACAGAGAGCGGTTCCAAACTATGGGAGTATGATACTCGAAGAGCAATGGTAGGTGTAGGTGTTTCAAGAAATGGTGCAAATGTAGTAGCATGTGGTGACGAATTCTTGTACTGCCTAGATTCAGAAGGCAATTTATCATGGAAAAAACAAAGAAGTGACGCTTTATGGGATGTAGATATTGAAAAAGATAATAATGCAATATTAATTGGAGGATGGGATTGCATGGTTCATTCACTAGATTTACAAGGAAATGAATTATGGAATTTTGAAACAAAGGGATACGTTCGCTCTGTAAGGCCTATTGAAAATGGAGGGGTGCTTGCGGGATCTCATGATCATAATATTTATCAATTAAATGACAAAGGAGAAGTAAAAAAAATATTTGAAGCAAACAATGAAATTACATGCGTTTCAACATCTTTGTCGATAGATGTTGTTTATGCGGGGGCTGGAAACAATATATTAGGTTTTGATATAAATGAAGGAGTTTCACCTTCTACATTTAAAGAAACTATAGATGCAAGTCAAGTACATGATGAAAGCAATGAAACATCCTCATCTGATGAAAACGAAGAATATGAGCCTATGTTTGGGTTTGGAATGTTTGATGAACCGAGTCCAGATACAACTGAAATTTTAGAAAGGGAAGTTTATGACAAAAATGAAACTTCAACCACTCCTAATGCATATTCAAGTAGTTCTGAAAACTATACGAATAGCTACCAAAGCAGCACTACTTCATATCAAGAAAATAATGACATCATTGACAAAGGTGGTGAATATCGAGAATTTGCATCTAAAGTTGCCAAAGGAGATGTTTCAAATTATCTAAGACTAGGCAATGCCGCTTGGGCTGAAAAACGCCTTGAAAGGGCTGCAGAGCACTTCCGAAAGGCTACTGAAATAGATCCTGAAGAACCTAGGGCTTGGCACAATCTAGCCGTTTGTAATTATCATCTTTCACTAAAACGAAATCCTGATGATTTGGATAATGCAGTCGAATGTGCCATTAAACCTCTTGAGATTGCTAAACAAAAAGGTGGAAAAGACTATAATGATGTTGTTGATAAAACTCTACTTTTCCTAGCATCAAAACTTGCTTCATCTGAAGAAATAGAAGAATATAATAATTAAATTTCAGTAATTATTGATTCATAATAATTATAACTAACGTAGAGTATCCAATCATTACCTTGATCTACTTCTGTAAATATTTCAGGAACTATGGAAGGCGCATCATTACAGGTAATAGACGTCGCCCAAGAACCTTGCCCTTTTGCACTAGTGTATCCATTTTGAAATAAGTGCTGCATCACTTCATTTTCAGAACCAAATGATAAAATTAAATCCTCAGGGATTGATGATAAAACATCAAAGTTGAGTTCTAAATTACCTGAAGTTCCATTTTCTGTTAAATTGAAAAGGTAATTTGTTGAAACTCCAAGGGAAAAATCATCCGGAAAAAGAGTGCCCACCACTGGGTTTTCTGGAGAATCTAAATCTTCATCTTCTTCCCATTCCAAATCATAATTTACTGATGTAAGATTATAAGGATATGCATGATTTTGTGTTGTTGTTGCCCCTTCTGCAGTATAGCCTGCAAATGCTGGAATTGTAATTTCATTTTGAATAAACTCAACACTGTATGTTCTTATGTTAACAAGAACCCAAGTTTGTGCAGTACTTGATTCATTACTAGGATCTGTCACTGTCAAAGTTACGGTATAATTTCCAGTATCAACATATTCGTGATTTGGCCTTAATAGTGAAGAAGTCGCTCCATCCCCAAAATCCCATTCAAATTCTAATACATCGCCATCTGGATCGCTAGAAGCTCCACCATCAAAAAACGCTATACTATTAACTTTAATTTGTTGTCCTGAACCTCCATAGGTTGCATCTAAACTTGCTACAGGTACTTGATTCCTATACAATATCTCTATATCTTCCTTAACTACGCCTATTTTATTATCCTCATCTACTACAGTTAAAGTAACTGTATAGGATCCTTCATCAGCATAAGTATGTTTCACCGATTTCCCCGAACTGCCTGTGTTATCTCCAAAATCCCACAAAAATTTAGCNCCGCTAGGATTGTTACCTGACGCCATAAAAGAAATTGTGTCACCTTCAACAAAAGACTCTGCTAAAATTGAAATCTCAACGCCTTCCAAAGATTCCGGAGTACTATCCAAACAACCTGGAACCAGCATCATCAATGCAATAATCCATACTTTGCGCACAGTGTGGTAAATACTGCTCATTTAATAATTAAGCCACCTACCGATACCCTTTATTAGAGCGGGAAACGGTGGCATGTAGGTATTTTTATGCAAGCAGGACACATGGCATATGACCGCGCAATAACTGTATTTTCTCCAGATGGGAGATTATTTCAAGTTGAATACGCAAGGGAAGCAGTAAAAAGAGGGACTACCACCGTTGGTATTAAATTCAAAAATGGGGTTGTATTAATAGTGGACAAAAGATTAAGCTCTAAGTTAATAGAAGCTGACAGTATTGAAAAAATTTTTAAAATTGATGGACACGTTGGCTGTGCAACATCGGGTTTAGTTGCTGATGCAAGGGCCTTAGTTGACAAAGCACGTGTCGAATGTCAAGTAAATTCATTTAATTATGATGAAGAACTAGCTATTGCTTCTTTAGTAAAAAAACTCTGCGATTTTAAACAAAGTTATACTCAATATGGNGGAGTAAGGCCTTTNGGAACTGCAATGCTTATTGCCGGAATGGATGCGTCTGGCCCTCATCTTTACGAGACTGATCCATCTGGCGCGATGATGGCATACAAAGCTGGAGGAATTGGAGCTGGAAGAAATGAAGTCATGGAAGTTTTTGAAAAAGATTACAAAGAAAACATGACCGANAAGCAAGCTATTNCTCTTGGATTAAAGGCACTTTCTGCAGCTAATGAAAATAATCTTAAAGCTGAAGTTATTGAAATTGCGGTTATCAGTACTGAAAAAGAGTTTGGAACTTTAGACTCTGAATTAGTTAGTAAAGAAATTAAAAAAATTAAGTAATGGTATCTCTTGAGGATGCTGTGATTGCCAGGCTTGAAACTGGCGGAAATCGTTTTGAAATATTAATTGACCCAAATGAAGCGCAGGCTTTCAAAGATGGGGATGAAATTGACTGGGAAGATAGTATTGCAGTAGATGGCATCTGGACAGATAGTGCAAAAGGTGAGCGCGCACCTGAAAATATATTAGATGATATCTTTGAATCCTCTAATTTGATTGATATTTACAAAAGAATCTTAACTGAAGGTACTATTCAATTAACTTCTGAACAGAAAAAAGAAATGATTGATAAAAAAAAGAAACAGATTTTATCACATATTGTTGCTAATGCGATGAATCCTCAAACTGGCGGTGCACATCCTCCACAAAGAATTGAAAATGCAATTGTTGAAGCTAGGTATAATTTTGATCCTATAAAAAGTGTTGAAAGCCAAGTAGAAGACATTGTTAAAAGAATAAGGCCATTAATTCCNATATCTTTTGAAAAAGTTAAAGCAGCTGTAAAAATTCCTGCTATATTTGTTGGGAAATGTTATGGCCAAATGTCTAGTCTTGGAACTATAGAAAATGAAGAGTACCAAAATGACGGAAGTTGGATAGGGCTTCTAAAGATGTCTGCAGCTTCTTATAATGAACTTGAAAATTTGTTAGGTTCCATAACAAAAGGGGCTGCTGAAATAAAAATAATTTAGAAACAAATCTTCATATAGGGCTAAGTTTGGAAAGGAATGTTATAATTGAAAAAATAATAGGTGATTCATATGAGCGAAGAATCAAAAAATAATAAAAATAGTGAGAATTCTAANGGATTCGTACTTCCTGGAGATTTACTAGATAGTAAAAGTAAACCNGGTAAGGGAATTTTTAGAAAAGAGGGAAGAGTATATTCATCAGTTGTAGGTTACTCGAATGATAGAAGTGGATATGTAAATGTCAACGCGATAAAAGGTAGATATAATCCAAAGGTAGGCGATAAAATTGTTGCAGTNTGTGCTGAAACTGGGCCTTCTGTTTGGAGAATGAATATTGGATCTGCATTTAATTCAACACTTCATCACAGTGAATCTGGATGGAAAGTACCTTTTGGTGATACTGCACGTTTCTTAGCAATAGGTGATACTGTATGGGCTGAAGTTTTCATGGTAGATGCAGGCGGTTCACATCAAATAAGTCTAAAGAAAGATGATTGCAGAAAGTTATACTCTGGAACAGTAGTTCAAGTCGAACCTACTGCAGTTCCAAGAGTTATTGGAAAACAGGGATCTATGATTACTGCTATCCGTGAGAAAACAAATACNCGAATTCAAATAGGACAAAATGGATTTATTTGGATTGATGGAAANGGGGAAGATATNTCTAAAGCACAAAAAGCTATGGANACAATAGATAGAGAAGCTTCCTCAGAAGGTTTAACTAAAAAAATAGAAAAATTATTGGAGAAATAAAATGGCTGGCCAAACAGATATGGAATTGATTAAAGACGGAGTCCGTCTAGACGGAAGAAAACCCGATGAACTAAGAGAAGTGAAAATCACTGCAGGTGTTTTAGATAATGCAGATGGTTCTTGTTATCTTGAATGGGGAAATAACAAAATTTATGCAGGTGTATTTGGACCTATGGAATGTCATCCTAGGCATAAACAAAAAGCTGATAGAGCTATTGTTCAAGCAAGATACACTATGGCACCTTTTAGTGTAAATGATAGAAAGAGACCTGGATTAGATAGAAGATCAACTGAAATTTCTTATATTGTTTCACAAGCTTTTGAGAAAGTAGTTATGGTAGAAGAATTTCCTAAAGCATCTATACGTGTAGATATGCAAGTTGTAGAAGCTCATGCAGGTACTCGATGTGCTGCAATGACTGCAGCTTCTGTTGCTTTAGCTGATGCAGGAATACCTATGAGAGATATGATTCCTGCTTGTGCTTCTGGAAAAGTTAATGATATAGTTGTACTTGATTTAAACAAAGAAGAGGACAATTATGGACAAGCTGATTTGCCTCTAGCTATTATCCCAAGTACTGGAGAAGTCGTCCTATTACAATTAGATGGGCACTTAACTCCTGACCAATTTGAAGAAGCTATGGATTTAGCAACTAGCGGATGTATGGATTTATACAAAATTATGCGAGATGCCTTGGACAAAAGTTANGGAGGTAAAAAATGAGTANNNATAGCGTTTCAAACTTAATGAAAGGNCATATGGAATCCTTAGCTGCTGAAGGAAAGAGAGCTGATGGAAGAGGTGTGCTTGAATTTAGAAATGTAAAAATTGAAACTGGAATGATTAATACTGCTGAAGGCTCATCCATGGTTCANCTNGGTAAAACTAAGGTTTTATGCGGAATAAAATTGTTAATTGGAACTCCATATGGAGATTCTCCTGGTAGCGGAACTATGACTACATCTACTGAATTGGCTCCTTTAGCTGATCAATCCTTTGACCCTGGCCCACCTCGTGAAGCTTCTATTGAATTAGCAAGAGTTGTTGACAGAGGTATACGTGAATCTAGAATGATTGATTTTGATGCTTTATGTATAGAACATGGGGAAAGAGTTTGGATGGTTTACATTGANTTACACATTTTAGATAATGGTGGTAATTTATTTGATTGCTGTACATTGGCTGCAGCTGCAGCATTATCTAATGCCAAAATTCCAAATGTTCAGCACGGTGTTGCTGATGAAGACGTAGATTTACCAGTCACATGCTGGCCTATTTCATGCACTTTTGGAAAACTTGGTGATACTGTCATATTAGATCCTACATCCGATGAAGAAGCTGTCATGACTGCAAGATTAACTGTAGCTCATGATGAAGATGGAAACTTACGTGCTGCTCAAAAAGGAATGAATGGAGCTTTTACTAATGAAGAAGTNAGAGAAGCAGTTAAGACTGCAAGAAAGAGCGATAATGTTTTACGTGAGGCTCTAAAAGGGATATAGGATGAGTCAAGGGACAAAAAAAGTTGGAAGTACTGGCAGATTTGGGCCAAGGTATGGTGTTTCTGTTCGAAGACGTTTAGGTGCTGTTGAGAAAAAACAGAAGCAAAAGTTTGAATGTCCATCTTGTTCTAAGACGAATGTAAAAAGAATATCAACCGGAATTTACAAGTGCAATAGCTGTGGTTATCAATTTGCTAGTGGCGCTTATTATCCAACAAGGGAGGACTAAATGGTTAATTACAAATGTGCTTCTTGTGGCACTAGATTAGATATGGANTTAGAGGTCTTAGGTCTTACTTGCCGAGTATGTGGNGAGAAAATATTTTACAAAATCAGACCATCTACCAAAAAGACTGTANTTTCTGANTAATGAAAGCTCAAGTTAGCTTGAAAATGGGNNCAAATTCNAAACACATTGCTAGAGCATTAATGGATGANGCTAAGAATGGACTTCCAAAAGTAGAGGTTGAAGTTATCCCGGCTGGTGAGAANGTGAAAATAGAAATTGAAGCTGAAGATTTTACCAGTTTAAGAGCTGCACTNAATTCCTTTTTAGGATGGGCTTATTGTGCTGATGGAGTANTAGATAATGGATGAAATAACTGAAGANAATATTCAAGAAAAAATTANCCTTTTTCAGCAAATGCAACAACAAGNGCAAGCNCTCACACAACAAACCTCTCAAATTGAAATGTCAATTAATGAAATTGAAAGAACATTAAATGAAATTNAAAATAGTAATGAAGAAAATACCTTGTATAGNGCAATAGGCTCAATAATGCAAAAAGTCGAAAATGTTAAAGACTTGAAAAAGGAAATGAAAGATGAAAAAGAAACTTTAGAAATTAGGAATAAGAGTCTGAAAAGTCAAATAGAAAAAATGAACGATGAAATTACGGCTATGCAAGCAAAATTAACACCTATAGTTCAAGGTTTACAGGATAATAAAAATCAAAATGCTTCTGAATGATACTTCCAGAGAATTATTTGGAAAAAAATTATTATTACTTATTCATCATCACGCAGATGTTGATGCGGTCGCTTCAGCTATCGCATTACAAACTGTATTTNAAGACTCAATAATTTGCGCTCCTGATGGAGTTAGCTCTCANGGACAAAAAGTTGCTGAATCTAATGAAACTGAGATAACATTAGAAGCTCCCAAAGAATGGGATGGTACTGTTATTGCCTTAGACAGTCCNAATCCTGAACACTGTGGTCCAGTTCCTAAAACAAAACATATCATAGTTATCGATCATCATACAAAAATTGAAGGATGGCCCCCAAACACTGAAATTATTCATCAACCAAACAAAACAAGTACTGCTGAAATAATCATTCAAATAATTAANGAATTAGATTTGAAAATAAATAAAAANTGTGCTAATGTACTACTTGCTGCGATTTATACAGATACTGGCCAATTTAGACATGCAAATAATGAAACATTTGGATCTGCAAGCATACTATGTGATAATGGGGCTGAACCTCAGGAAGTTATTACTCTATTGGATAGTGAACGGCCCTTAATCCAAAAAGTTACTTTTTTGAAAGCTGCTCAGAACATGAAATGGATTCAACATGGAAAATGGATTATTGCAACTAGTATTGTCGGATCATTTGAATCAGGAAGTGCTAGACATTTGATAGTATTAGGTGCTGATATTGCACTCGTAGGTTCTAGTAACAAAAAAGGGGAAATGCGTTTATCTACACGAGCGTCAAATCGAATTGTTTCTCAGGGCTTTAATCTTACTAAAATTTTAGAAAAGATATGTGAAATAAATGAAGGTTCATCAGGAGGGCATCCTGGTGCTGCAGGATATAATGGAGTTGGAGATACTGAAGCCATTATTGAGATCGCGAAACAAGAATCTATTAACTCAATTAGGGATATGTCTTAACTGTAGCTTCCCTATAGCGTTTTGTGAAATATACTGCTATTTTCCAAGTTTATGGTTTGATTATGGCAAACCTGCTGTTAATCATGGGCGGACAATTAGGATATTTGTACATCGTAGGACCTATCTCTATGGACGATGGAAATACAATGTCTTTGCCTGAAATTCCATTTATGGGATTACTAATTATAATTCTAATGATTGCTGGAGGTTTGATTATTGCTGCAATATTACAAAAAATGCCTGCACCAGTTAGATATGTAACTACTAATCAAAAACCATATACAAAAAATATGGAATCAAAAATTGATGATACCTCGGAAAAAAGTTACAGACCTGAATACCCGGGCCAATATAGCTCAAAAACAGGAGATTTGTTTTACAGTAAGGCTGAAGAAAAAGGAGATTTAGATTGGGGAGGAATAAAACCAGTACCTGAAGAAGTCAGTTTCAAGCTAGGAACTATTCAAAGACAAGTTTTGCAGCTGCCCAAATCAGGGATGTTATTCTTTTTATTTCTAATGTCTTTAGCTCTAGGACTAATTGCGTTGACTGAAAGAGGACCCTTCCTGTTTCTTTTCCCGATTGCATTTATTATTGCATTTGCCTTCCCTGGATTGATTTGGGTAAGCTACATCTATTCTCGGACTGTAACCTCACCCGAACCTCAGAGACTTGTATTGATTGCTCTTGCATGGGGAATGTTCTCTACATTACCTGCTAGTTTATTGAATGACATTGGATCTCGAATAGTAGATGTTAATCAGGATGCGCTTCTTGGAAAGGGAAATTTTGGAACGCCTGAACTTATTTTAGTCTCAGTTATAGCCCCATTCGTAGAAGAATTATTGAAACCAGTCGGGTTACTATTAATCATAAAAAGGCTAAAAACACCTTATGAAGGTGTACTCTATGGGGTAGCATGTGGAATGGGATTTGCGATTATTGAAAATATGCTATATGAATTATTTATTTTATTGTGGTATGGATCTGATGCATGGACAATTAATGCATTTGTAAGAGGTATTGGATCTACTGTTCTACATGCTGTAGGTCCTGCAGCCATTGGTTTTGCAATTGCTTACTCAAAACAAATGGGGAAGTCAATGAATAAATACTTATTTTATGCCTATATTTTTGGATTTGCAATGCATGCTGCTTGGAATGCATTTGCTACATTACCTTTTCTTAAATCTGGGCAATATTGGGAATATGTCTCATACCTATTAATCGCAATTATGATTGTCTTATGTTTAATCTTTATAGTTAAATCATTAGAATATGGAAAATATTATTCTAAACTTGAATTAGCTTCCGTAAACTTTGATGATTTAGAAGAAGAAACAAATAGTGGCCACTAATCGGCGTAATACCGTCCTTAGCTCAGACTGGCCAGAGCGGCCGGCTGTAGGGGTCTAACCCTTTTTACCCGTGAGTACGGGAGGCCGCAGTTACCGGCAGGTCCCCGGTTCAAATCCGGGAGGACGGACCATTAATCTATTGATTTTTTAATTGTCCTATAATTTATTGTACTAGTGATAGCTGTAAGAACGATAATACAAGAAACGGCTATTGTAACTGAATCAAGTGTTGAATCTGTAAATCCTTCTAAAAATATGCCTCTAACTGCTCTGATTAAATATTCGCTAGGGTTGTATACTATAGCTGACTGTAACCAATCTGGAAGTAGTACATCAGGAACATAAGCGGTACTCATGAAAACTGCTACGAAAAATAAAGGAAATACAGCTTGAACTGCCTGTTCACTCTTAGTCTTAAAAGCTAAAGCCACTACTAGATTTCCGACAACGCCAATACCAAAAGATGCTGCTAAAAGTACAATTGTAATCAATCCCAAAATACCTGCTTCGGGCAATTCTAAAACTCCGCTAATTCTTTTATGATATAAAATTGAAACTGTAATGATTAAAAATAATTGTAACGACAACCTAGTGAATTCAGACATAAAACGAGCAATTACTTGAGGGGCAAGACTTGCAGGTGTTGCTCTTAACTTATCAAAATATCCGGTATTTAAATCAACTAAGAGAGCTGCAGACGAATTGACGCTTCCAAAAATTGCTGTCAAAATTATTATTGCTGGAGTAATGTACATGTAGTAAGGATAATCTCCATACGGATTACCAGGTACATCTGATAAACTATTGAACAAATTAGAAAAAATAAGATACTGTATAACTGGAACAATGAAACTGAAAGCAAGTACTGCTGGAAGTCTCTTATATTGCTTTAAATTTCTCACGTAAAGTGTCAAAATTGTACTAAATTTCAAGGTACATCCTCCAACCGTTTTCCGGTATATTTTAGATAAACATCGTCAAGAGAAGGTCTAAGAACTTTAGTTCCTTTTACCTTGATTTCCATTTGGATTATTATTTTGAGAGTATCAAGAAGTGCTTCTTCTCCGTCATCTACTCTTACTGTAAAAAAGGATTCTTTTGTGGATAAATTATCATTACCAAATTTATTTTTCAAAGCAATTATTTGCTCTTCACTAAGTGATTCAGATAGTTTAAATTCAATTCTGTCTTTACCAATAGTTTTCTTAAGTTTTTGAGGAGTGTCCATTGCCACTATTTCTCCTGAATCTATTATTGCAAGCCTATCACAGAGTGCTTCTGCTTCTTCCATATAATGTGTAGACATCACAATCGTGATTCCCTTATCATTTTTCAACTTCTTCAAAAGACTCCATAAATCGACCCTGTGGGCAGGATCTAAGCCAGTGGTAGGTTCATCTAAAATCAAAAGTTTTGGATCATGAACTAGTGAGACTGCCAAATCTAACCTCCTTTGTGTGCCGCCTGAAAGCTCAGGAATCATTTGGTCAGAATATTGGTGTAAGTCTAGCAGCGAAAGACTTTGTTCGACTCTTTCTTCAATTTCAGACCCTCTAAAACCAAACAGTTTAACATGAAACGCAATTAATTCTCTAACTGTAGATAAACTGTCTAAACCTGCTTCTTGTAACGCAAATCCTATATTTTCTCTTACCTGATTAGAATCTGAAGCTACATCATATCCTATTATTTTTATTTCGCCGCTTGTAATATTCAGCAAAGTTCCCATCATCTGCAAAGTTGTTGTTTTACCAGCTCCATTAGGTCCAAGCATTCCAAATATTTCTCCTTTCTTTACATCAAAATTTATACCTTTAACAGCGTGAGTACCACTCTTATATTTCTTCTCTAAGTCTTTAACGACTACAATATTATCTTCATTCATCTTATGTAATCCCAAGTACCAGTCCAAAGAGTTGTAGCCTGCCATTGTGGAGCTTTACGAGGGATATATTCTGAACCAAATTGATCATATTTCTTTCGCTCTTTCTCATCTATAAGTACATGGTAAGCTTCATTGATTTTCTTAAATTGTTCTTCAGATGATTCTATATCTTCTGGATTCAAATCGGGATGGAATTTTTTTGCTAACTTTTTGTAAGCTTTTTTGATAGATTCGGAATCTGCGTCTTCCTCTACTTGCAAGATTTCGTAATAATTCACGTAGTACATTAGAATCGGCTATATCTAAGCAGCCGTCTGTCCACCATCTACTGTAATAATTGAACCGGTTGTCCAATCTGCTTCGGGACCACAAAGATGGAGAGCCATAGATGCGATTTCAGCAGGTTTTCCCATCCTTCCTATGGGCTGAACTTTTTCCAAAATACGTCTTGAAATATGACCTGATTGAACTCTTTCGTCAACCATAGGAGTGTCCACCACTGCCGGACAAATACAATTCACTCTTATTTTCCCAGCTAAATCAAGTGCCATTGCTTTTGTTAGGTTTACAACTCCTCCTTTAGAAGCGCAATATGCAACTGCTCCTTTCATCGCACGAAGGCCCACTGTAGAAGCTATGTTGAGAATTGATCCTCCCTTATTCATGTGAGGAAGAAAATTACTACTCATTAGATATGGACCTTTTAGATTAACATTCAGTTGAAGATCCCAATCTTCTTCAGTCACATCATTTATTCTTCCTGGACGAATAAGACCTGCATTATTTACCAAAATATCTAATTTACCATATTTTTCGGTAAACCATTCTACCATTGACCTTATTTTATTAGAATCGCTAACATCTAGTTGATAAGAATCACAACCAATATTATCAGAAGCTTCAGATAAATCAGATTCAGTTCTACTACAAATTATGACTGTGGCGCCTTCATTTGTAAAGCGCTCAGCTATACCAAAACCAATACCTTTCGAACCGCCTGTGACAATTGCGACTTTACCATTGAGTAAATCAGTCATTGAATGCCTATTGATGGCAGACTAAAGTGTTTATCTTCTTCTGAAAGCGATTATTACTATTGTTAAAATTGAAACAAATAAGGATAAAGAAGGTAGAAATCCTTCATCATCATCGTTTCCAGACTCATCAGTTTCATCTGAAGGTACAAGACAAACATCATCTACTAAATCTTCATTTTCTTCAGTAATCTCGGCGGGGCAATAATCTAATTTTTCTTCAGTGAAATCACAAGAACCATCATCTACTTCAGCTGTTGAATTGAAATTGTTAGCTGTTTCGTTTGTGCACCCCTCTATGGGTTCAGACACGAGATATTCACAAGAACCATCGTCTACTTCTACTGTTGAATTATAATTTTTAGCATCTGGATCCATGCAACCCTCAACATAGTACTCACATGAACCATCATCCACTT
>PBGF01000014.1 GCA_002718915.1 Methanobacteriota archaeon | reverse complement strand
CAAAAAATCAAAACTCGCTAATGTAATGTTCACTTATGAATTAGCGAAAAGAATTGAAGGTACTGGAATTACTGCAAATTGCTTGCATCCTGGATTCGTATCTACAAACTTTGGAAAAAATAACAGTTTCTTGTGGAGACATTTTATTCGAGTTGCAATGTGGTTAACTGCAATAAGTGTAAAGGATGGTGCAAAAACTAGTATTCACTTAGCATGTTCAGATGAAGTGAAAGACATTACTGGAAGGTTCTTTGCTAATTGTGAAGTAAAGAAAGGATCAAGTAAAGCTAAAAATGAAGAACATAATCAAAAACTATGGGAACTTTCTGAAGATTTTGTAAAACCATTCCTATAGGCCCTAGCTAAGAACTTTTATATCTATACTATCAAAAGATAATCATGGAAATCATAGATAGATTTATTACTTTAGAAAAAGGAAAAGTTCAATATTCTATTACTGGAGAAGCGTCTGATAATTTAGTCATTCTATTACACGGTTTAACTACTTCTAAAGACATTTACAATGATTTAACATTAGATATTGTTTCTCATGGATTCCAAGTTTTGTCTTTCGATTTTTATGGAAGAGGAGGGTCTGATTACGTTCCTAATGTTAAGTCTGAAAATGTCTATGTTGATCAAACTATTGAACTAATTGAAAAATTTACTCCAATTAACAAGAAAAGAAATGTAAATTTAATTGGTTATTCAGCAGGAGGTTCCATTGCTGCAATGGCCGCAGATAAATTAGAAAGTTGTTCTTCTTTAATTTTGATAGCATCTACTGGCGTACCTCAAATGCCTACTTCTCCAGTCCTTATTTCTCTACTTCAAAGCTTTGAAAATAATGAAGAGATAAGTTCAGAATTAAAAAATAAAGTAGAAAAACAAATGCTTACGGAATTGGAAGTATTGTCGGAGGAAAAAACCAAAAATTTAGCTCTTAAAATTTACAATGATTTGGATATATGGAATGAAAAAACAATTGATACTGTGAAGAATCATTTACTATCTACTGGTGGTTATATTGGAGATAAATCAATTAATGATATTTTTGAAAGTGTAGGTAAAAAAAACATTCCTACTTTTATTATGTCTGGTTCTAAAGACAATTGGGTCAGTTCTGAGGCTGGAAAAGAGATACACCAATTGATAGAAGGCTCACTTTTTTTTGAATTTGAAAATGTTGGCCATTGGGCATTCTTAGAAGAACCCGAAGTTTATCATCGTAAAATTTTAACGTTCTTAAAATCTACATAACTTATAAATCTATCCTGTAAGATTTGAATTGTATGGATACGAAAACTTTGTTTGGAGTTCTTTTAGTTGCAGGAATTGTTGGAGGCTTTTCAATTAATAGTTATTTTATGAATAATGAAACAATTGAAGATAATATTATTGACGTCGAAGTTGGTAACGAAGCACCAAATTTTACTATAACGGATACAGAAGGGAATTCCTTTAATTTATCTGACTTTGAAAATGATAAAGTTGTTGTACTTGAATTTATGAACATGGGATGTGGATCTTGTCATAATTTTGAAAAGAATGTTCTCAAAAGCTACTGTGACGACGATACTATGCCTGAAGATGTCAAAGTCATTTCACTGACACAAACTGAAAATGAAGATAAGGATAAACTAGAAGAAAGAGCTGAAGACAAAAATTGGACTTATGCAATGGGAAGTGAAGAAATGACTGATGCCTTTGGTGCTGATCGTAGTCCAAGTATTGTGATTATAGATAAGGATGGACTGATTACTTTTTCTGAAAGTGGTTCAATGTCTAAATCTGAATTAGAAGAAAAAATAAATGAAGCTCTAGAATGAGTATTTGGTTTAAGAATTATACTGTAAAAGATATCGTTACCAAAGATACGATGGTCGAACACCTCGGTATTGAGGTTACTGAACTTGGAAAAGACTATGTTGTCGGCACTATGCCGGTAGATAAACGAACAAAACAACCCTTTGGTATATTACACGGAGGTGCCTCTGTAGCCCTTGCAGAAACCTTAGCTAGTTATGCAGGATATCTGACTATTAATCCTGAAAAATATCATGTTGTTGGAGTCGAAATCAACGCTAATCACTTGAAAATGGCCAAGAGAGGGCTTGTAACTGGAAAATGTAGTCCAATCAAAATAGGGCGTTCTACACAGGTTTGGCAAACTGAAATTACAAATNATGATGATGAACTTGTTTGTATTAGTAGAATAACTCTGATGNTTTTAGANAAAAAGTAAACTAGAATTGCATTATCAGCATCANTGAAGTGTAACCTGTAAACATTAGGAAAGGAGTATCCCATGTGTGTGGTGAATAAGCTTCTGTCAATGTCATAATAATAGGCACAAATAACATTGAAAGTATAAATTGTGTCATTGTAAAGAATTCAAAATGCATTGCTATTACAATAAAACCAGTAATNAGAACGCATGCGCTTCCTTCTAACGTTCTTACATATGTTTTGTTAGTAAACAATGCTTTTGTTTGNTATTCATATTTNCCAAATCTAACTCCNACNGGTTCAGCAAGTCCATCTCCAATTACGTTTATCAAAATAGGAATNACTACTAACGATTCTANNCCCCATTGACCAAATAACCAAATCATTGGGAGCATTACTGCAAANCCTGCTGCAAATTGCGTCCAAAGCCANGATANTGTATGTGGCCTATCTTCTGGCCTATCAAATCCCTCAAACATCAATTGAAATGGAGGTATCAGTCTGCCTNATTGGNTCNTAAAANGCAAGCAAAGACAATGTGGTTATCAAAGCGCTTATTGCTAAATAAATAAAATCTGTAAATGTTTCNGCNTTAAATTGNTGNTCAATAAAAACAGGTAANAAAAATATAGCAAAATGGTTTATTTTTCTAGTATAATTAATTTTAACATTAGCAATATCGTGCTAAAGCTCCAGTTGAAAGCATAACTGCAGTGAGAGCAAAACCCTTCGCTAAAGTAGATTGAATTTCTGGAGTTATTTCCATATGGCATCTAAATGGTGGACCGGGCGAGATTTGAACTCGCGCCCTCCTCCATGCCAAGGAGGCGATCTTCCAGACTGATCTACCGGCCCGCTGATTGTCATTTTAGTGGGGCTTTAATAGAATTATAGCTTACTTGATNNTAATAAACAAAATATTNAAATCATTAATAATTAACAGGTATTGGATCTAAACTTCTCCACAAATACCAAGTCGCTACTGTACACCAAGGACTCCATTTCTGACGNTAAATTTCTATTTGATCTTTACTAATTTTTTCCCCATTGTTATAATTTATTTCTATNGCTTTAATNAATCCAATATCNCCTAAAGGCAAAATATCAGGTCTAGCNAGATGAAAAATTAGAAACATTTCTGCAGTCCATCTGCCAATACCTTTTATTTGACAAAGTAAATCAATTATTTCTTTATCATTCAAGTTAGCCCAGTTTGTATCTAAAATATCNGATTTAGAAATATTTTGAATNTAATTTGCCTTTGATTTTGAAAGTCCTACTGTGCGCAATTCTTCTTCTGAAAATGAGTTTATCGTATCTGGTTGAACATCNTTNNTACANAATTTTTCAAGTTTTTTCCATACTGAATCTGCAGCCTTAACTGATATNTGTTGACCTACTACAGATCTNACNAGAGTTACAAATGCATTATTTTTNAATTGCATTTTCTCACCATCATAACGNTCAATAATTNTCNNCATTNTCGANTCGTTNCTTGANAGTTCNGNCTTTGCAATTTCCCAATCTTTAGATGCNTTCATTNCTTTTCCCAATTNCTNGTTATACCTAAAAACATCGAGATTGCTGGACCTATGCCTATAGCNAACATTACTGTNCCTANTCCAAAAATTCCGCCTAGNGCTACNCCAATNCTCAAAACTATAATTTCTATTCCTACNCTTACTCTNCCAATTGGCCANTTTGTCTTCTTTTGAACTCCAGTCATCCAGCCATCACGTGGNCCTGGNCCTAAATTTGCTGTAAGATATAGTGCACTNCCTACTCCAACCAANATAATNCCTATCGAGGCTTGAATTATTTGGGGCATAATGTNTGTTTGATCAGGAATAAATGGCCTCATTACNTCTATTGACATTGCAATTAATATAGCATTCAAAATTGTACCAATGCCTGGCGTTTCTCGTAAAGGTATCCAAAGAAATAGAACTAGAAAACTAACGACAAATGTTGCCATACCNACTGTCCAATCTACTTGCTTGGATATTCCCTGTGCAAGAACTGTCCATGGGCTGACTCCAATTCCTGCATCTATCAATATTGCTTCNCCNGTTCCNAAAATCCATAGCCCTGAAACTAAAGCCAAAATTGTAGATAATTTAGGTCTAACATTAAGAGGACGATCTGAACTCCAAATGGTTTGAGGTACTTTATGAGCTGGGCGAAATANCTGCAGAATANCCTGTTTGCTCAATTACCTTCACCAATTCTTCTGCAGTTATCTGGCCGTTAGTTTTCACTATTCCGCTATTTTCTTCGTGAGATATTTCTGCAGATTNAACATTTAAATTTAATTCAAGTACGNTTTTTACTCTTCCTGAGCAGCCGCCACAAGTCATTCCTTCTATCTGGAATTTTAACGTTTCAGTCATAATCTTCTAAATTGAAGGTTGATTAAGAAATCATGCCCTAAATGGCTTCCATGATCTGAGTGTTAATGAATTCAAAACTACACTAACACTGGATAATGCCATTGCTCCTGCTGCAAAAGCTGGCGGCAATAACCAACCTGTCGATGAAATTAAAACTCCCATTGCCAAAGGAATTCCAATTAAATTATAAACAAAAGCCCAGGCCAAGTTACCTCGAATCTTACCCATTGTAGCCTTACCTAGCTCTAATGTAGATACAACATCTAGTAAATCATCGCGAAGAAGGACAATATCTGCGGCTTCTAGAGCAATATCACTACCTGCGCCCATTGCAATTCCAACATCTGCAACAGCTAAAGCTGCTGCGTCATTTATTCCATCGCCAATCATTGCAACGCTTGCCCCTTCGCTTTGCAGTTTTTTTACAAATTCTGCTTTTTCGTCAGGTTTGAATTCAGCTTCAAACCTTGATATTCCAACTTCTTTTGAAATCGTTAAAGCAGTTTCACCTCTATCTCCAGTTAACATAATTACTTCGAGACCTAAATCCTTTGCTTTTGAAATTGCTAAATTTGTAGTTTCCCTTAATTTATCTTTCATCTCAATCCAGCCAAGCAATTTACTTCCTTTAGAAACAAAAACCACAGTACTAGTTGACAACACATCAGCTAATTCTTCAACGTAATTAGATACAGGGACGCCTTTCTCCTCCATTAGAGGCTGGTTTCCTATAGCATATTCTTGATTATCTAGATGGCCAACTAATCCCATTCCACCTATATTTTCAACTCTATCAAAAGAAATTAATTCTTCGCTATTTTCTAAATGGGCCTGAGTAATGGCTTTAGCAATTGGATGTGTAGATGCGGATTCAAGAGAAGCTGCTACTGCCAAAATATTGCTTTCCTCTGAACTTATTGACTTGGTCTTTGTTATTGACGGCGTTCCTACTGTAAGGGTTCCTGTTTTATCTAAAACTAATGTATCTGTATTATAGCTGTTCTGCAAAGCATCTATACCTTTGATTAACAAACCGTACTGAGCTCCAACGCCAGTACCAACCATAAGTGCCGTTGGCGTAGCTAATCCCAATGCGCATGGACATGCTATCACTAGNGTTGANACCAANACCATGATTGCTAATTCTGTAGAATTGTAATCTCCGTATCCCTCTGAGAAAAACATCCAAGTAAGAGAAGCAATAACTGCACAAATTACTACCACAGGAACAAATACTGCTGAGATTCTATCTACCAACTTTTGAATTGGGGCCTTGCCCATTTGAGCTTCGTCCACTAAATTAATAACATTTGCTAATACTGTATCATCATGATACTTTGTTGATTTTATATGAATCGCTGAATCTAATACTATTGTCCCTCCCATAACTAAATCATCCTCTTTTACAAAAACAGGATTCGATTCGCCTGTCATCATGGACATGTCCATTGAAGCTGAACCTTTGACAACTATTCCATCTAAAGGCACTGTTTGACCGACCTTAACTAATATTTCAGTTCCTATTAATATTTCCTCAACTGGAACTTCTGAAACTGAACCGTCCGAATTAAGAATCGAAGCGGTTTTTGCTTTTAGATCCATTAACGAAAAAACAGCATCAGTAGCCCTTAACTTAGCTCTGGCTTCCAACCAATTACCCAATAAAATAAATGAAATTATGAAGGCTGCACCGTCAAAGAATACATGCGTAGTTGATGAAAAAATAGAAGGTAGAAAATCAAGATATGGCGCAAACACTACAAGTGAGGACCAAATCATAGCAGTTGTAGTTCCTATGTGGACTAGAACGTCCATATTTGCCCTTCCTGATAGAATTGCTTGCCAGGCTCCTTTGTGAAATTCTATTCCAGCATAAAAATAAACAATTGAAGATAAGATAAAAGCAATGAATAATCTTGAATCAAGTTCATATATCTGTCCTAAATCGCCAACGAACATTGTCAAAAAAAATGTTGGAACTGTCAGAATTAGAGATATTATCACCTGTAAACCCATTCGGTTTGCATTTTCTAATGATTCCTGCCTATATTTTTTAGGATCTACATATTCCTCGGAACCGAAACCTCCTTTGCTAATTGCATCTCTAACTGCCTCTAAGTCTTCATTTGCACCTTCAGACCACCTGATTGTAGCTTTTTCAAGTGGAAGGTTAACTCTCACAGAATCTATACCTTCCAAATTACTAACAATGGACTCAACTGATGCGACACAAGATGCACAAGTCATCCCTGTGACTCTTAGATTCAATTCGTCCATGATATAATTTAGAGATGAATTGAAATAAAGGTTTCTTCGTGGAGATTTATTGTTTGAAATCAATAAACGAGATGGACTTGCAAGACTTGGTAAAATTAAAACAAAACATGGCGTATTGAATACGCCTACTTTATTGCCTGTTGTTAATCCTAAAATCCTAACTCTCTCTATGGATGAATTAAAGGAATGTGGCGCTCAAGGAATTATTACTAACAGTTATATTATTTATAAAAATCCTGAACTGAAAAAAACTGCTGAAAAAGAAGGCGTTCATGGATTAGTTAACTGGTCTGGCCCTATTATGACAGATAGTGGGACCTTCCAATCCCATGTTTATGGAGAAATAGACATGCAACCCGATGAAATTCTTAATTTTCAAAAGAAAATTGGAGTTGATATTGGAACTGTGTTAGATGTTTTTTGTGAACCTGAAACTAGGTTTGAAGAAGCTAAAAAAGAATTGGAAGAAACCCAAAAAAGAATAGAAGAATCTGATAAAAATAAAGGATCTATGTTTTTGGCAGCCCCCATACAAGGCGGCAGGCATCTGGATCTAAGATTGAAGGCAGCCCAAATGGCATCTCAAACTAAAGCTGAATTGTTTCCTATTGGAGGCGTAGTTCCTCTGATGGAAAAAAACAATTTTGAAAAATTAAGTGAAGTTGTTATAGCTGCAAAGAAAGGTCTTGATATGTCAAGACCTGTTCATCTTTTTGGTTGCGGACATCCTATGCTTTTCGCTTTAGCTTCATTCCTAGGATGTGATGTTTTTGACAGTGCAAGTTATGCAAAATTTGCTTCACGTGATAGCTTGATGTTTACCTGGGGAACTAGAAATTTAGAAGAATTAGAAGAATTCCCAAGTGAATTCTCTGCAGCTTCTGGACTTTCCATTAATGAATTAAAGAGAATGGGGAAAAAGGAACGGCAAAAGATTATAGCCAAACATAATTTAATTGTCTCTTTTACTGAAATTAGAAGAGTTAAACAAGCAATTCATGATGGTTTATTGTGGGAATTGGTTGAAAATAGATTGAGGACGTCTCCTGCTTTAATGAAAGTATTTTCTATTTTAGAAAGAGAAATAGATTGGATTGCTGAATTTGAACCTGCTTATAGATATAAGACTCCAATAAAAACAGGACAGGAATCNGATATCAGACCTATCTTTTCTAAACTTCTTAATTATTTCAAAACTGGAAACATCGTGCATCCCTATTTTGGAAAAATACCTAATCATTTATCTGAAACATATCCTTTCCATCCTGGGCTATTGCAAGATGATATTGTAGGTTTAAAAATGCAAAATTGGGACATTGAACGTGTCAAAACTATTTTAGATTATCAATTTGGTGATGGAGTAGGTAAAGTTTTTACAAATGGAGAAACTGAATTAGTAATAAGTAGAAAAACTAAAAGGCTTAGAAATTTACTTTTGGATGGTGAACATGTGGCCTCATTGTCTCACAGAAGAGGAATGTTTATCTTACAAAAAAAAGGAGCTGAACTATTACATGCTTTTTCAAAATCTCCTCAATATCGTGTTGTTGTAGATTCGGAAACTGCTGAATTTAATAGGAAAGGAAAAAGTGTTTTTTGTAAATTTATTGAAAGTATTGATTCTAAGCTAAGATGTATGGATGAATGTATTGTGGTAACTCCAAATGATGAGCTAATTGCTTTTGGAAAACTAATTGTTTCACCGAAAGAAATAGAATTAGAACAACAAGGAATGGCAGTAAGAGTTCGAAGCGGAATTGACAAATAAATGAAATCGTAAGTTCTTTAATCAAAGTCCTATCTCTATTTACATGCAGCACAAAGCTATAGCCTCTGGAGTCGTGATTTTTTTACTTCTGAGCACTAGCTTTGTTAATATTTCTGCAGAAGAGAACTCGCCTAATTATGAAGTTAACTGGTGGGATATTTATTCTCGAGATAAAGATCGTGATGGCATTTCTGATGTTTTAATTTGGAAAATTGGACAAGGTGAAAAATTCTTCAATCCTGGTGAAGCGCGTGTTTTTGTTAGGTATGATCATCATCCAAATGATTATGATGTTCAAAGGCTAGAAGATGCTGGAATTGAGGTTACTTTCCGAGCGCAATATATTGATCTTCTGGCAACTACTATGCCTCGAGATATGATTTTTGAAGTTGCTAATTGGGATGGTGTGGTTATGCTCGATGACATTGGTAAAGCTGAACCTCACATGGCCACTGCTGTACCTACTATGGGAGTAGATGATGTTTGGAATAATCATGGAATATATGGTGAAGGAATCTCAATCGCAATAGTTGATACGGGAGTCAATAATGCTCACGTAGGTCTTGATGATTTTGACGGAAATCCATTTACAAATGATCTGAAAGTTGCTGCATATTATGATGCCGTTTTAGACACAATAGTTTGTTCCCAGAATGGNCTTTCAGGAACTCAACCTTGTTTTCCAGGAGAATCGATTGATAGTGGAACGCATGGAACTCATGTAGCTGGAATTGCTGCTGGAAGTGGAGAAGGAGAAACTGCTAGTGATGGTACACCACATATTGGTGTGGCCCCTAAAGCACATTTGGTTAATGTTCTTTCATGTTGTGATGGTGATATTGAAGATATTATCAGAGGAATTGAATGGACAATTGAGCACCAAACATTAGTACAACCAAATATTCGTGTAATGACTTCAAGCTTAGGAGAACAACAAATTGAATTCCATATAGATAATGATGGTTATTCTGCATGGAGTCAAGCTGCTGATGCTGCCGTTGAATCTGGCTTAGTAGTAACTCTGAGTGCAGGTAATGAATTTGGTTCTGCTACAGTTGCCGGGTGTAATACCATTGACTCTCCTGGAGATTCAAGATTACCAATAACTGTTGCTTCTCTTGACCAAGATTTGAGTTTAGCTATTTACAGCTCTAGAGGATACACTTCTGACGGGCGCGTTAAACCCGATGTTGCAGCAATTGGAAGTAGTATATGGGCNCCTGATGCTGCAAATGCTCCAACAGGATATACNCCNAAAAGTGGAACTAGTATGGCTACCCCTCTGATGGCTGGAATTGTTGCTCTTACTTTGGAAGCAAATCCAGATTTAACTCCTGCTGAAGTAAAAGATACNCTAGTNGCNGGATACTCTATTGAAAGGGAAGTTTTGAATGATGATCCTGACGCCGCATCTAATAATTGTTCAATTTTGGAAAGTAGGCCAGACAATGAATATGGTTATGGACAAGCTGATCCTTTAGTTTTTGTTGAAATCGCAGGAAAAATTGACCCTGATGTCTCTGTAAATTGGAGTTTAGAATACGATATGGAGGATATCAATGGAACTATGGTTCCAGTTAAACCAAANCTCTACAAAAATGATATTCTAAAAGGAACTGCTGTTACTGCTAACAAACCAACAAATGGTGGGGGAATTCAAATTAAATTTGGTGCAAGTGAATGGTACTCTGCAACTGATACCTCTACTCAAGGGAATTGGGCAACATGGGAATTGGCTATGCCTTCTGATTTAATTGTTGAAAATAACCAGACTATCACTTTGTCTGCAAGACTGGTATTAGAAGGAGGAGAGTCTATGTCTGCGGTAAGCAGCTTTTCTGTAGTTTATCTAAATGAGAATCGGCCTTCAAATGTCTTGTTAGAAGGTTTAACTGACGTTTCAGGAATGATTTTCTTACCTATCATTCTTCTTTCTATGGCTGCAACTGGATACATTTTTACACAAAAAAGAAGATCTGAAAGTAATTTAGAAGTTGAAGAATCAGGAGGCGATGATTTTGTTTGGGAAGATGAGGCTGATATAGCTGGTCAAACTAATTTGATGACTACCACCTATGGAGCATTGAGTGCGAAAGCTCTAACTCTCTGTTCACTCTATGTTGCTCAAGGAATCCCGTCTGGTTTTATTTCTTATACTTTAATTGCTTATTTGGCACAACAAGGTTTTACTGCTGCCGAAATTGGAAATATGCTATTTTGGGTTTATTTACCTTGGGTTTTCAAATTCCTATGGGGGCCTTTCGTTGATAATTATCACTATTTACCTATGGGGCGNCGTAGACCTTGGATTCTAGGGGCTCAAACAGGAATGGTACTCACTGTTGTAATTATTGCATTAGTGCCTGGAATTGAAAGTAAAATTGCACTTCTAACCGGATTGCTTTTCTTCCATAACTGCTTTGCTTCATTGCAAGATGTTGCTGTGGATGGTTTAGCTGTAGATGTTTTAAGTCCAGAAGAATTTGGTAAAATTAACGGTTTCATGTTTGGAGCTAAACGTTTTGGTACAATGGTAGGNGGTGCTGGTATTGGTTACTTTATTGGATCTCTAGGCATTGCCGGAGGATTGTTCTTGACAGTTCCTATGCTATTATTGATTATGTGTTTACCTGCCTTTATCAGAGAAAGACCTGGAGAAAAGCTATTCCCATGGACTGAAGGAAAGGCTGTTGTGAAAGCTGCTGAAGAACCAAGCCCAACTAAGGCTACTAAGAAAGCTGTAGAAGCCGAGGAAACTAACTGGGACATGGGCACTCATACTGCNCAATCTTTAGGTGTAGATCTTGGACTCTTAATTGCGCTTGATTTGTTCTTACTATTAACTATCGGAGATTTTCTAGAGGCTTCAATAGGAAAGATTTGGTGTCATATTTTTACACTGTTTGCAGGNATTGCTTACTTTATTCTATTGAGAAATAATACTGTTGGACAACAAGCATTCGACTTATCTCCAGAAAAGAGCGATATTGTCAAAGCTCTAACTCTCAGGGCTCCA
This sequence comes from Methanobacteriota archaeon, assembly GCA_002718915.1. Lineage (GTDB taxonomy): Archaea > Thermoplasmatota > Poseidoniia > MGIII > CG-Epi1 > CG-Epi1. The sequence continues at coordinate 19,320 of PBGF01000014.1, read as the reverse complement.
TTAATTGGAATGCTTTTAGCTATGCTTACCTACTTCTGGGAATTTTTGATTCCTGTTCTAAATGTTCTTTTTATACAACAATTAGGTTGGACTGATGCTGAATATGTCGCTGTAACTGGAGGTTCTGCTGTAATTGCAGGAATACTTGGAACGATAGGAGGAGGAATTATTGCTGATAANTTTGGAGCTCGACGTATTGCTAGTTTATTTGCTATTTTGACAGGATTGTCAATATTTACTATTGCTCTAGCTGAAGACTTATGGGAAAATAGAACTGTTATGACTTGGTTGATTATTATCTATCCTTTCTTTGGAGCGGCAATGGGAATTTCGTTAATCTCTCTATTCATGAATGTAACGTGGCCAAAAGTTGGAGCTACACAATTTACTTTGTATATGGCTCTTTTGAATTTTGGTGCACTATTTGGACTTAAAATGGCCGGATATTTTGAAGAAAATTTCACATATACGACTACAATTATGATTGGGGGAACATGTCAGCTGCTTATTGCTTTTGTTTTACCATTCATTGATCCAGGTCAAACTAGAAGAGAATTAGGCAACGAATTTTAAGCGATAATCCTTAAATGGAGCTCTTTCTGGAAGGTCGTCTTGGTACAACAAGACAGGATTTAAGAAATGAGTAATAATATCTATGTAGGAAACTTGCCATGGTCTTTCAAAGACGACACACTAAGAGAGCTTTTTGAAGAGCACGGAGAAGTATCTGACGCAAAAGTTATCGTAGATCGCATGAGCGGTAGAAGCCGCGGCTTTGGATTTGTCGAAATGGCAAGTTCTGATGATGCTGCAGCTGCAATAGAGGCCTTAAACGGACATGAAGCCGAAGGTCGCGAATTAAAGGTGAACGAGGCCAAACCTCGAGATGGTTAATCTTATAGAAAACGACGAACATTTTATTCTGGTTTCACTGTTAATCACAGTTTGTATGCAATTAAGCTTTTTTGCTATAGCTTACAAGCTGCAGATTGACAAAGTTACAGATTTTGCCGGTACTTCTAATTTTCTAGTTTTAGCCATCTTTACNCTTTGGTTGGGTGAAGATTTTTCATTCCCAAAAATACTAGCATCACTTATGCTTGCATTGTGGTCTTTAAGATTAGGAATATATCTAACTTACAGAATTATGGTTTGGGGAGAAGATAATCGTTTTGATGAACTCAGATCTAAATTCTGGAGTTTCTTCGGATTCTGGGTTTATCAAATTTTATGGGTGTTTTTGACCTCNTTGCCTGTAATTTATTTCAATAGTTTAGATTCGCCAACTGAACTAAATACAATTGGGATCATAGGAATTACAATGTTTGGAATTGGATTCATTATAGAATCCTGGTCTGATTATACGAAATTTAATCATAAATTACATGGGGANAAATGGTGTAACACTGGCCTCTGGAAATATAGTAGACATCCTAACTACTTTGGAAATATTGTTCTGTGGTTTGGTATCTTTATCTTNTGCTATACTTATGGTGCTCCATTGTGGACTATTATAGGNCCTCTTTGGACTGCTTTCTTATTGATATTTGTAAGTGGATTGCCTTTCCTNGAAGCCTCGGCTGACAAAAAATATGGAGAGGATCCAGATTATATTCAATACAAATCTAATACTTCTATATTGGTTCCTTGGTTTAATTCTTCAAAATAAGCAACTATCTTGCCCAAAAAGGTTGATCCTTTTTCTTGATTTTCTGCATTTCCGTAATTATGTCTTCTTCTATAGGGTCTAGCTTTACTCCTGCTTCTCTTATAGTCAAAATTGCACGTTCATCCATCTCAATATAGAGAACATCGCCTTCTGATATTTGACGGCCGACTGTAGCTTCACTTATTGCTATGGCTACTTCATCTCCCTGCAAAGCTTCTTTCAAAACTTGTTCTCCAGACCTTAGTGAACGAATGTGACCAACTACTGAATTATCATTTCTGAGTACAGCTTGATTAAGTGCAATACGTCCACCAAGTACTCTTACTCCAACGACTGCTGGATCGCGAGTTCTAAATGTATGGCCTTCTAAAATTTCAAACTTCCCTGGATGAGAAAAGTCTTCTCTAAGATGTTGTGCCTGTTTATCTTTTATTTTATCTTTCCATTCTTGATAATCTTCTAATAATCTGTAAACTATATCTGATTCAAAAATTTTGACGCCTGTTTCATGAAGCTCTTTCTTAGCATCTGGATGTACTTTTACATTAAATGCCAGAATAGCTCTATATTCTTCATCTGAAGGGTCTGCAGTAACTACATCTCTTCTAGATACGTCACCTACTACTGCTTTAACAATAGGGATGTTTACAGCAGATAATTCGTAAGCTAAGGCTTCTAGTGAACCTATAGCATCTGCACGAATAACTACTCCTTCATCGGTGCATTTTACATTTGACTTCATTGAATCCGTAAGCCTATCTAAAGCTGCATCAATTTCATCTTCTGAAGAAGCGCTGTAGAATGGTGCTCCTGCAACAACTCCTTCTATATCTGGAGCTACAACTTTCAAACCTGCTGCCGCACCTATTATTTTTACTGAATCAAATTGTTGGCGAGGGTCTCGAATTTCATCTAATGGTTTTGGCCTTAACAAAGATCTAACTCTTGTTACTATTGGTTCTGGTTGTGCACCAATAATCAAAGTATCACTAGATTTTAATATTCCATTATAGATAATTACACCTAAGGTTTTTCCAAGGCCTTTTTCTTCTTTAATTTCGAGAACTGTACCTTCTGAGGAGCCCTCATCTAATAATAATCTGCCTCTAAGATATTTCTGAGCCAATCCCATTAAAATCATAAATAATTCGGGAACGCCTTCTCCTGTATCTTTTACTGAAGTTGGAATTAAGGCTATAGTTTTCTGGAAATCTTGAATATCTGTAAACAATGCTGAATCAAAACCATGATTTCCAAGTTCTCCTATTATTTCATACATTCTGGTTTGAAATGTTTGTTGTACTGTTTGGCTCTGATTTGCTTTGTTAGCGAGAAATGACCCTGTGTGTGTTCTCCATCCAGGCAATTTGTCTACTTTATTTAATGCTAAAATAAATGGNGTTTTGTGCTGTTTCAAAATATTAATTGATTCTATAGTTTGAGGTTTAAATCCTTCAGTGATATCAACTACCAATACTGCAATGTCTGCTAATGCGCCTCCTCTGGATCTTAACGTTGAAAATGAATGNTGGCCTGGTGTGTCTATGAATAGTAAACCGGGCAAATTTGTTGTTCCTTCTTTCAATAAAGGGCCACATATCTTTGAAACTGTTTCATATGGCACTTCTGTAGCGCCTATATGTTGAGTTATTGCTCCGGCTTCTCTTTTGACAACTGTGGTTCCTCTTACATAATCAAGAAGAGAAGTTTTTCCATGATCTACATGCCCTAAAACTGCAACAATGGGTTGACGGAGGGGGGCATCTGGATCAATTTCTTCCTCTTCAGATTCTTCTTCTTCCGATAATTCTTCTTCATCCAATTCACCTTCTGGCAAATCCTCAAAATTATCGTCATCCGAATTCATAGGAATTTAGTGCAGATTTGCCTGTTTTAAAAATGTCCGGTCAAATTTCTTTTTTCAATACTTCTGCTAAATATTCATATTCTTCAAGAGAATTGTAAAGATAAGAGGCAGTACGAAGGTAACGTCTATTATGGTGTGGCCAGCCAAAAACAGGTACTTGTATGTTATATTTCTCATATAACAATGTATGAAGAGGGTCTGGTTCTAAAACTGAGGTTATGGGTATATTTGATTCTGGTAAAACTACAGCTGATAAACCCACTATCATTGAATCTGGACATAATTTTGGAGTCCCTAATGCATTAAGAAGAATATTTCGTGCATTAATTGCTAAATCTGTATTATGCTTCATAATTTGTGACCATTCACCTTCTAACAGACTACTAATGAATTCTATACTTTTAGGAATACATAACCATGGAGTTATGTCTTGAGTGCCTGTCCAATCAAACTCTAAACGTATTTTTTCATCCGTATTACCCTCTACTGATGCGCCATGACTGATTGAAAGAGGACGAATTTGATTTCTCTTATCTTCTCTAAGGTGAAGAAAGGCTGCACCTTTGGGAGTGCAAAGCCATTTGTGTGCATTTCCTGTAACATAAGCTGCTTGTAGCTTTTCTAGGTCTAATGGAACTATTCCGGGTCCATGTGCTGCATCTAACAATACATCTATTCCTTTAGATTGAAGTTGTTTCACAATTTCTTCAAACGGCAATCTAATTCCTGTTGGGCTTGTTACTGTATCAATCAACGCTAGTTTTGTTCTTTTTGTAGTATAACTCAAAATTGTTTGAATTACTTGTTCTGAATTTTCAATAGGATATGGGAGTTTTGCAATTACTGTCTTTGCACCTGATCTTTCCGTAACAAAATCTACTGTATTCCAACAAGCTTGGTAAGTATGATCTAAAGCAAGTATCTCATCACCTTCTTTCAAATCTAGTGAACGTAAAACTGTATTGACACCTGATGTTGCATTTGGAACAAAAATTAAGCCTTCTTTATCTGCATTGATAAACTTTGAAAATACGGCTATCGCATCAGCCCATAATTGCTTGGAAGTAACGTCGAAAAAATTTACTGGATCGCTTTCAAGTTCATCTCTTAGTTTATTTTGATAATCAAGAACTTCAATTGGGCATGCTCCAAATGAACCATGATTTAGAAAAATTACGTCTTCTTTTAAATTCCAATGCCGCCCTAAATTACTTCTTCTAGGAATTGTACCCATTTAACGATATTTAGTAAAACGTCTCATTATTTTTTTGATTGGATCACGCGTATCTTCAGAAATAAATTCTTCTTCTATTTTTGAATCTAAAAATTCTACTGCGCTGTTTACTGATTCTCTTGAACCTTTGGCTGCTAATGACGCCATAAATGGTTCTGCTAATTTATCAGATACTCCTGCATCTGAAACTACTTCTTTTAAAAAATAAATCATTTCTGTTCGACGACCTTCGTCCAACATTGCCTTAGGCTTATTCCTTTTTTGAACTTTTTTATCTTTTCTTACTGGAGGTTGCGCTTTACTTGGACCTCTGCGCCTATGCCTCCCTCTTCTTGCCAGAGTTACTCGCCTCCCATTTCCTTAATGGCTGCGACTATTTGATCTTCTGTCATTTCATCTCTATTGAAGAATTTCTTGTTACCTGTTTCTCTTTTGAGTTTCATTAAATCTCCCCAACGTCCTGAAGGTTTGCGGCCTCCACCTCTTGGGCCTCCTCTTCCACCCATACGAGGCATTTCATATTCTAAATCTGAGAGATTTACTGATTGCTTTATGTTATCTAAAGTAGTATTTGATTCTTTCATACTTCCTTTCTTTCCTAAGCTTAAGCGCATGTGACCTCTTACTAAATTGGCCCTAGCGTCTTTCAAATCCAAAACTACGTCATTTTGAGCTACTTCTATTTCATCGTTCCAGAAACTCATTATCACTGTACCTGTTTCATCTCCAACTAAACCTTCACAAACCATTGTACCATTATCCATGGAACGTGGTTCATCCAAACTTATTACCTTAACAGGCATGTTTACTCGGCCTGTTCTTGGTGTTAATTCATCTACTTTCAAGTTATCAACCTATTTTTGCGACGAGGGGGCCGATTATAATACTTCCCTGAGATAGGTAAAACCCCATTACAACCTTATAGGCATTTAGGGTATAAAGGAGTAAAACCCAAAAGTATATATACCCTGACTGGTAGTAATGGATAGATTTGGGTGGAGTCCGAATCTAAAAAACAAGGAGATGCTCTAATGCAAGAAAACGAACCTAATTTTGAGAAACACATCGACGATATCGTAAAAGCTATCGGAGATAAGCTAGAACGCAATGTAATTGCAAACGAACTAAAAAGATATGTAGATGAATACGGAATTGATTTAGCTACAGCAAAAGAATCTATAGTAAGAAAACATTATGGAAATCCAAATGAATTGAGTGTTGGAGGAGAAAAACTACTAGCTCAAGTCGGACCTGGAGAAAATAGTGTAAGTTTCAAAGCTAAGATTGTGTCTGTATACAAAAAAGAAATCAATACTAAAGAAGGATCTAAAAAGACGATTTACGAAGGTGAAGTCGGAGATTCTAGTAGTAAACTAAGATATACTTTTTGGAATGACGAATTTAAATTTCAACCAAATGATGTTGTTGAAATATCAAACGCATACACTAAAAGTTGGAATGATATTATTACTGTAAATATCGGAGATCGCGCAATCATAAAAGCAATTGAGGATAAGGATTTACAAGAACTTGATTTGGGAATTGTTAAAAATAACAATAATCAAGCTGGACAGAAATCTGAAGTAGTTAACCTCAAGCCTGGAATGAGGAATGTATCTGTTAAATTGCGTGTCATAGATGTTGAACCTCGTAAAATAACTATAAAAGGTGAAGAAAAAACAATTTATGGCGGAAACATAGGCGATCAAAGTGGAACTTGTCGATTTACTTCTTGGGAAGACCACAACATCGTATCTGGAAAAGCTTACTTAGTAGAAAACGCATACGTTAAAGAATTTAATGGACCTGATTTACAATTTGGAGAGTATTCAAAATTTACAGAGCTTGAAGAAGATGATCTTCCTTCACTTTCAGATTATGAAGCTGGAATGAACTACACTTTAGCACAATTAGATGAACGTAATGGAGCTTCAGATGCAGTTATCGAAGGGCATGTCTTCAATATTAGAGAAGGAAGTGGACTTATTTTTAGAGATAAAGAAACTAAAAGATTAATTCGAAATGGTGATGATCGGAAAAATGCTGAACCTGATTTAAGGGTGAAAATGATTTTTGACGATGGAAGTGGATCATGTACTGCATATTTGAATAGAGAAATTACTGAAAAATTAATTGGAAGAGATTTAAATTCATGTTTGGAATTTGTAAAAGAAAATTTTGGACCTGAAGCTTTAGTTGAAGAAATGGAAGATGCTCTCTTACTAAAACCATTGAAATTAAGAGGTTTTGCACGATCTGATGAATATGGTTTATCCTTTTTTGCTAAATCTTGTGAAGCTGCTAGTGAAATCGATGTGCCAAACGCAGCTCGGCAATTTCTCGCTGCATTGGAGGGCTAAATGGCGCAAAGAAGAGAACCTGGCGTACTTGTCTTAGCTAAAGAATTAAATGGCGCAATAGAAAAACATGTAGAAGACAGAGAATACTCGCCTACCTATCTAATTTCAGAAATTGGTGGAAAATTATCTCGCGTCCTAATTGGAGGAGTTTTAGATCAATTAGAAAACAGAGGTTCAGAAAGCGACCCGTTCTATACTGCAAGAGTTATAGATCCAAACGGAGATTTTTACTATCTGCAAGCAGGACAATACAACCCTGAGGGGGCAGCTGCATTATCTAAACTAGAAAATGGAGTTCCTATCCTTTGTGTTGGGAAAGTTAGGGCAAGAACGCCTGAAGATAGTGAAAGAACCTATGTTAGTGTTCAACCTGAAAGCGTAAGGGCAGTTCCTATGAATGAAATTAATCATTGGGCAATAAAGGCCTGTGAAGAACTAATCAAACGTATTAATGCAACAAAAGCATATGGTACTGATGATGATCAATATAATAAAATGAATTTAACTATTCGTGAAAAAGATGGGATGAAATTAGCTAAAGATTTCTATCCTACTGTTGCTGTTGAAAATTACAGTGCACTATTATACGATTGTTTAACAAAATTAGCTAACGGAGAAACAAATTCTGCTGAAACTACTAATTTTACTGGTGAATTTGAACCTGCAAATACTACTTCTGTAAATGAAGAAGAAGCAAGTGAGAATATAGAAGAAACTGAAGAGGTTCCTGTTGAAGAAGAATCTAAGGAAGAGGTTGTTGAGAAAGAAGAACAACCTACACTAGAATCTTCTGATAATGAAAATAAAATATTAGAAACAATTAAAAAATTAGACGAAGGCGACGGAATATATTACGATGATTTGGGTATAGCTGTTTCATTAGAGGGAATAGATGGACCTATGCTTGATGAAATATTAGATTCTTTGACAGATCAAGGTTTGATTTTCCAACCTCGATTTAATCATTACAAGGAGGCATAAATGAGCGAAGCAAAAGTAAAAGTTGTAGAAGATTTGCCTGGAGTGGGACCTGCAATCGCAGAAAAATTAAAAGAAGCGGGTTACGATACTCTTGAGGCAATAGGAACGCAAGCACCTGGCACCCTCTCGGANGCCACAGGAATTGGAAAAGAATCATGTTCTAAATTCATAATGGAAGCCAGAAAAGCTGCCAATATTGGTTCATTTCTGACTGGAACTGAATTAATGGAAAAAAGAGCTACTGTTGGGAAGCTTACAACAGGAGCTGAAGCATTTAATGAATTGTTAGGAGGGGGCGTGGAAACTCAATCTATTACTGAATTCTATGGTCAATATGGTTCTGGTAAAACTCAATTTGTTCTTCAATTAGCTGTAAATGCTCAACTTCCAATTGAACAAGGAGGACTTGGAGGAGATGTTGCTATTATTGATACTGAGAATACGTTCAGACCTGAAAGAATTATATCAATGGCTAAAGCTCTTGATTTAGATCCCGATGAAGTTTTGAGTAAAATACATGTAGGAAGAGCGTATAATTCTCATCAACAAATGTTAATGGTAGAAAAAGTTAATGAGATAGCAAAAGAACGCCCTATCAAAATGTTAGCTGTTGATTCCTTAACTGGTGCATTCCGTGCTGAATATATCGGAAGAGGGACTCTTGCAGATAGACAAGGAAAAATTAATGCTCACATGACTGAATTAGCTAGATTTGGAGATCTGAATAATGCTGCTGTTGTTGTTACAAACCAAGTTTCATCAAATCCTGCTGCATTCTTTGGAGACCCTACAAAACCTATTGGAGGAAATATTGTAGGNCACACTTCCAAATTTAGAATATATTTAAGAAGAGGTAAAGCTGGAAAACGTGTTTGTCGCTTGGTAGACTCTCCACATTTACCTGAAAATGAAGCTTTGGTGTCTATTACTGAAGACGGGATTCGAGATGGCTAGAGAACTAGAAAATTTTTTAGCATCATTAGAACCGCAATGGGAAGATACTACTGAATTTGAATGGCTGAAAAAGGTTAAGATTCCTTCTTTGGAAAAAAGGATAAAATATAGCCCTTCAAACCGAACCAATTATTAATTGCAAGAGAAATAATACTATCATTTTCACGATCTACCCAGGCCTGTTCTTTAGCGCCATCTTCTTCCATAAAATGACCCATGGAAGAATATCCTGAACTTCCGCCATCGTTGACATTGTGTTGAACATCTTCTGGAACGTTACTAGTCATTGCATTCCCTACTTTGAATGGCCAATGTTTGAAATCTTCTCCAGATGCGTATCGTCCAATCGTTGAATTATTGATGTCTTCATCATCTTCTTTAGTATGATGTGTGCCTCTTGGGGTTTCTTCCTCATCTTTGTAATCATAAAATGTTTCGTCTGCTGGCTTATAGCCTCTAATCTCCATTTCAGAAGTCATCATCTTCCTCCCAATCAAAATCTAGCTCTTCCTTACCTCTAGTTGCAAAATAACCTGCTAGAACTATTGAAGTAACTGAAACAAGGGCGAGTAGCGTTACTGTTCCGCCTTCAGTGACTTCATCAATTAAAGATTGTACAAAGTCTTCTTTTTCTGGTTCTGCAACTACAAGAATAAATTCGGCTACATTATTATTTTCATTTGATTCTACAACTACATTATTTCTATCAATTATTACTTTGATTAGATATTCTCCATTACTATCGAACGTATATCTGAAAGATGTTGATGCTGATGCTCCTGGTGTTGCAAATACTGCAGTTTCATACAATACTATTTCATTTCCTCCAGAAACCCAAATTATTGTAACTGGAATCGGGTTATAGGCAACTAAAGGGTCTCCTTCTGCTGAAACTGTAATATCAATAGTAAATGAATTACCTGCTTTTACCTTAGAAATTCCTGTTTGATTATTAATCTGAATATTGCCTGGAGATATTACATTATCTATTTCATAACCATGTATCACAAGATATAATTCTTGATTAGAAAATACTTTCCAGTGATTATCTTGAATATCTTTGGCTTGAATATAAAACGAATATGTGTCACTTATTGCCTGAGCATCATTGTAATACCAATAGAAAGAAGCTTTGTAAGAACCATTTTGCATTGATTTACTACTGAAATCTGCAGTATAACCTTGATTTCCTGAAGACGCTCCAACAACTCCTAAAGTCCATTCATTAGGGTTAATATCTGATGTTCCAAAAGCACTCCAAACTGTAACTGATACTGCTACTCTTTCTGCAGAGTCTTCTATACTAATTATTGGAAAATCTGCTTGAAAATGATTGATTATTGCCCCTGTAATTCCTGCAGGATGTTCAATACTAGAAGTTAAAATTACAATTTGCTCTGTTGACTGGCCGCCCGTTACTGGATTTTGACCAGGGTCTCCTCCTGAATATTCTATTTCTACCTCTAATTGATCATTCTGATTAAAAGACTCATTTGTTAACTCAAATGATATTTCAAATTTAGTTGCTTCCTCAGATGAATCTGTAATCGTCTTTGATTGAGAAGTTGCTTGCCCATCTGCAGTTCCTCCGCCTATTGTTACTGAAATTCTAAACTGAACATCTTCAACTGTTCCTTGAGTTGAATTTGCCCAAATTGTGAACATATGTTCTCCAGAAGCAATTGATCCCGGAGTATCTAAATCTACTATCCAACTTCCAACACTAGTCCATTGTCTATCTTGTCCAGGCCATGAAAGCCTATTCGATTCCTGTGGACAGTCACTTTGTGTATCTGTTTCTGAAACTGGCGCTAATGTCGAAACATTTCCATTTCCGTTATCTAAATCACCATAAAAAAATAAATTTAAATCATTAAAATCTTCAGATGTTTCAGCTTCACTTGGTTGTGCTAAAAGTAAAATACTGAAAAAAGCCATTGCAATGAGGCTCTTTCTTAACATCTGCATACTTGTGAATCACTCGTGAGAGTACTTTAAGGTTTCCTAACTAGAATAGTATGTCTTATGTGCCAAACATTATTCGCAAAATATCTCTAGTACCTGGACCTAAACCTAAAGCTAATAAGAACAAAATTAACAAACTAATCATTTGTTTTTGATCTTCCTTATGTTCTTCATTCTCTAAGGCGATTATCACCCCAGTTACTACTAAAAATTTCAGAGGTAGCATAACTATGGCTGTACCAAAAGTTTCTATGAACCAAGTAGGCAATACGTGCTTTTCGACATATCCATATTTATCAATTCCTAAAAATGTTGCCGAACCGTCGATAAAGTGCCCAAAATAAAGTGTCAAATATAATGGATTTAACATATGTGCAGCTGGCATCCATTTAGTATGATGAAAGGCAAAACTTCCCATTAAAGAAATAAGTATTCCTAAGCTCATTAGCATTATAATTTCGGAACTATTATCTACCTCTTTTACTAAATATAAATTAAATGAAAATAAAATAAATAACATTACAAACATAACATTTGGAATCCCGTAATTAGAAATAAACCAACTTAAAAACCATATTGAAATTGTTAAAATACCTGCAATTATTACAGTATCCCAAAGCATCTCTGGATTGACCAATTCATTTTGAGCAAGATTAAGATATGCTAATATTACTAGTAAAGTACTCGATATTCCAAAAAACATTATCGGATCTTTTAATGGCTTACTACGTAAAAATTCTGCAATAAGAGCTACTGCAGATAATACAATCAAACTCCAAGAAGAGGGATGTATCCATTCTCCTGGAGCAAAATACCACCAAAGACCATAACTTCCTATTGCAAAAGCGATCAAACCTATTGCTTTCTCTTTAGATGATAGTTCACTTTTAGATAACCAAACTCCCAAGGCTATGAAAAATAAAGCAATTGCAGTTATTGTTCCATAAATTAATGGAGAAATCATGATGTATTGAATTGGAGGTTCAAATGCATCTGCATCTTCAAGAACTCTAACTACGCCTCCTAAAATTAATAAAGGTATTGAATTAAATACAAATTTATCATCTATAACTATTCCCCCATATTCTAATAATTCATTTATTATTGTAAAAAATAGAAAGAAGCAAAAACCATATGCAATTGTATTGTAAATATTATATTTTGCTCCTGATTTATCGCAGTCCGAATCTCCTACTTCACAAGCGTCTGATTGAATTGGATTTACGAAATATTCTTCCCAAATTGAATTAACTTGAGGGACATAAGTAATTGCTAGAATGATTGCAATAAACATGCCAACGGCGTACTGATTTCTTTGTAATTTATTCATTGTTGTTGTANNGCTTCTTGCTCTCTTTTTATTCTTGCTGCCCTAAAAGACAATATACAAAAATACAGATATTCTCCACAAATTATCAATAATACTCCTTTGGAAATATTTGCGAGACTATATTCTCCATCTAAAAATCCTAAAATTGAGTCTAAACTACCTAATACTCCGAGTAAAGCAAGTACTGCAGTAACATGCATTGCGTGTTTTGCCATATCTGGGCTGTTGTAAGCCACATATCCTGGAAACAAAATTCCTAAACCAAAGATAGAAGGAATCAAAGCTGTAATCGATGCCTGTCCTGAATAAATATAGGCTACTATACCGAATAAAANAAGAAATCCTCCCTCTATAATTGCAACAAAAGGCAGATTGCCTAAAATCCAAGAAACTGTCCCTGGTTTTTCTTCTATTGTGGCCATTTCTAAATCTTCGCACTTTGAAGGGTAATTAAAATGTGTTGTTGAGTTACAGATAAATAGTGTTGATTTCGTCCCATGGATAATGGGCTTACTGAAAGATGACGAAATTGCAAGTCGAACCAGAATGATTGGTCCTTGGGATTATGATTCTGAAGATAAAATGTTAGTACGAGAAACTACATTCAAGGATTTTAAAGAAGCTGTAGGATTTATCAATAAATTGGCTGAAGTTGCTGAAAAAATAAATCATCATCCAGATATGACTGTTTGTGAATATAATCGTGTTATTGTTGCTACTACTACTCATGATAAGGGCGGAATTACGGACAATGATATTCGCATCGCACAGGAATTTGAAAGTATTTTAGAAACTTATGACTAGTGCTCTATGGGTGCTAAAAAAGTAAATATAATTTCACTAACCTTACGATTTATTATTGGATCTCTTTGGATTTCATTTTGGTCTCTAATCTCGATATCTTTGATGATTGTATGTTTACCATTTCGTAATTTGAGAATTAAATTAGGAAATTTTACTGGAAAAATGATAGGGCCTTTTATTACAAGAATAACAGGTACAAAAATAAAATATTCCAATTATCACAGAATATCTGAAACTAAACCTGCGATTTATGTAATGAATCATGCTTCTGCGTTAGATATTTTTGTTGGGATGGCTCTCTGCCCTTATGGAGGGTGTGGTGTTGGGAAAAAAGAAATAATAAAGATTCCTTTTTTTGGATTAGTATATTGGCTTTCTGGCCACTTATTAATTGATAGAAGCAACCGTGAAAAGGCAATTTCCTCAATGAATAATTTATCTTCTTTTGTTAAGAAAAATAATCTTAGTATTTGGATTTGGCCCGAAGGTACAAGGAGTTTAGATGGGGAATTATTACCTTTCAAAAAAGGCTTTGCACATTTAGCTATTGCTACTGGGTTGCCCATAGTTCCAGTTATTTTGCATAATGCTCACAAAAGATGGCCTGCAAAAACTATGGAGTTTTATCCTGGAGAAGTTCAAGTTGATATTTTAGATCCAATAAAAACCGAACATTGGANTAAAGAAAGCATTGATGCTCATATTGAAGAAGTCAAAGGCCTTATGACTNATGCGCTTGTATGAGTATTATGAACGAGATTATCCTAAAGCGATTTGAAAAACCTGACGAAATAAGAAAATTTGAAAAAGGTAAATTTGAAATTATTAAATTTGATGAAATGACTATTGGACGTGCGACTTACCAACCTGGATGGAAATGGTCTGTTGATGTTTCTCCCCTATCTGGTACTGACTTTTGTGAAATAGAACACCTTGGAATGGTCATTTCAGGACAAGCTACTTGCGCATTCAAAGATGGGGAAATTCACACCATGAAACCTGGAGATTTGTTTTACATAGGTCCTCAACCGCATGATAGTTGGGTTGTAGGAGATGAAGAATATGTGTCGTTGCACTTTCAAGGTGCTGATAAGTATGCAGATTAAGAAATTATATTCATTTCCTTCAATTTTTCTGGCAAATAAGTATTCGTAACGAAATCAAGCCCATATTTAGCTAAAGCCTGCTGTTCTGATTTCTTATTAATTTCTAATTGTAATTCAATTTCACTACGCCAATATTTACTCTTAAATCTTGGATCGGTTAAAATCGATTTTAATGCACTTTTATCTCTATCTGTAAGATCGTCTGCAGGCAATTCATAATTAATTATATCTGAAGGCGTGACTCCTAAATATCTTGCAGTAGGTGTTGCTAAAATATGNGAAATGTGAGCTGTTTTGATTGCGCCATATGCTACTGAACTATATATTCTATAAGACCACGGATCTGCATCTGTAAACAACAAAAGAGGAAGGCCTGACGCATGATGCATCCTTTGTAAAAATCTTCTAGTTGATCTTGCTGGCTGTCCCTTGATATGAACTAAAATAGCTTCATGTGTTTCGTCAAAACCATTTTCTACTAATCTGTCAAACATTCCTCCTGTTTCAATCGCAATTATACATGTAGATTTTCCAAAATCATCAAATGTTATTTTGTTATCTTCTACATTGTAAGGTATATTGTATCCTGTATCTCCNACATCATTTCGACAATTAATNTTCATTGGTTGACCCTTNCGATTTATTTCTGTTAATGTTACATCNCCCAATACTTTAGCTCCATCTTCNTCCGGNCTAATTTTGAAATCTTCTCTTTGAAAATGTGTGACTATTTCTAAATCTTCAATNAGNTTATTTGATTCATCTTGTGCATGAAATTTGCCTAAATCCCAGGCTTCTGAAATATAATATAATTCTCTTAATGTTGATGATTTACTTTGACTTGACATTTCNCTTATGAANTCTAAAAGATATGTCGTTCTTAGAAGCATATACGCCCCATCCAATTTTTTTGCCGTTCGAGTCGTCTCTGAATTTCCATATTTCCAAACTTTTGATTTTTCATCAAATATTATGTTATTCTTACTACGTGTAGGAATTGACATCTCAGGGATTTTACCTGTGTTCAATTGCTCATAAATTCGTGTAGCTATCTCTTCCAATTCAGTTACTGCTGAAGGCATAAAGCTCTATTGAAATGGGCTTATATTCTGATGGGGTTACTTTTTTTCTTNATTTCNAGGTAAACAATAAGTTCTATTCGCTGTAGGTCCAAAATGGATGTGGCAGAATTAGTAGTTATGTTGGCATTTACTTTGCCCATTTCTTTTCTCCCAGGTCCAAATAATTTACTATCTGCTGCACACAGTTCACGTTACGGATTCAAAAATAGTTTGCCTTTAATTTCCGGAATGGTTATCGGATGGTTGATTCTAGGGGCTATTGTTGCATATGGTGCCTTATTCATAGAAGAAAATCAAAATATTTTAAATGGATTAACTTANATTGGCGTTCTCTACATAATTTACCTTTCTTATCATATTTCAACTTCTCATTCTGTAGATAATGAAAATATTTCTGATGAAAAACTNAACATTGGCACTGGAATTATGCTACAAGTTGTTAATGGTAAAGCATTCATACATTTACTTATCTTAATGACTACTTTTGGAACGATTTTTGGAACTGCTTTCACTAGTAAAATGATTATTGTAGCATTAAATGTTGGAATTAAATTAATTGGATGGATGGGGTGGGGCTTGTTTGGAAGTGCTCTTAAAGAAAAATTCAGTGATAAAGCATCAGGAATCTTAATCAATAGAATCTTTGGTTTTTCATTGTTTTGTGTGGCTGTTTGGATATTATTACCTAAATAATGGGCAAAAAAAATAAAAATAAAAAAATATTCGCATCTCCAGAAGAGAAACTTTGGAAAAGGATTACAACACACTTTGGAAATAATGAAGAATTATGGAATGATAAATGGAATTCAAAAACAATAATGGATTTTCTTATATCTAGTGAGAACTTAAAATTAAATGATAAAGAAAATAAACAATTAAAAAGTAAAGTTGATGAAATATTGGCTCATTCAAAAAAAAGAAATGAATGGTTTATACTTNGTGAANATTCTTTTTTTNAANTGAGGAATATCGTAGATATCCGTNAAATTGAACAAAATATAAATGAATGGAGACACCANTTCAATCGAGAATTCAATATTGAAAATGAATTAGACGATTCNCAATNATTAATTGAAAAAATATGGATTTGTCTCATAAATAATGATGAGNTGCCTAAAAACTGTTCTTTGTCAGAAAAAGAATCTATTTTAAAATGGAAAGATTTTGATTTAATTCGAGAAATAAAAAAATATGCAATTATTTCATCCAAATTGAGATTTAATGATCCTTTCCCATGTATTGCTTTTTTATTNGTAAAGAAAGGATTGATAGATGCAGCTACATTATTAGATTTGAGATTAAAACATCTTAGATTAAATAATGATAATCCTTTTGGTAGAAATTATGATNCTAGACTTTCTGAAATTGCTGAAAGAATACCTGATGTTGATGTAGACACNGCCTTACGTGAAGGAAGAAAAGATTTGAGAGAATTACCGTTTGTAACTATAGATCCAAAAACTGCAAAAGATTTTGATGATGCTGTTTGTTTAGTTGAAGAAGAAGACAAAAAAACACTGTGGATTGCTATTGCTGATGTTTCCAATTATATTTTACCGGATACTGCATTAGATGATGAAGCCAAAACTAGGGCTACTTCGGTGTATTTGCCTCATACGGTTTTACCTATGCTTCCTTCAAAGCTTTCTGATAATTTGTGCTCATTAAAAGAAAAAGTTCCTAGGTTAGCAATGGCACTTTCGATAGAAATAGAAAATGATTGGACTGTTGGCAACGTAGAAGCTTTTGAAAGTTTGATTCTTGTAAAGGAAAATTTATCTTATGAAGATGTTGTTGGAAATCCTCGTTTTGAAAATATGATTACTTTAGCTAAAGAGTTGCGTAAAAAGCAAACTAGATTAAACCTAAATTCTTCTGAATTGAGGCCTCGTGTAAATGATGATTCTGTAGAAATCAAGGTTAAATGGCCAAATGAAGCGACTCAGATGATAGAAACCTTCATGGTTGAAGCAAATAATTCTATTGGAATCTTATTAGGTGATAAAAATGCGCCTTTACCTTGGCGAAATCATGCTCCACCNGACAATCCAGAAGTAGAAGAATTAAATGCTAAATTTGTTGAAATGGATATTGATATTCAATTGCCTCAATCTAGCACTAAGAAAATAGGGCAATCAGATGAAGCTGAATTGGCTGATTTATTGGGCAACTGGGCTCAAAGTGGAAACATTGAAATTTCAGGCTTAGAAGTAGAAGATGAAGAAAATATCGCAGATTATTTGAAAAACGTATTAGATCCAGAAGCGCGTAAAAACATATTAGAAGCTTTACGTTCTGCNCAAGAAAAAGCTACTTCTTTAAAAGAATCTACAAGAAGAATTGTTGATCATGGTTTGTTTTACCTTTTNCAAAGAGCTTTTTATTCTTCTGATAATATAGGTCATTTTGGATTAAATTTAGATGCTTATGTACATTTTACAAGCCCTATACGTCGATATGCGGATTTAATCGTTCATCGTCAATTAAAATCTTTTTTAAGAGGTGAAGAATGGATACATTCTGAAAAAGAAGTGAAAGATTATGCTGAAATNTGTACTTCTAATAGTAGAATTGCTAAATCTATCGAATGGGAATTAACTGCAAATATTTTCCACCTTCATTTGTTGAGAGGCGGAACTCTAGATTCNAATGAGAATATTGAATTAAATGAGAAAGTNTGGCCTGCTAGNGTTGTAGGATTAANNATGCCTTGGATTTTCCTAGATTTACTTGATGATGGNNCNNTTCAGGGNAGNTTACATGTTAATCAATTAGGNGATGGNAGGNAATTAAACGTAGATGATTATGGTTTAAAATTAGTCGATGAATCTAGTGAAAATTCTGAACATGACTCTGTAATTTTAGAATTAGGTCAACGCTTTCCTTGCAGAATTAGNGGNTTGGATTTGTGGAGTGGAAGNCTGGATCTTTCGCCTATTTAGTCNCCAGGCANTCTATAATCGCCTAAGTTGACTT
Source organism: Methanobacteriota archaeon (assembly GCA_002718915.1). Classification (GTDB taxonomy): domain Archaea; phylum Thermoplasmatota; class Poseidoniia; order MGIII; family CG-Epi1; genus CG-Epi1. Next base: position 992 of record PBGF01000014.1, on the reverse strand, counting down.
TAACCATTTCATCCATTTCTTCTACNGTAATTAATGGCGTAATATTTCCTTTAAATTTACCAGATGCGGCTATGTTGAGTGCCATGCCTGTAACTGTAGTATGGTCTGGAAATTCCATTATAGCAAGAAAATCAGTACTTCCGTAACACCAATAATAAGCTTCTAATTTGCCGCCTAATGATTCTACAATTCTATTTGTTTCGTCTCTTCTTGCCGTTCCGCCCTCTTTCAAAAGTCCTTTTACTCCATCTGAAGTATAGCTTCCTGAATACATAAATTTTGACATAAATTTAGCCTATCTGCACTGAATTTAAGGTTTACCTTAGAGAAAAAAATTAATACTGCAATGTAATCGAATAGCATGGGGCCAAACGTATTGGGAGTTTATGCTACTGTACAGCACAATGAAAATTTAAATATGTTATCTGGCCTATCTGAAACATGGGTTGTTGATAAATCTCAGTATTATAATTTTGTAATGACTCCCCAAATTTCTTTTATTTTTACCTTTTTTAAGATGTTGCCATACCTGTTGTTTGGTGTAACTCTTACGCTGTTTGGAAGTATAAGTATTATTGATTTGAACGGGGAAGATATTCAGATGTCCCTGCTATTACTAGGAATAGGGCTCTTCAATCTATTTTTGTCTCTGACTGTCAGACAAAAAGAAATATTTTTAGACTTAGATAATGGGTATTTTGTCTGGAGGTTTGTTAATTGGCCTAGATTTAGAAATAAAAGATATAAATTATTTCAACCTTTCAGTTTCAAAGTTAGGAAAAATTCTAGAGGAGTTAGTAATAGTAATCGTATGGCGGGTTATGATTTTGTAGTAATGGATGAAAACGAGAAAGAAATTCCTTTGATTTTCTTTAGGTGTGATCAAAATCCAAATAAGGAGTTTCCCATCCTTACTAAAACATTAGAAGATTCAATTGGAATGAGAAGATTATTTGATGGTGCGGAAAATAGATAGTATGGAAAAAGGCGTT
>PBGF01000013.1 GCA_002718915.1 Methanobacteriota archaeon | reverse complement strand
CATAACTTTGAACCCTTCATTTTCCTTTCCTAGTATCGCCTCATCTGTTACTGCTACTTCATCAAAAGTGATAGAACCAGTAGAAGACTGAATCCACAAATCCTTACCTGCCATTTCCTGATAAGACACATTAGGATCATCCATAGGTACTATGAAACAAGTAGTACGATAACCAGGTTTAGATTCAGGACTAGTCATTGCATGAACTACAACATGACTAGACCATTTGGCATTTGTAGACCAGCATTTCTCACCTTTAATTATCCATTTATTTCCAATTCTTTTGGCTGTAACTTGTGGATTTGTAGCATCAGAACCTCTACCAGGTTCAGACAAACCGAAAACAAACATCCTTTTTCCAGCTGCCAAATCAGGAAGATGAGCTTCCTTCTGCGCATCAGTACCAAATAATTGTAATGGCTTAGCTCCTAAAGACATTGCAGCTCCAGGAGTTATTGCCAATGATTGGGAGTGGTAGCCTAATGCCAAACCCATCAAAATTAAATCTAATTGATTACCTCCTTGTCCTCCATATTTATCAGAAACTGTAACTCCAAACAAGCCCATTTGGCCCATTTCTTCAATAATATCTTCTGGAATCAATTCATGGTTACGTTCCCAATTTAGATAATTAGGTTCAATTCTCTCTTCAGCAAATTCACAAACTGCCTTGTAAAAAGTCATTGAATCTGGAGATACTAATCTTTCCAAATAGTGATCTATACGACGTTCCATAATATTCCCACTAGGTATACATTAAAGTGGTTATCGTGAGCGTCCAATAGCTCCACGTGGAGGTTCTGGTTCGTAATCAGCTTGTAACTCTGGAGGCCATTCTCGAGGCTCATCGTCCACTTTCTGAAGAATAATGTAGCCAATAATCATTACGATGAAAAGGAAACCAATAGCTGCGGGCCTTCCAAAACCCAATTCATCAACAATAATTGCCCAGGACAACGGACCTATTATTGTTGCAAAACGTCCAACCATACTGTACAGACCATAAAATTGGCCTATGTAACGTGGTGGTGTCAAAACTAGCATATATGGCCTATCTGCACACCAAGTTCCTCCTAAAGCAATTCCAGCTAAGAAAGGTGCAAGCCAAATCATCCATGTTGGTAATCCTAACCAAACCGTCGAAATTAATAATGTGAAAGAAGCAAACCAGAACCATAGTACTGCATTAAGCGTAATCTTTGGACCAACTATATCTACCAAATAACCCCAAAGGAAACCACTAACAATTGAAGAGAAAACTCCAATCATAGTATATATTGCAATTTCTGAATCTTCCATACCAAATTCTTCACGAACGTAAATGGCTGCAAAAGTTATTGATGTGTTTGCAGCATCGGTGTAAAATACTCTACCAACTAAAAACCTAGATAGACCTGGAAAATTACCTAACATTGACAAAGTTCCTTTAAGTTGAGTAAATGTTCCTGCTGTCGCATTAATAATTGAACCATCTCTAAAAAGTGGTGTTGACTTAGTATTCATAGAGGAAAAGACACACCAGATTGCAAAAAACAGTGGAATGTAGCTAATTGACCCCTCGAGTAACCAAGCATTTATACCCAAAAGAATAGCCATGAGTATCATCAAGCTAGGCCAAAAATTATCTTCAGGGGTTTCTTTAACAAAGATGAAACAAGGAATTGCAAATATCAAAAATAACATCGCAGTCATTTGAAATACGGCTGGATAAGGAAAACCTAAAACCGTAGTAATGTATAAGGCTGATAATATTCCTATAAGGGAACCAACATATCCTACGCCTATCCCTATTCCGCCTATTCTACCTTTGTTTCCAGGGGTAGATATTGTTGCTAAAGTTGAATCATAAAATATAAGTCCTGCTTGATAAAAATAGTTAGCGATTATAAAAAAAATCAATGAAACTGTTAATATTGTACTTTTACTCCAACCATCTTTCTCATAACCTAAAACTGCTGTAAAGGCTACACAAGCAAGAGTGGTAACAAAAAGAAAAGGCATTCTACGCCTAGCCTGATCTGAAAGTGCTCCAATTAGTGGAGCTGTAAGAAATACTAAGGCCATTGATGCTGCATTAGCATACCCATAATCTGAATCAGTTCCGCCTACTTCATCACTAACAACCCAAAGGCCAAAATAAAAAGAAACTATAAGAACTGAAAATATTGTATTTCCTAAATCATAAAATGCCCATGAAAAAATACTAAACATTGAAGCTTTGGTAGTTATTGGCTCTCTCGGTTTCTTCCTCTTCTCATTGAAATCTTTAAGCTTTTTCTTAAAGTTTTTTGGTGCTTCTAATATCTTTTGCCTACGACTCATTAATGGCTTCAGAATCCCTATTTTCGTCTAACATTTTTCGTATACGAGCATCTTCAGCATCTGCATCTCTTATTCCTGCATCAATATCTACTCTATAAAGTAAAATTGCGCCCAATAAAAGTAGGAATGCAATACTAAATATTCCTGCACGGCTGTCATACATTACAGTCATAAAGAAATAAATTGTAGGGCCTAAAAAGGCTGCAACTTTATTGAAAAAACCAAGGAAACTGTAAAACTCCGTACTTCTAGTTTCTGGAACAATTTGACCAAATAAACTACGTGCAAGACCCTGTGATCCTCCCAATAATGATCCCATGAAGCAACCAAGTACTATAAACTGAACGAAAACACTCATTCCTAATGGCTTCCAGACATTATCTCTAGCCCAAATTGGAATGCTATCCAATACACCATCTCCTAAATTAGTTGGATGGTCCTCGCCTACGCTTGCAGCTCCGTCTAATAAGTCTCCAGAAACACTCACACTAAAACGAGTATCATCTACCGAAGAAATAAACAAAGTTATATTTGAATTGGGAATATCTTTAAGTAAAATTTTATCCGGTTCATCTTCAGAATCTCCCCAAGACCAAACTAATAACTCTTCTTCATCAACATTAGGCTTTGTTGGAAGAAGATATGACCATTCCTTAGCCCATGCTTGCTCATTGAATTCCTCATCTTCATACTCTAATTTTTGAGCCAATTCAAGTGTAGACCAGGACACATGAACTGAATAAGCCTCTTCCGTTTCATCCCATTCAAAAAGAATATCATGTTCTTCGTGTGTTTCCAACTCTAATGGAGCGAAACAAAGGCCTGCAAAACAAAGAACTACCCAACCACTTATCGAAATCATTAATGCTTGCTTGGTTCCTTTGCTTTCAGCCAATTTAGTAAACAAAATAGCTGATGGGGCTGCTACAAATTGTACTATGAGAAGGGCCCCTAACAAACCTAAAGTTCCAATACCTAAAACTGTAGTACCATAAACACCCGCTAAAGCAGTTACTGTATTGATACCATCAATGAATAAAAAATAAGCGAACATGTAAAGGAAAAGATGTGGAAATGATTTGTAATCTTTCAATGTTTGGCTAACTTCGCCAACTGCAAATCTTGCTGCATCTCTAAATTTTAATTTTTCCATNTCNTTTTCAACAGGAGGCTCAGGAACCCAACTAAANGTNATTAAAGCAAAACCATACCACCAAATCCCTGCAGAAGCCAAACAAAACGGAATCACCCAATCTGCAGTTATCATCTGTATTAATNCAAAATGAANAACCAATAAAATTCCTCCACCTAANTAACCATATGCAAAAGCTCTATTCGAAATATCATCTAGTTCTTCNTGTTCTCCTAGATGAGGCAAAAGTGCATTGTAGAATACTCCAGCCCCATTTAATCCTACATTAGCAATAAGATACATAACCATAATCCATATCCAAGCTGCATTGCCGAAAAACGGAGCTATAGCTAATAGAATTGTTCCACCAGCTCCAACTACTGTCAAAATCTTAAGCCAGCGCATTTTGACTAACCTTCTATCTGCTATAACGCCTAATGGCGGACTTATTATTGCAACTGAAAGTGTAGATATCGCAATAACTAAAGACATAACTGCATCTGCAGTCATTGTTTGTGAAAAAATTGAAGTCGTTAGCCCATTCGCTTCAAAAAATAAAATTGTATACCATATAGGAATAATTGCTAATGTAACACTACACTCAAAAGCTGATTTACCCCAATCATAAAAACCATAACCGCTAATTGCTTTTTCTTTATCTTCTGGAAGATCTTTTAATTTTGAACCTAAACTAAATAATCTAGTAATGAGGTCTGCCATAAGTATTCATCAACAACCGGTTTAAATATTAATGACCTAGATGTTTCTAGAAAAAAAACATGCCCTATTTTGCCCACTCAATAGCTTTATCTAAAAAATTTTGAAATATCTCAGCACCAAATTCAGTATTCTCAACCTCAGGATGATACTGAACACCTGCATATGGAAGNGTTTCATGTTGCATTACTTGAACCTGGCATGNATCAGAAGAGGCCATGATTCTGAATNCTTGAGGCATTTCATGAACCTCATCGTTATGAGATTCCCAAACATTAAATTCTTTTGGAAATCCTTTCAATATCCATCCTTCNTCAATAAGTGAAACTAAGGAAGAACCAAACTCAGGTATTGTTGCTGGACCTGCTTTACCTTGGAAATGTGTAGCCATATATTGATGACCTACACAAATACCTAATATTGGCCATTTCTCTAAATCTAAATATTCTGAAATCAGACCTAAAGCTTCTGATTCGCTTTCAATTCGCGGAGCTCCACCTGACAAAACTAAAGCTTGAAACCTGTCTAATTCTTCAATTGGAGTAACGTTAGAAACTATTTCTGCCCTGCATCCTAAATAATTTAGAACTCTATATTCGCGGTGTGTCCACTGGCCGCCATTATCTACAACTGCAACTGGAAAGTTATCGTAAGACATATTAATTTTCAGGAATTTGCCTCTTTAATCTTTCCAATCTATCTGCTCTCTCTGTTGTAAATTTCTCGATTGCTTCCATAACCCATCGAGGGCTTAAATGTGCTTCATCAATAATTTGTTCTAGACTTCCGCCNGTTCTCCACCTATTATCCCAATCTGGTGACAGGGAATAATCAGATACCACTCTATTCGAGATCCAATTCTTCATAACGCTTAAGCCTGTATTCGTAATAATCATAGAATCTGTCCATTCTTGTTCATTAATAATGGAAGATTTATAATCGGAAGTTTGCCTGTCAAATAATTCGTAAGATATAGCTGAAATAATTTTTACGTTATATTTTGAACTTATTTCATCTAGGATAGAAACTACTGTATTGGTAGAACTTGTACCTCTTACAATAACTACTCCCTCATTAGGTCTGTCATCATAATCTCTTATCAAATAAGCTCCTTTCGAAGCATCGAAATGACTAGCCATCCCTAATTTCTTTCTATCTGGTACTTCAATTGCAGGGCGTGTTAGATGAAGTACAACAATCGGTACATCTGTTGAAAATGCAGCTGCCAAAGCAGGTGCAACATCATTATGCTCCCATGGATGAATATTGATTATGTGACCCTTAGGAAAAAGCTGGGTAACTCCNGGTGCAAAAATACCAAAATGCGTTCTACTATCTTCAGCAGTCTCAGGTCCCGAATGTCCTGCAATCCACAATAATTTACCCACCTTAATTTGCGAATCTTGTGCGACTTGACTAAAAAGACGAATAGGGCCATATTTTAGATAACTAAAAGAACCATATGTACTAAATGAACCGATAAAACCATTAAATGAATCTAAAGTATTTGAATTGAAATTAACTGTCGACAAACCGGCCATCATACCTGAATTTGCAAATTCAGTAATTCCTTGAGGCATTAGTGGTGATGAAGTATTGTTTTCTTTACTATACATACCCATATCCTCCATATCTCCCCAGCCTTTAGAGAAACCAGAAATATTTGTAGAATCTGCTAAATCTGCAGACATTGCTACAAAAAGAGGACGATCGTAATTTTTCCTAGAATAGGTATTAAGCCAAGAAGCTACTTTAGAAAAACCTACCCTATTCGGAACTTTATCACCAGGTTTAGCGAATAAATCTGAAGGATAATTGGNANAATTAAACAATTCTTTATCATCAAGAGGATTATCCTGCTTAATTTTACAAGATGAAATTTCATCTGGAACTGAATCACCCAACTCAACCAAGCGATTTGCGAGATAATCAACTAATTCTTGATTATTACGTAAAACCGAAAATATAGTTTCTAAATATGAAGCTCCTTGCTTTACCTGATCCTCCCTAGATGAAGCTGCTTCTTCACCAAAATTGCTGAATTTTATTCCATACTTAGATGCGAAATCTTCCTTAGTTTTCCAAAAAAGTTCAGAATTCCTCTTGTGGGGCGCCCCATGTGATTTCTCATCAAATTTGTGATAACCACGTCCTTTGCGAGATTTAGCAAAAATCATTTTTGGGATTTCTGATTTTGAATTACNAACAAGTAGATCATAATATGCCTCTGTAAAAGAGACCCAATCTTCACAATCATTTGTACCTTCTACATGCCAACCACTTGTTTCAAATAATTCTTCTGGAGTTGATTTAACAATACTACTGAAGGGACGGCTATCAATGCCGTAATCATTCCAATCAATATAATAAACCAAATTTCCAAGTCCAAGACCCCAAGCTGAATTTAACGTCTCAAGAGTAACGCCTGTACTCAAACCACCTTCTCCCTCAAATGCAAAAACTTTTACTTCATCAGAACCAGCTAATTTGTGCGCCAAGGCAGCTCCTGCAGCTGCTGGAGAACCATGCCCACTCGGGCCTGTGTTAAATTTGAAAAATAAGGTTTTACCTTCCATTTCAGCATGTCCTGGAAGTCCCTTGTTTTGCCTTAAGGTCAATAAGTCTTCCCAAATCAACTGAAATTCTTCTTCATTCTTAACTAAATATTTAGAATCTTGTGTTTGCTGAAACTTAATTCTAAGAGATTCATTCAATACTGCAAGTGTTGCATATACCATTGGATTATCATGACCTGCCACCAGAACAAATCTATCTGAGAAACGTTTAGTTGGATCTCTAATATCCCATCTCATAGCACCTGAAAGTAAAGTAATTAGCATACCATGAACTTTTGAACGTGAACCACCTGGATGACCGCTTTGACTTAAATTAAGAGTGATATCAATACATTGATCAATTAAATCCTTGGTAATCTCCCAAAATTGATAATCATTTTTTAAATCTGAAGGATTCTTCATGCCTTTGGGATTAAAGTATTCTTATTAAGTTTCTGCCTATCTATTAATCCTCAACTTGTCTTGCAAGATATCCTCTAGAAAATAGGATTTGAACTACTGACCACAGCATAAAGAAAACCAAAACTGATAATGCCTGCCCATATATCGTATTATATTCTATAGAATTTGAAAAACTATATGGTAAAAAATTTCCTAACAAATCATGGAATAAGAAAGCTAAGGATGTTAATATCATTGTGAATGCTAAAGTAACCACTAGTGTTGTTAAAAACCAAACTAAAACATCCTCATATTCTTTTGAATAAGCCATAACTCTTGCTAAACGACTGTATCTTGCATGCCCATAACTCAACTCTAAATACAACATAAAACTGAAAACAAAACCCAATATTGGATAAATTTGATCATTGGTGTTACCTGATAAACCAAGAGGCATTGCTAATATGAGAAATGCAGAAATTACTTGATTACCTATTTTATTTTGCCATATTCCAACCATCCCAGTAGACACTGGTAAGCCAATAAAGACCCAGAAGAGTAATTGCTGAAGAGATTCATATGGTATCCAATCAGCACCAAATATGTAACCAAAGAAAATTAGCACGAAAAAAGAAACTATTCCTGCGAAAACGTAATCGTATACTTTTTTGCTAGAAGACAATAAAACATTAGTAGTCCCCAAAAAAAGACCTATTAAAATTCCTGCAATAATTGAAGTATTCAATTCATTAATTATATTGCTATCATATAGCCCAGTGCTGAAACTGTCAAGTGCACTAAAAAATAAAGAATCTTCTAATGGATTAATCAAATAGGCAAAACTCAAACTTAACATTAGTGATAATGTGGCAAAAAATTGCATAATTGCTAAAGTATTGTTTGTTTGCATTAGCGTATCACCTCTGCTAAAGATGTAGAAAGCACTGAATCTGGATTCCATCGCATAGCTCTAGCTCCTAATGAACGAGCTTCTGTAATCTTATTATCTAATGAAGCTGAAGCTGTAAAATATACTGTTGGAGAGATTATTCTAGAATCTCTATCATAATCCAAAGTATCAGGTGCTATAACTGTCAATTTAAAACCACGAGCTGTNATCTCGCGTAAAGCTGTAGCGCTTGTTTTATCATTCTCTAAAGTAGAAATTACCATAACTGGGGAACGAGGAGTGAAATTACGAAGATCTCCTAAAACTGTGTGTAATCCAAGTGAACCTTTAGCCTTAATTTCTGCTAAAGCAGTTAACATCTTGTAAAGATGTCTTTCACCAGTATCTGGAGAAAGAACATTTACTGATTCACCATAAGTAATCAAACCTACTCTATTTCTAGTTCTTAAAAAGAAATTTACTAATGAGGCTGCAGCCTTACAAGAATAATTGAGCGGATTTCTCAGAATTGTTCCTGTGCCAGTAATTTCACGTGCATCCAAAACAAGCATAATATCTGAAATNTCTTCCCTTTCAAATTGATTAACCATTAATTTCCTTGTACGTCCAAAAACTCTCCAATTAATATTCTTGAAATCATCCCCAGGAAAATATTCTCTAATTCCGTAAAATTCACCACTGGTTCCAATCCTTCTAATTGGCATAGCTCCCTGGTACATTTTAGGGAAATCTGTTGACAAATCAACACCTTCTATCTCTTCTATCTGGGGTAAAACAACTAAACTAGATTTAGACTCAATCTCAGATTCATAATAGAAAAGAAATGATGGATTGTAAATTCGTAATCGTGGATTTCCCAATCTGAATTGCCCTCGTAGTCTGCAATCAAGCAAATATTGATTGACTACTGTTTCATTTTTTCTCAAACGGATAATACTATGGTTTAATCCTGACTGAACTTCAACTTCTGAAGGCAAATTATCATAAATTTCAAGAAAACCAACTGCACGACCTTTATTCTGAACGACTAAATCTATACTAACGCTGCTATTTTCAAAAACTTGATCATCATTAAAACTTCGTGTAATCTTAACATCAATTGGCCTTGTATTTACAAGACTATGAACGGCTACAAATGCTAATATTGTAGTTCCAAGTAAAAAGAGCTGAAGATTATTGATGAATGGGGCAAAAAGGACAAGAATAACGCCTAAACCAACGTAAACAATTGCCTTACNCGTCCACATTTCACTATTCCACGGTCACTGCTGGAACTTGAACTGTCATAAGTAATTCACCTATAACTTCCTCTACATTAACTCCACGAATACGGGCTTCTGGCTTAAGAATTATTCTATGTCCAAGTACAGGGATTGCAGCTCTCTTAACATCATCAGGAACAACATAATCTCTACCTGAAAGAACGGCCAAAGCTCTGGATAATTTGAATAAACCAAGACTACCACGTGGACTTGAACCTACTGCTACGCGTGGATCTCTTCTAGTAGACTGAACTAAATCAACTATATATTTCATAACTTCTTTCTTCACAAAAACCTCCTCAATTGAATCATGCATTTCAACTACTTTATCTGGAGTTGCTCTAGATTTGACTGTAAATGAATCTTTTTTCCTTTGAGAACGACCCTCAAGAATACCTGTTTCAACATCCTCGTCAGGATAGCCTACACTCAACTTAATCAAGAAACGATCCATCTGAGCTTCAGGAAGTGGATAAGTTCCTTCATATTCAATTGGATTTTGAGTTGCTAATACAATAAATGGAGATGCTAATTTGTGTGTAGTACCTTCAATCGTAATTTGCTTCTCTTGCATTGCTTCTAAAAGGGCTGCCTGAGTTTTTGGAGGTGCTCTGTTTATTTCATCGGCCAAAAGAATATTACAAAATATTGGACCTTTACGAAATTTAAATTTGTTCTTCTCAGGATCAAAGAAGTAGGAACCTGTAATATCTGCTGGCAATAAATCAGGAGTAAACTGTATTCTTTTGAATTCACAACCCAAAGCATCTGCTAATGTGTTAGACATTAATGTCTTTGCCAACCCAGGGAAATCTTCAAACAAAATATTACCATTTGCTAAAACACCTGCCATAACCATTTCAATTGTTTGTTCTTTTCCTAACACTACGTTGGAAACTTCATCTGCTATCTGCTTTGCAGATTTATTAGTTTTTTTTACTAAGTCAAGGGATTGGCTGGACTCTTGTTCTACATTTTTTTCGCTACTCAAATTACCACACACTCAATTTTTTAGCTATACTTCTGAGAATATCTGGCCTTACTTCTTGTGGATTACTCAAAAGCATCTTAATCTCTTCATCTAAGGCCACATTATAACGATTAAGTATGTCTGGCAACATACTCATTCTATCCTTTCTAGACTTTTCATCAAATTCATAAATTTGATGCTTTAATCTTAATCTTTCTAAAAAAACATCCTGAAGCGCAAGAATACCTTTGTCAAGACTGTGCCCATATGATCGAAGAGGCCTAGGTTTTCTAATATCGAAAATATGATACCAACGCTTAGGTTCAGCTTGTCTCATAGACAAACCCATTGTTAAAATTATAACTNAAACGAGANCATTTAATCTAATAACTTGAATGATTAAAGTATCTCCTGCTAACAGAAAATAAAAACCTAAAGCACTTTGGAATAAACTTGCTCCAAAAGACTCTTGAGTATGTCTTGATTCGTCAAACAAAACATCACCTTCTGTTCCAATCATTGATTCTATCAATTTTAAAAGAAAATCCGAATTTCTATCTTCAGCCCACATCAAATTTATTGGCAAGCTTGAATCTGAAACAAAAACTGCAGTCCCTAATGGATTACCCTCTGCAGATTTCATCTCACATCTCATTCCAAGAGTAAATCCCTGTGGACCTGAAACTTCATCATCTGGAGTTATTAATCCATCATCATCGGAATCAATCCAAGAATTTTTTGAAGTTGTAATAAATATTTGCTTGTTCCATTCAAATCCCTGACTCCAAAGATTAACATATTGAGAACCTAAATCCCTGATTGCAACGGGCTCATTTAGAAGAATATTATATGATTCTCCTTCAACTATGGCTGTAGTAGGAATAAGAGATAGATTATCTCTATAATTTTGGTCCCATAATCTATGCTTAACAAATTCAATTGCAAATAATTCAGCTATGGTATTTGAATAATCATAATCTCCAAAAACTAGTATGCTTCCTCCTTTTTCCATATATCTTACTAATATTTCTAATTCTAATGAAGAATAAGGTGATTCTGTACCTACTATTACAAATAAAGTAGAAGTAGGGTCAGAAATTTCATCAAGAACACCAGGATTAGATAAAACTGCACTTACATTATAATTTGAATCTNAATCAGTTTCTAAAGCTTCTCTAAAATTGGAAATATCATTCCAGTCATCATCATATGCTGAAAGTTGTGGGTCTCTTTCTGCAACATATTGCAATAGTGGAAAAAGAATTAAGGTACAAACTGAAATTGTGGCAAAAAGAAATATTATACCCGAACGGCTAGAAATTTCCATATTATTCTTCTGATTTTGAATTATTGAGATCTAAGCTTTCAATAACTGTCCTTAATGCTGAAACTGCATTAATTCTGTGATCATCATCTAATTCTTTTTTAGTATAATCTGCCTCTTCATACAAAATAGTTAAGCGTGCTACTGAATCTTGATCTAATGAAAGTGCAGTCCGTAGTGCTTCCTGGAATTCTCTAACAGTTTCGAAATGCTTTCTAAGATAGCCATGACCTTGTAATACCTTACACATTTCTTTATAGGAAAATACAATTGAATCACGATAATCCATATTTGCTTCCAATGCCAATGCGGTAGATTCTAAAATTCTTTGGATTTCTCTTAGATGACGATCTCTATACCATTTCCAGCCAAGCAATACTCCTGATGAGGCTACTATAGTTGCTCCAATAATTGCCCACATTGCATAGTTTGATTCTTGCGTAGGGGCTCNGTAAATAATCGTAGATTCTATATTGCTAGCTACATATTCCTCGTTTCCAGTATAATTAACAAGAACTTGCATAGGAACCGTTGAATTACCTGAAAAATATGAGGTGAAGGTTGCAGTTCCATTAAGATCTGTAACTACCATTGTAGTCATTCCTAGTGGTTCAAGTGNAATCAATAATGGAGCACCATTAACAACAGTACCATCATACATTTGAAGAGTAATTGTACCTGTAAATTCCTGTTTATACTCCAAGGATGCTGGAATATCGAGTGTCAAAAATGTTTGACCTTGAACAAATAATTTAGAAGTGGTACTATTTCCAATATAATAATTATTGCCAAGTGATTCTACTGTTAAATTATGATAACCTAGCGAAGTTCCAAAGGGTATTTCTAGGCTAATACTAAATTTTCCTTCCGTATTTGTTTTCGCAATCAGAGGAAATCCAGAATCTAATGATAATCGAACTTCTAAATTGGATACTGGACGATTAGCTTTATCAAATACGAAGCCAGAAATTACTTCAGTTGAATTAGTCATTGAGCTATAATCTGACATTTCAATTCGAATATTATGAGAAACCTTTAGAACCCAACTTGCTGTAGAGGAAAGATAAAATTCATCAGGAATATAAGTTACCATTATTGTATTTTCTCCCGCAATACTTTCATTTGGAACTAAATATGTGTTTTCAAAGTAACCATTGGAATCTGACTCAATTGTTTCGACTATGTTTCCATCAAATGAAAAACTTAAAACTGCCTTAAGTGGATTGCCCATATCATCTCTTAAAGTTCCATTAAAAGTAAATGATTCACCAACAATAACTTCTGAGTCTGAAAATATTTGAATATTAGTAGAAGCTAAAACTCGGACTTCTTGCTCTGCAGAATTTGGAAGGTAGTATTCAATTCCTAAATATTCCCATTTTGCAACATAATTACCTAATCTTTGAATAGGTGCTAAAGTAATGTTTTGTTCAACCAAACCTTCAGCATTTGTAACTAAATGATACCTTTTACCATTAAATGTAACATTGACGTGTTCATTTACCATAGGGTTGGCTAAGTCATCCAACAAATACGAACTTAGGAAAAATTCTTGATTGCGGAAAACTTCAATATCACTAAATTCAAAAATAGTAGTGGATAATATCTCTGCATCTTCATTATTATTTGATAAAATATAAAAATAAGAACCTTTGAAAATCACTTCAATATTGTGGCTACCTAAGGATGTTTCTCTTGGAACTAAAAAATCAAAACTGTAAAGGCCTAAATCCTGCGTTGTTGTATTTCCTACATAATTTCCATCAAAATAAAAATCTAATTCTAAATCTGNAAGGCCTACACCTGCCGCATCACGAAGATATCCTGAAATTGTTGAAGATTGATTTCTATAGCCTCCTAACCACTGTATTACTATTTCAGTTTCTCTTTGTACAAATACTTCAACTGAATCTGAGGATTCTCTAAGATAATTTTGATCTTCAACCTTAGCCATTAATGAATGGTTACCAACCATTGTATCATATGGCAATTTGAAACTACCATCAAACTCCCCATTAACTGATTCTACTGTAGTTCTTGTTATTCCATTCCACAAAATCTTAATCTCGCGATCCAGAGGAACGCCTAAATCATTCTCAACAAAACCGTTAAAAGAAACATTATTNCCTGCAATTACTGAATTATTAAAATCTATAATTTCAATTGATGTACTACCCCATATTGTGTAATTTGCTACATAATTTGAAGAAAGATAATAACCAAAACCTCCAAAATCAAGCTCAACAGGGATGACTCCTACTGGATGATCTAAATCTGAGCAACTCCATTCATCATCACAAATAAAACTAAAACTACCATTAACGTCTCCTGTGACATATCTCAAATAATCACCATTCCAGAAAATATTAACTTCAATATCCTCAACTGGCTGTCCCCTATCATCNAAAATTGTGCCGTTAAACCAAACTGTTGAGCCTCGAACTAATTCNGTATCTGGAATAAATATTGAGGTTTCAGAAACTACTGTAAATTCAACCGTTTTTGATGCATTATCATANTATGGTTGTGTTGTATTATCAAAACTAACTTGAACTATAACCTTACCTAATAATTGAGCATTTGGTACTAAATAAATTTTAGAATATGAACCACCAAAGTCAGTAGTAGATATACCATCTATTTCATTATCTCCCCAAACAAAAGAAANATCTAATCCAGATATTGCTAATGAATTTTCATCTCTTGCAAAACCTGTAATCTCTATTTCTTGATCTCGTAAAACTTCTTCTTCATTTATTTCAAGAATAACTTTCTTATGGAAAAAGACTTCTTCTTGAGAAGTGGCTCCCAAATTATAATCTACCTCAGAAAAACTAATTTTCAATATATGTGAACCTACATCTAAGTATGATGATTCTGGAGTATACTGAAAGTTGAAATTACCATCAGTAACGAAAGACTCAACAAAAACATCATCAAAATAAAACACTAAACTTCCTGTGAATAATGTACCATTATCCATTGAAAGATTACCTGAAATTGAAAAATTATCTCCTGCATAAAAATGATTCTTNTCTATTTGGAAAGTAATCACAGACTGTTGATAAACTTCAGCTAACTGTGAAGCTGTAGACTCATCATGCAAGTAATTACCACTAAAATCTGCTAACCAAGTTACATTACCAAGTGGAGTGTCTATTGCAACTGGATATTCATATGAAAAATCACCATCTGATTCAGTAGTAACTGTACCTAAAATTTCCCCATTCCAAGTTAACTGAATTNCTTCGTCAGAAATAGGCTCACCGAGATGATCATTGAGTTCTCCTTCCAGGGTCATTGTTTCACCNCTTGTTATTTTCAAAGAGTCGGAATCTAGTGTAATAGAACTAGTTCCAAGAATTGTAAATGATAATTCTACTTTTTCATCTGGTAAAGTTTCACTTGTA
The DNA here is from genome assembly GCA_002718915.1 of Methanobacteriota archaeon. Lineage (GTDB taxonomy): Archaea > Thermoplasmatota > Poseidoniia > MGIII > CG-Epi1 > CG-Epi1. The sequence goes on along the minus strand of PBGF01000013.1, from coordinate 17,387 downwards.
CTAACAAATGTAACAATTATTGTGTAATTTCCTGCAGCTAAACTATTTGGAACTGAAATTTCACTAGACCAACTTGATTCCTCTACATCAAAAGAATCAAGTTGAGAACCTGACAATTCAATCATTATATTNCCATTATCAACTGCTTTTTCTAAAACACTACCGTTAACATAAAGATTATTNTCAATATATTCTTTTTCAACGGAAAGATTAGCTTCTAAACCAACAGTTTCATCCATAATAACTAAATTTGTTGTAACTGTATTATCATTAAGATAAGTAGAACCATCAAAATGTGACTCTAATCTATAATCATCATCTGATGTTGGTTGGCCATCTTCTGGAACTGTCCAATTAAATACAAAGTTACCAAATGAATCTGTTGTGGTAGTCCCTATATCACAACGATAAGGTTGCCATCCTGAAGGATTGCANCGAATATTATTTGGTTTGCCGCCACCCCATCCTGGTTCCCATATCTCAAACTCTATTTCTTCATTAGATGCAGGAACATTACCAATATCTAATAAAGTTCCTGAAACAATTAAATTCTGACCTTTACCTACTGATGANGGGGCTGAAACTGTCAAAACAGTATCTGATGAGACTTCAACTTCCTTAGGGCCATCAACTCCCAAGAATCCTTGCTTGTATGATGCAGCGTAAATTTCATTGATGCCTGGAAGAGCTGCAAGAAAATCTGTAGAATTNTAATCAAAATTACCTGAATTATCNGTAACTGTAGAACCTATTTCAAAAGCTGGATTAATATGGTCCTTATCCCACATCCCAAAACCTATCGGGAAATTTAACAACTTTGTACCATTTTCATCCTCTGCATAACCAGTAATGCGTATTGTTTCACCTTTTTCAACTTCTTCAGGTGAATATGTTTCTATGACAATGNTCACCTCAATTCCAGTCATATTATCTATATCATCTGGATCCATTTCATCAAAATTNAATGTATCTCCTTCCTCTTCTTCGTCATCAGGTCGATCTAACGTAGTGCTACTTCCAGTTCCTCCCAAATTAATTCTTTTCCAATGACTTGCTGAAAAAGTTTCATTATCTTCAGGAACATATACTTCAACAAATGCATGGGCCTCGTTAGAAACATATCTTGTCGGAGCACCTAGGGCTAGAGCAGTTACAAAGAAACCAAATGATCTATGTCTACATGCACCTATCCCATTTATACAAATTGTTTGATAAGCATCCCATGGTTCTTCTGTATCTGGAACATCTCCATCTCCTTCAATAAATGATGAAAAATACCAAGTTAAATTATCAATAATCAGTGCTAAATTAGTTTCAGGAGTTCCATTATCAGGCCAAAGCCAATACAATGGTTCATTAGCTATTGTTCCATTATCATGCCTATATTGAAGAAATTCTCTAACATTCTCTTTAACTTGATTAGCACCATTAATCTGCCTTATTGCTTCATCTGGAATATCATTTATAGTCAAATCTTCTGAAATTGGCCTATTGAAATAGGAACCATTTGTCCCCATTCTATATTTCAAATCAATAACAACATTTTCACTACCTTTAACATAATAATTATCTGCTCCATCTTTATAAAAGCTAATACTAACATCCGTTGAATTGGGATCATAATCAATTATTTCAGCATCCGGAGAAACTGAAGGTATCTTGGTATATTCAGAAGTACTTATCGTAATGCCCATCCAAATCCAACCCTCAAAAATATTCGAATAGCCCTCGTAACCGGTTGGGAAAATCTCATATTTATCTGAATTGAAATTGTACATCGTATACATGTCTGTAGGATTTGAGGCTTGATCGTCATAAAGGAGAGCATCAAATGAAGTCCATCTCTTCAAACTACCAAGGACTGGATCAAATATCTCATAAATTGTAACATTCCCATCTGTNGCTCCTGTATCTGGATTNCCTCCCTCGTCATCATCACCNGGATCTACTGGAGGAGGATCNTCACCATCTGGTTCCCCGTCATCATCACTATCTGAATCACATGGGTTTGTATTTTCTTGATACTCTCGTAAATTATCAGAACCGTCTGAATCTGGATCTCCAAATTTATCACTTCCATCTGTAGGATCTAATCCACATCCAATTCCGTCTTCTAACCTATCTGAATAAGTATCTTCCCACCCATCTGGCATTCCATCTTGATCTGTATCTGCACTAAAGGGATCGGAATCCCAGTAAAATTCAATAGCATTTGTTAATGAATCACCATCATTATCATTTGATTCATCAGCNGCACTTTTAGGATTAAATCCATAATAAACTTCCCAACCATCCCAAGCACCGCCATCATCTGTATCTGAATCATTTGGATTTGTATTATTCAAATATTCTTCCAAATTTGTATATTTTTCTTCATCAGATATTATTCCATCACGATTTGCATCATATCCATCAGAATCATTATCTTCATCAGGATCAATATTTGCAGAAACTGGAAAAGTAGCAAAAGGTGAAAAAAGTAAAATGAAAACTGCAAAAACTACTAAAAATTTCTTCATCATTTTATCCACACCTACGCGTAAGACCGACCCATTGTTAAATAAAGGTATGCCAAAAAAACTTTTAGAATTATCATGATTATCCATTGTCTGCCTCATACCCATCTGTCATACTATCGCCATCAGTATCTGGGTCCCAGGGATTGGTATTTGCTATTTCTTCTCTCCAATTAGGGAAAGGGTGCCAAACTCCTTCCCAATCTTCCCATCCATCATCGTCATAATCTAAAAATCCATCTTCTCCATCTAGCAAGTCAAATCCACGTGTTTCATTATCTGGACGATTATTATTCCAATATATCTCCCACCCNTCGGTACAATTATCTCCGTCTGTATCTGCCTGTGATGGATTTGAATCCATTAAAAATTCTTCATAATTTGTAAATTTTTCATCTGGGGACATCTCACCGTCACCATCTGCATCATAACCGTCCGAATCAAAATCTAAAGAAGAATCAGCTTCTGAATTTGGATTTAAACCATAAAAAGCTTCCCACCCATCTGGCATTTTATCTCCATCTGTATCATTATTTCTAGGATCTGTGCCATTCAAATATTCTTCATAATTAGTAAATAATTCAGTAAATTCAATAGTTCCATTTCTATCAAAATCCCAACCATCATTATCTAAATCTTCATCTGCATCTGCAGGATCAAATGGATCTAATGAATTCAAGAATTCCCAACCATCTGGCATACCATCATCATCTGAATCTGGATTGGAAGGATCTGTAACATAAGTATCATTTCCTGAAAAACATTCTTCACCGTCTTCAATTAAATCTCCATCCGTATCTTTCAATAGAGGATTAGAACCAAAAATAGAGTCTGGACTTATGACATTCTCATCAAAGTCATCTATATGTGAATTATTAAATTCATACAAATTAATCAACCCATCATTATCAGAATCTANAAGTGAATCGCTTGAATTATTCGGCTCAAATCCCCAATAAACTTCCCATCCATCTGACATACCATCTCCATCTGTATCGCCATTTGTTGGATCTGTACCATTAAGATATTCAAAAAGATTGGAATATTCTTCGCCTGAAAGATTACCATCCCAGTTGTAATCAAAACCATCTTCGTCAAAATCGAGCCAAGCATCTGAAGGATCAAGAGGATTAAGGCCATACTTTACTTCCCAACCATCTGGCATCCCATCTCCGTCAGTATCATTGTGGGTAGGATCTGTCAAATAATTGAATAATTCTTCTCCATCTAAAAGTCCATCATTATCTGTATCATTCAATTTAGGATTTGTATGNGTTATATTGTCTACCTCAATATAGGCTCCAGCTGCTGTATTATTGTATTCTAAGCGATTAATTACTCCATCTTGATCTGGATCTGCTCCTGCATCAGCAGGATTTAATGGATCTAAACCATATAACCATTCCCAACCATCTAGCATTCCATCAGCGTCTGTATCCTCAAGATATGGATGAGTATCTGCTTCAAATTCTAATAAATTATTATGTTCTTCGTCCTCTTCAAGACTTCCATTATAATTAGAGTCAAAACCATCCATGTCATTATCTACCGTAGCATCAAAATCATCTAATGGATTTAAATTGTAATATACTTCCCAACCATCCCACATTCCGTCTTCATCTGTGTCATTCTTATTTGGAATAGTATTATTCAAAAATTCCTCATAATTTGTAAATTTTTCATTATTTGAAACAAAAGTATCTCTGTTAATGTCATAACCGTCTAAATCTAAATCTTCATCTGCATCATTTGAATCCCTAGGATTTAAATCATAAAAAGCTTCCCAACCATCAGGCATACCATCTTCATCTGTATCTTCATCTGTTGGATTGGTTCCATTCAAGTACTCTTCTAAATTAGTGAATTTTTCCCAACCTGTTATGTTTAAATTTCTATCAAAATCCCAACCATCATTGTCTAAATCTTCATTAGCATCTAAATTAGAGATTGGATTTAAACCATAGTTAACTTCCCAACCATCGGGCATACCGTCTTCGTCTGTATCATTATGTGTGGGATCTGTTAAATGAACAAAAAGCTCATCAATGTCTGATAAACCATCCTCATCAGTATCATTCAAATCTGGCCTTGTCGTAAATATTCCATCTCTATCTAACCAACCNGTATTTACTAANGAATTATTATATTCATAAACATTTACAAGCCCATCATTTTCTTTGTCTTCAAAATTATCTGAAGGCCTTAGTGGATCTAAATCAAAAATTACTTCCCAGCCATCTGGCATTGTATCGCCGTCTGTATCATAAATAAGTGGATTAGTATCGTTAAAATATTCCATGTAATTGAAATATCTTTCATCGTAAACTAATTCNCCATCAAAATCTGCATCCCACCCATCTGAATCTGAATCAAACCAGGCATCGCTAGATAATGTTGGATTTAAGCCATAAAATAATTCCCAGCCATCTGACATCTTATCGCCGTCTGAATCTGGCTGCCATGGACTTGTACCTGCCAAATATTCATCCAGATTTGTATGTCTTTCATTTGGACTTATTTCACTATTTCTATTTGCGTCATAACCATCATTATCCTCGTCCGAATTTGCGTCATAATCTCCAAGTGGATTAAGATTGTAATAAACTTCCCAACCATCTGGCATACCGTCTCCATCAGTATCTGATTTTGTAGGATTTGTACTATTTCCAAGCTGATTTCGAATTTCAAATTCCATTAAATTGGTGAAAAATTCTTCTTCTTCAAGGAAACCATTTCTATTTCTGTCATGACCATCGCCATCTGAATCTAATAAAGCGTCAGAAGCGTCAAATGGATCCAAATCAAATTCCATCTCCCACCAGTCTGGTAAACCATCATTATCGCTGTCTTTTGTAGGTAAATTTGAATCTGAAGATGCAGATTCNGTGTCTATATGTTGTGATGATCTAAATGACACTAAGGGAGAAAATGGCAAAGCTGCAAGTAACATAATAACTACAGCAAGAACAACGTAGCGCCTGCCACCACCGCTTTCAGAATCTGCCATTAATCTATAGCGAATTGGTGGTCTATAAAGGGTTCACTGATACTAAATATAGACCAAATCTCTTGGAATTGTAGTCAAACTTCTAGATCCTGAAGACTCAATTAATACATCATCTTCAATTCTAATTCCACCTAATTTTGGTAAATATATTCCTGGTTCTATTGTGTAAATATTGCCATTAGTAAGAATAAAATTATCATTTTGTTTAATATTCGGCTCTTCGTGTATTTCTAGGCCTAAACCATGTCCTGTTCTATGAATAAANTATTCTCCAAAACCTCTTTTGTCTATTATACTTCTTGCAGCAAAATCTACATCGCCAGCTGTTACTCCATGTGATGATTTTACTCTTGCAGCCTCATTTGCTAATCTTACAGATTCAAAAGCATCTAATAATTTTGAATCTAGATTTCTGCCTGTAGCAAATGTCCTTGTTATATCTGAGAAATAGCCACAATAATTAGCTCCCCAATCTATTATGACCAATTCGTCCTTTCCAATAATTTTATCTGTAGGGAAATGATGAGGATTTGCTCCATTAGAACCAGAAGCTACTATTGGAGAAAAGGGCAATTCTGATTCTGAACCATTGTTAAGTAATTCAATCACCAATTGAGAGGCAAAATCCTTCTCAGAAACTCCTGAACTTAATTTCTGAATTATTGAATTNAGNGACTTTTCTGCAATTGATACTGCCTCTTCAATCATTTGTATCTCAACATCTGATTTAATTGTTCTTAATNCTGCAAACAAAAACATCGAATCAAGTATTTCGGATTCTTTTCTATTGATCAAACTTAATTCCAAATGNCGCATTATTCTAGATTCAATACCTATTTTCTTAAAATCCCTATTCTCAAAAAAAAGTTCAAAAGCTTGTTCAGGACCAGTTACGTCTGAATATGTCAAAGAATTGACATCAATACCAGCTAATTTTTGACTCTCTAATTCTGGAAGAATAAAAGTGAGATTATCTTCTTCTATGAATAATACTACTGGCCTTTCACTCAAATGAAATCTCTTGGAAGTAATGTAGTACAAATTGGGCCCTGGGACAACTGCAAGACAATCAAATCCCTCTTTTTTCATACCTTTTCTCAATTCTTGTAATTTATTCACAATGGTTAATGAACGGTCTCTTTATTATAAGACCCCATTAGCTATTTGTGGATTTAGATACATTTAACAAATTGATTAAAGAATTTGGTAATTATCCTGGTTATGGCGTTCATAATGGTGTTGATAAAGTCTCGGAAAAATTTGGGCAACCATATGATGCTACTCGAGCAATAAGATCTCAATATCTTCAGAGAAAATCAATTAGAAATCACTACAAAGTTAAGGAAAAAGCTGGCTTATATCATAAACAGTGGAAAGAAGGAAAAAGTATAAGTGAATTGGCCTTAGAAATTGATTTTCCACCAATATTATTGGCCAATTTTTTGATGCTAAAAATGAGATTTTCCAAGAAAAAAACTAAGGAAATAATGAAAAACACNGATCTTGTTAAGAATAACAAAAGATTGAAAGATGAATTGGATGAAGTAATTGGAAGAGATGAACTATACACTCCAAGATCGCATGATAAACAATCTGCGGAAGGAAACAGAAAGGAAGATTCAATAGCAAAATGGCTTGATGGAAAAGAGGTCGAATATTTTACTGAAAATGACTTGAGAGCTGGAACTATTGAAGGAAAGACTCCAGATTTTCTTCTGATGGAACCTATTGAATGGCATGGTGATGAATATAATTGGATTGAATCAAAAGCAAGTTTTGGTGATGAATATATACATCGTAAAAATCATAGAGGACAAGTATCTGATTATGTTGAACTGTATGGTCAGGGAATATTAGTATACTGGTATGGCTATTTAGATACTCTCAAATCTAGAGGTTACACTATTGTTGATAGAAGAGAATTAGGTATTGAATAATCTAAAAACCTTGATCAAATAACCAAGCTTCTATTCCACCATTCAAATGACTTATTGGAATACCTTGTGCTTCTATCCAAGCTCTTGCAGCATTCGATCTTATGCCTAAATGACAATAAAGAACTACATTACCATGTTTTGGGATTTTTTCCAAACTTTGTGCAAATACATCCATAGGAATATGCAGATCCTTAGCTTCAATTTTGACTTCAGCTCGCTCTGCAGAACCTCTTACATCAACAAGCAAAGGAGGATTATCAGAATTTAACCTTTGTTTCAATTCCGATGCAGACATATGATCTGGTAAAACCTTTGATAATTTTGGAATATCTTCAGAAACAGCATCAGGAACTTCAACCTGTCTAATCGTACCTTTTCTTCCATCTAAGAAATAAAATGCCGATTCTTTAATCAAATCTAAAGCTAATTGAACTGCCAACATAGCTTGATGCATACCAACCCATCCCACAAAACTACTGAGAACACCAGTAGTTGAACAATCTTGAATTGATTCTGGAGCTGGAGGTTTTGGGTATAATGCACGATAATAGCCACTTCCTGGCAAAAAAATTCCCGTATTCCCCTCAAAAGCCCTAATTCCACCATGAATCAAAGGTTTGTCTACTGATTGACAAATATCTGAAAGAATATATCTNGAATCTACATTATCNGTNCAATCAATNACNAAATCATGNGAACTAANGTANGTTAANGCATTNTCNTTATTNAANTCTTCAGAAACTNCNTTNATTACNGCATTTGGATTNANATTNCTNAAAACNTTNTTTGCTGCATTNACTTTCAAACTNCCGACATNGTTCTTCNGTGTANAGNGGCTGNCTNGANANATTNGANAATTCNACTTTNTCNGNATCCATNANNNTNANATATCCNATACCTGANCTAATCAAATANTGNGCTACNGGNCANCCAAGNCCTCCCATTCCAACNATNAAAATNCCNGTATCTTCTAATTCNTCNTGNCCTTTTNCACCNACTTCNGGNANTGTNATTTGGCGNGAAAATATTTGNNTNGCCTTNTCGTTTANCACAATGCTCTATAGTCCTGTGATAATAAAATATGCACAAACTTAGAGCCTTAATCCTTATAGAGGACATCTTTAACCAAAGATGAACTGGCTAAAAATTGGAATGTTTGGACTCGCGTTCATCACTCTAATTGGGCTCATTTATGCGATTGAACCAGATAAAATTCTTGACGCAATGTCTGAAATTGAATTCTCATTACTAATCTTAGCCATAGTTCTCTATCTAATCAATACTGTAATCAAAGCAATGCGATGGAGAATGATTGTTTCGTCTACAGGAACACAATTAGGTTATGTTGAAGCTGTTAGACTTTTTCTTTGTGGTTTAGCTGTCAACAACACCACTCCTGGAGGTGTTAGTGGAGAACCACTAAGAGTTATGCTTCTTAGATACAAAAAAGGAACTCCCACTGGTGAAGGGTTATCAACAATATTTAGTGAAAGATTGATTGATTTGACTGTTTTAATGTGCCTAAGCGTTAGTGGATTATGGTTCCTTTTGCCCATTCTAAATCACGGAGATGGTCAAAACCTACTGCTCTCTGTTGGAGCCTTATGTATTATCTTAACTACATTGCTAACCTTTGCATTGCATCCTAAACCTCTCAAAACTGTAATATCTTTTTTCGAACCTGTAGAAGAAAAACCAAAAATTATGCAAAAGATCCATGGCTGGATTTTACAATTTCAAACGGGATTAGAACAATTACGTGAAAAACGTAATATCGCAATTAAAGCATTTTTGGTTACTCTCGTTATTTGGATTAATGCATCAATAAGATTTGGATTAATTGTATATGCAGTAACTGGAAATGTTGAAGCTGCTGGATTAATTATTCTAGCTTCAGGATTGGTTTATTCTATTGGAACTTTCTTACCATTCGGAGTAGGAAATATTGCTATTGCTACACTTGTTCTATCTGCTGCAAGTATCGATGAAGCACAAGCCATCACAATCGGTATTGTGGAAGTTGCTACATCATTGACATTATCTGTCCCAATGGGTATACTTTCAATGGGAATTACTGGTATGCCTGAAGAAGAAAAATTAGATTAATCAAGGTAATTTTGAATTGTCGAAGATTTCCAACCTTTTTCTAATCCCCATTTTAGAAAATCTTCCATATCATTAATTGCATTTTTTCCACCGATTGTAAAACCTGTAGGAAGACAACTTTTGTATTTTGATAAATCAACAAAATCCCAAGGGTGGAAATATATACACAAATAATCAAAGTTAGCTTCAACAAGAGAAGCTCCCCATTTCATATATCCTTTAGGAAGCATTCTAAACCAAATCCAAGATAATGGCAATCTAATAGCTGGAACTACAGATACTGGTAAAACAGTCAAACCACTTTCTTCATCAACATGAGGAACCAGTTTTCCTTTACCTGAATATCTTCCTGGCATGGGGCTTGGATGAAGTGAACTATCATATTTGAAACCCAAATCCTTTATAATTTTCAGTGAAGGATGTTGAAACCTAGGTGCACGAAAACCAACTGTTTTTTGCCCAGCTATTGTTTCTACAATATTCTTAGCTTTCTCAAGACGTTTACGTGCCTTATCTTCCGTCATTTTGTTGTAATCATCACGATCATGTAGTGCATGTAATGCAATCTCTTGACCTGAATCCACTAATCTTTTGAATATCTTAGTATCTGCTAAAGCTATTGCGGCAGTTGTAAACCAAGTTGCCTTTATTCCTAGCTTCTCAAACAAATCTATAATTCGATAAGTGCCCCTTAATGATTCATCAATTGCTTCTTTAGGAAATCCTGCCTTTTCAAGACGACGTTGCTCCTCCAAATCAATAGTTAATAATAACTTAAAATTATTGGATTCACTCATTATTCAAACCCAATCTTTGAGGCAATACGATACGTATCTCTGCCCTGATCATAATGCAAATAAACCATGAAACTTGCCCACAAATTGGCAAAAATATTACCCTTGAAACGAGTTATCATCGTTATGTAAATTAAATCTCTAACTCCCTTTAGAATACGGGTAGCTCCATACTTTGTTTTTCCACCGATTCTATCTCTATAATCTATCCTTACTTCTCCCAAAGTATCTTGAGGTTGCAGAATCAAGGCAGGAATATATCTATGAAATGAACCGTATAGAATTAATCCGCTCAATCTAGGTGCATAATATCCTTTGAAACCTGAACCAAAATCATGTGCGGGAACACCAGTCATGAGTCTAGCTAAGCTATTAGATATTCTAGATGGAATCCGCTTACCTGCAGGTTCATCAGCTCTATCATATCTCCAGCTAGAAACAACTGCATGTCCTTTGTTCAAAAGTTCCAATACTTTTGGAATATCCTGAGGATGATGTTGCAAATCTGCATCCATAGTAATTACTGCATCTCCTGTTGAATTACGAATTCCTGCCAAAGTGCCTGCAGTTTGACCACTATTGTAAGCCAAATGAATAGCCTTGAATCTAAAATCCCAATGATTAATGACCTTCATCATTTTCCATGTACTATCTGTAGAACAATCATTTATCAAAAGAACTTCCCAATCATAATTAAGTGGTTCAAGTGCTAATTTCAATTCTCTTGCTAAAGCTGTAAGACATTCTTCCTCATTATAACAAGGAACCACTATACTAATTTTTGACTCTGGAGTCAACCATCCTTCATCTAATTTATTGGAATTATCAACCACTAGTCTGCCTCAATAACATAATCTGGTAAAATAGCTATACTATCGCCAGGGAAATTCCATACTAAAAGTAGCATTAAGGCCATTCTAGTCTGGTACGTTGGTGCAATCATTACAAATGGCGCATACCAGCAAATGTACCATGTTGGATAATCTGGACTTCCAAACATTAAGACCATGATTCCTAAACCAAGCATTAAGACAAATGATTCTGCTGATGAAAGCGTAATATTGTCAAAGTAAGTAGAATAGCTCTTGTACAAAAAGAATACAATAACTACATAAAATGCAGAAAATTCGAGAGCATATAACCATGGTGGATTGAGGCCTAAACCGCCTTCATACATGTAAAACCCTGTTGCAATTTGTGTTCCGTAATAGGCAATAAAAGAAAAACCAATTACTTTAACTGAAAAAATAGTCCATCCGGATTCTGTTTTCAAATCATTACTATATATGAGAGCATCCCATTTATTCACAAACCACATCAAAATATTTGTAAATGTATTATTATCATCATCATAACGTGAAACTTCAACACCAGTTAAATGTCTAGCAAAAATCCAACCTGCTACCATAACAAATCCCATTATCCCAAACAATGATATGAATATGTCATTGAATGCCAAACCTAAAAATTCTGTAGAGCCAGTTAAATCATAGAAAGCTTTTGCAAATGATTTCATCCATTCACCCATCCAAGTTCCCCCTTGATATTCTCTATAAACCTTGACTGCACCGGGATATCTCCATTCAAGAATTCCATAAGATAATAGAGAAGCTATGGGTAATCCTGCTGTGAATAAAGAACGACCTCTCCAGGAATATATTATGAATAAAAAGAAAGGTATCATTACTACTGGATAAAATTTCAAAGCAATACCTAAACCTATCAAAAATCCTGACAAAAGATAAATTGAATCTGATCTCTGAGATTCTTCCTCAGGCCAAAGAAGCTTCAATGGAACAAGAGTACATAAGATCACAAAAGGATCATAATGACCAGATAGACCTGATGTTTCAATTGCTATAGGAAATATAGCATAAGTTATTGCTGCATATTGTGCATGCTCCTTGGAATAATAATCATAAGCTATCCAGAATATTCCAAGAACTACTAATGAGTCTCCTACACTAGATATAAATCGAAAAGAGGTGTAATATGTGATATCTGTGGATAATGTTTGATTAATAACATCGGTAGAAAAACCAATTATCCAAATATAAAGTGCAAATAATGGTGGTTTGTTGATATCAGCTCTTTCAATGTATGGTTTTTGACCATCTACAAGTGCTTGAGATCTTTCAACATAAAATTCTATATCTTTAGTAATTATTTGTTCTTGACCTAACCAACCTAATCTGAGAATTAGTGAGAAAATAAATAAAAAATAAACTTGTTGCCTATAATCTGCATTTTTTAAAAAAGTAACTTTATCAATGATTAAATCTAAATAATAATAAATTATCAAAAAAGATATTGTCAATGCTATTCCATTAACAAGATAGTAACCCCAGATAATAACTGAAATATAAGAGAATAAATACGAAATAAGACCAAAAATAGCGAGAGACGGTAATGTTTTATCCGATTTAGTAGATTTTTCCATTAAATTCATCTCCAGCCCTTTCGAAATAATATTCTCAAATGCCTTGATAGTGACTCAGGACTACCGTTAATAAATGTGAAGGCAGAATAGTTTACTAATCCCAGAAACGTCTCGTTCTTGCATATGTAATTTCAGCTTCAATTATAGCTTTAACTAAATCTGATTCATCTCTAAGTTGCTTTCTGAGTATTCTAGCTGCAGTATCTGGCCCAATTCCTCTTCCTGCGATAACTAATGCAGCTCTTTCTCCATGTGAACGTGCCAATGAAGCTGATTTTGTTAATTTTTTATTACTTACTTCCCGATTAAGTTCCATTGGATGTAATAATGCTACCATTCGACTGTTACAACTTGGACAAACTAATTCATGCTTAGTTATCATTTTTACTTTCCTTTTACGTGAATTATCACATGATAAACATCTAAGTGATAAATCCGTTCGTAATAATCTTCTTTTCACAGCTGTAACAACAGAACTATCTGATTTAGGAGGCTTAAGATAGTCTCTATAAGGATCTAAACCTGCATGTCCATGTGGGGTTTTTGGAGATAATTGAACTGAAATATCGCCTGAATTAATCTGCTGAATGAATTCTTCCATACCTTTTTCATCTAATTGATGAAATAAAAAACGCTCAACTGCTTCTGTGTATAGTGGAGTATCAGAATAGGCTTCCATCAATTTTTTCATCCCAAACTTCCCAACGTCTGCGTCTGGAGCTATAGCACCCATTTTTCTAGCTGAATGAAGAAGTTGAGGTTTCAATGAAGGACTATCCTTTATTGCAAATCTAAGCAAACTACCTACTTCAGGAACAAATCCTCTCAAAATGGCAAGCAAATCCTTCACTGTTGTTCTTGCTGGTACATCTAAAATTATTCTGTAAGGATCGAATTGGAAACCCACCTTGTAACCGCTCTTAGCAGTTAACATTGAAGTAACAATCATTCCAATTGTGCGATTCAATCTACTTCCTCCTGGATAATTCAATATGAAAAGACGCTCATGTTGTTCAACTGTCAAACAAATTGGTGAAGGCATCACTCCTGCATCTGTAATATTTTCATGATACTTCTGAAGAACCTCTAAGGCCTCACGAGTAACTGGTAAACCTGCCCAATTTCCATCTGCCAATCTTTGAGAAGCCTCTTGAGCTACTGAAAAAGGGACTGGAATATCTTCTCCAATCCACCTCGGTAATTCTCCAAGAGATGTTGAGGGCGAAACTGTAACTTCTTCATCAATTTCAACTATAGCCCAAACAGAACCTCGAAAAACAATCTTATCTCCTGGAACTAAATCAAGAATAAAACGTTCATCTAATCTACCAATCATTTTTCTAGTTGTAATATCTCTAACTCCTGAAGTTCTTTGATCTGGAATTAAAGACAAATTTCCATGAAAATATTTCATTGCCCTAGGACCTTGCCTAACTGCTTTTCCAATTGTACGATTCTGATGAACCTTATCCAATAAATCAAGCATATCTGTTAGATTCTCCTCAGTGAAGTTTTTGAAAGGATAAGCCCGTTTAATAGTATCCAAAAAAGTTTTCTTATCCACATTTTTATCGCAAACTGTCCATGAAATAATCTGATTAGCAAGAACTGCTAAAGGCATCTCACGTATTCTTGAAGGTTCCAATTCCCCAGCCAAGGTTCTACGTGCAATCACTGCTGATTCCAGTATTTGAGTTTCCTCTGTAGATACTATTCTTCCAATTGCAGTTTCCTTAATTTTGTGACCAGATCTTCCTAATCTCTGGCTCATACGTGAAGCATCTCTTGGTGAATTATATTGAATAACTAATGCAGTATTACCTACATCAATACCCAATTCTAAAGAGGAGGTACAAATTAAAGTATTCACTGTGCCTTTCCGATAATCTTCCTCAGCCTCAATTCTAACATCTTTACTCAAAGAACCGTGATGAACATGTATACTTGCTTCAGGATCCCACATATTCCATCGGACTCCCATTGCCTCAGCTGTATCTCTAGTATTAACAAACAACAACGTAGGGCCCATTTCTGAAGCTTCTGCAGAATATCTAAGGGCAGCTACTCTCTCAGGCTCCCAATATAGCTCATTTACTAATTCATCATCATCTGAAACGGGTTCAGGTGCATGTACCAACAAATCCATATTTCTTTCAAGCTTAGGAGTAAGAATTTTTACATCTCTATCTCCTACCAAAAACGCAGATACTTCTTTCGGAGTGCCCACAGTAGCACTAAGTCCCACTCTCTGAAAATCTCCTGCAAGCAAAGTCAATCTTTCAAGAGCTATACTCAATTGTGCACCTCGCTCGCTTGAAGCTAATTCATGAACCTCATCAATGACTACTGCCTCTACTCCTGAAAGATTTTTTCTCAACCTTTTTCCTGAAAGCATAATCTGTAACGTCTCAGGAGTTGTAATCAGAATCTGAGGAGGATTACGAGATTGTCTACTTCTTTCGGATTGGGAAGTATCGCCATGTCTTACTGCTACACTAATATTAAGCTCAGAGCCAATATCTTCCAATCTACGAAGCATGTCTCTATTCAATGAACGGAGTGGAGTAATATAAAGAACACTAATTGGTTTCATTTCTTTTTCCAAAAGCCTGTGAAATAATGGAACCATAGCAGCTTCTGTCTTCCCAACACCTGTAGGAGCTATCAATAGAACATTCGAACCTGAATTAATTACTGGCCACGTCGATGACTGTGCTAATGTAGGCTCTGAAAGTCCTCGTGTTTCCAATGCTTCTAGCAATCTTGGATTAATCTTCATAGTCTTAAATCTGTTAAATTACCTAACTCTCCAAAATCTAATCCTTCCAATGTTTCAACACGTGCTTTTGCTAAATCTGCTAAACCATTTCGTAAGATGGGACCTAATCCTTTCAGAGGAACTCTATTCATGGTTCTTCCAGCTAATTCTCCAAATGCTGGCATTACAATCAACCTTTCTGGGACTTTCTCATACCTCTCATGATCTAACATTGGAGCCCTGAGCCAGCATGATTCACTATGTAATTTATCTACTCTATCTCTGAAAGAAAATGCTGGATGCTCATGTCCCACTACAAGAAGTTTAGAATTCATTACATCTTGAGAAGGCCAAGCATGTCCATGTGCAAAACCTACCTCGCCTACAGTACAACCACTTGAATCATGATAAATTACATCTGATGGTGCTATTTTGTCAAGTCCGCCATCATGATTACCTGGAACTATTTCTACTTCAGCTATTCTCATAACTGCCATAAAAAATTGGTCTAAGTCTCGTTTTTGTTGCTGACTATTGTGAGGTACCTGATGTTTAACATCTCCCAACAAAAGTAAACGTTTGGCTTTTGTTTCTTTGAGTAACTGTAAAACTCTCTCAGTCCTTGAAGTTGATCTATTTGGAACCCAAACACCTCCACGCAGCATCTCAGCCTCTACACCATAATGCAAATCTGAAAGAACCAATAATGATTCATCAACTACATGCAATGCTGCATGACCATGGACAGGCACTATTTTCATAAACCTAAATCGCCAGTAAACAAAAAGGCTCCAACTAAATAACCAACAATTGCGCCCCCATTAAGCAACGGAAGACCAGCTTGAGGACGTCCGCTAAGAACAAAAATCATCAAAATAAAGAATCCTACAACACTTCCTAACATTGAAAATAAACCTACGGACCAACCCAATGTTGCCTTAGCTGAAACTACCAAAGCACCTGGAATAACTAAATCCCCTAATCCCATGAAAAGAGCCTCACGTTTTTCACCACTTTCTATTTGTTTATTCAAACTTCCTTGTGATAAAAATGAATATGATCTAGTCTTTGGCATTACTAATAATATTGGAAGTTTAAGGTCCATTACTGAATCGGCCAAATCCACCATATGTCCTGTTCTGTAAACTGCCCACGCATCGTATATTGCTAAACCAATTAGGAGAAGTAAAGCTGGTAATAATCCAAAAGATATACCAAATATTGCAGCCACTCCTGCAGCTAAAATAATTCCTGCGAAATCAATAACATACCATTCAGGATAAGTCATCAGAAGAAAAGTTAGTTGCACTGCCAAACCTGCTGCCCCCAGATATCCTGCTGTATCTGTTATCCCATATGAATAAAAAAATGGATAAAAAACATAGATGAACGTTATCCCTATTGATGATAAAAATATCAATTGTAAAATGTAATCTAAACCATTTTTTGCTATCCACAAAACAAATGCTGTAAATACTAAAATTATACCAATATAAACAAGTGAATTAGTTGGGTCCTCTGGATCCTCAAAAGCTTGTACTTCTGCCTCTTCATATGCTGGAACTATAAACATTGCCAGTAAGTGTGATAAAACAAAACAAAAAGCTAAAGCTATGATTGGGAGTTTATTCTCTTCCCAAGCTTCAGAAAGGCTTTGTTCAACTTCAGTACTATCTGACATTAAGTGCTCACTTCAGAGGCCATTAAAGGCTTTATTAACCCGTTATTCTGGACTGGAATGTGCGGGTGTGGTGTAGCCTGGTATCACTCAAGCTTGCCAAGCTTGGAACCCGGGTTCAAATCCCGGCACCCGCACCAAATCTATAATT
>PBGF01000012.1 GCA_002718915.1 Methanobacteriota archaeon | reverse complement strand
AATATCATCCATCAAAATTCCATGTCCGCCTTCTAATCCTTCTAAATTTTTAGCAGGCCACAATTTTATTACATCAAAAATCCGGAATAAGGCAAATGACAAAAACCAATTATGGTTTTCTAGAGTGGATTGGAATAATCCTAAGAATGCAATGATAACTAGATATCCAATAACTTCATCTAGAACATATATTCCCGGATCTTTGCCGTATTTTTTTTCAGACCATGGTGCAATAATTAATCCAATATAGTACATCGCAATAATCAGTCCAAATAAGAAATAGCTTGCATTATTTCCTAATAAATCAACACTTAAGAATGCTATTATTACGCCTCCAATAGTTCCAAAAGTTCCAGGCGCAAAAGGTGCTTTTCCAAGATAAAAAAATGAAATGTAGGCTTCTTTTAACAAATCCTTATTCATCTTTTGCCTCATTCCAAAAATGATTCATTCTTTGTAAAGCAGTGAGATTTCCCAAAATTGCTAAAGCTGAAACAACAATAGTAATAATAGTCTCCACATCATTCATCAACTCTCCAATTAGTAATCCCATTCCTAAAATAAACCATCTTTCAGGTCGTTCAATCAGGCCAATTCCTTCTTGAGACACTCCTAATCTTTCAGCAGCAGCACGACAGTAGGAGGTTTGAAAAGCACCTATCATAGCAGCCATTGCCCACATTTGCCCAGAAATAAAATCTAATGATTCAATAGGTAATGGATTTACCCAATCACATAAAATAAGAGCACTAAATGCAATACAATCAGCATATCTGTCTAAAGTTGCATCAAGATATCCTCCTCTTACAGATTCAGTTTTTGTAGCTCTTGCAACTAAACCATCAGCTCCATCAAATAGAGATGCAATCATCCCAATTAGAAATGCATAGTAAATGTTTTGATTAAAAAGGAGCCATGCGGCATAAAAGGTCAAAACTACTCCCATTACAGTAATATGATTTGGCTTTATACCTATTTTTCCAAGTGCTTTTCCTCCAGGTTCCAAGATTTTTCCAGCAGCCTTTTTCAGAGTTTTACTTAGCATGACAGACAGACTACATGGGAGAGGCTCTTTTAGTCCCTTGTCCAATGGAGTGAATAGCATATGGACCGAGACCTGATAAAACAACAATTAGAATACGCGCTAGAAGGAACTAACTTTGATGATCAAGGAGAATTATACAAGGGTAAAGTTCGAGACAATTATATCAATGAAGATACCATAACGATGGTCACTACAGATAGAATTTCTGCATTTGATAGAGTTTTAGGCACTGTACCTTTCAAAGGACAAGCTTTGGTAGAATTAGCAGATTGGTGGTTTGGGGAAACTGCAGATATTGTGGCTAATCATATTATAAAACGACCTCATCCGAATGTTTGGAAAGTTAAAAAATGTGAACCAATTCAAGTTGAAATGGTAGTTAGAGGATATCTGACAGGAGTAACTTCCACATCAGCATGGACAGCGTACCAAAAAGGAGATAGAAATTTCTGCGGTAATGAGCTACCAGATGGTATGAGGAAAAATGAAAAATTTCCTGAAGCAATAATCACACCATCAACTAAGGCAGCGCAAGGTGAACATGATGAATCAGTCCCTCCATCTGAATTATACAAAAGAGGAGCGATAGATCCAGGATTATACAAAGAATTAGCACGTATTTCAATGAGATTATATGAAAGAGGAGTTTCTAGAGCTGCAGATCATGGAATGATTTTTGTAGATACAAAATATGAATTTGGAATTTCGAATGGAAAAATAATGTTGATGGATGAAGTCAATACTCCAGATTCAAGTAGATATTGGATGAAGGATGATTATGAATCTCGTTTTGAGAAGGGTGAAGAACCTAGAAAACTGGATAAAGAATATGTTAGAACATGGCTTTCAGATCAAGGATTCACTGGAGATGGCAAACCGCCTAAATTGACAGACGATATTCGAGTTGAAGCATCTGCAAGATACATGGAAGTCGTTGAAAAATTTACAAAAGAACCTATGCAATTAGATGTAGGTCCAGTAGATGAATCAATATATTCAATTTTGAATCCTTTTGCCTATTAGATAAATCGTCAACTTTATAACATATGCTCGAGGTTTACGAATTCCTAGAGACATATTACATCCATGAGTCAAAAGAAATCTAGACAACAGAAAAAGCCAAAATCAGAAATTAAATTGGCAGAGGAACGTTTTCAAAGTTGTGTAGTTAAACGTAATAATTTTAATGATGAAGCTAGAACACTTCGTGACGAAAGAAATGCTTTACATGATCAAAGAGGTAAAATTATGGATGAAATCATGAAGCATAGAGATGAGATGAAATCTAATACCTCTACTAAGGCTGCACATCAAAAGGTAAGAAATACAGCGCAAGAAAAAGCTAAACAATTAATTTCAATTAAGCAACAAAAGAGAGGAAATAAGAAAGGTGGAAAATCTCTCAAAGATACAGTACAAGCACTTCATTCAGAAATTTTAAATTTAGAAAGAAGACGAGAAACAACAGAAATGCCAATCTCTAAAGAAAGAGAAGTTATGGAGAAGTTATCAATATTAAGACGAAGTTTGGGTGAACAAGAAGGTGAACTTGCAACTCAAGAGCATTTAAATTTAGAAGTTTCTGAATTAGATGCAGAAATAGATTCTGAATTTTCTAAAGCTAATGAAGAACATGGAGCAGTTATAAATTTAGCTAAACTCAACAAGAAAATATATAAAAAAGTTAGCAACTTAATGAAAGAAGCCTCCCATTTATCTACCGAGGCAGACAAGAAACATAAAGAATTTGTTAATATTCGTAAAAAAGCAGATAATCAACATTCTAAAGCTATGGAAATGCTTGAAGCTTTGAAATTACATAGAAAAACGGCCAATGAAGAAAGGCAGGCAAGATGGAAAGTAGTTAAGGATCATAGAAAGAATATAAAAGATGAATTATATAATCCTAAAAAGTTAGAATCTGCTGCAGACGATGCATTGCAACAATTAATGTCTGGCGGCAAGATAGATCTTTAATGGACGCAATAATTCTTGCAGGCGGCTTCGCTAAGAGAATGTGGCCATTAACTAAGAATAAACCAAAACAATTACTAGATGTGGCTGGAAGGCCCATGCTTTCTTATGTTATTGATTCCTTAACTAATTTAGATTTAGATCAGATTATAGTCTCAGTTAATAGTTTTTTTGCCCCTCAGTTTCAAGAGTATTTAGATTCTAGTGTAACGGTAAATAATGTTGAATTATTCATTGAGGAAAGTGATAATGAAGATCAAAAGCTTGGAGCATTAGGGGCATTAAATCTGTTATTCAAAAAGAAGAATTTGCAAGGTCCAGTTTTTATTGCAGGAGGTGACAATTTATCTGATTTTGATTTAAGAGAAATGGTTCATCTTTACAATGAATCTAAAAAGGATGTAATAGGTTTATTTGATGTTGAAAATTTAGAGTTAGCCAAATTATATGGTATAGCTGATTTAGAGAATAATAGGATAGTAGATTTTGTCGAAAAACCTAATTCTCCACCCTCTACCTTAGCAGCAACTGCTTATTGGCTATTATCTGAAGAAGGTATAATCAATTTTTTCAAATATATTGACGAAGGAGGAGATAGAGATGCTATGGGCAATTTTTTAGCTTGGAATGTCAATCAGAATCCAGTTTATTCAGTCTCATTTAGCGGTAATTGGTATGATATTGGAGGTTTAGAATCATATTCTGAAGCTCAGAAATGGTTAGAAAGAAGACCTTAGGTTTTTTCTAGAACGGTTGCAATGTTAATACAATGGCTACAAATCTATCGATAATTGCAGAAATTCTTGTTATCGGTTCTTTAATTATTTTATCATTGGGTTATTTTTTCTCAAGTAAGCCACATATTTTCTTTGGCAAGAAATTTCCAGTTCGAATTGGCCATAATTTGAATATAGTTGGTTGGTTACTTCTTGGTTTTTTTTGGTGGATACAAGTGGAACATTATATCCTAATTGAGGATCCTTTTAATGGACTTATTTGTGCATTAGCAATGCCATTTTTTGGTTATTTAGCAATTCATGAATATTTGAGTATACGTTGGAATTCTAAGTACGAACCACTTAGATGGTTAGCTGCAATGACTGTTGTGGCAGGAGGAATTTACTTCTTCGTAGAGAGAGTTCCTCTTCTTTCAGGTTGGCTAATTGAAGTAGTTGCAGAACAATCAATATGGATATTAAATTCATTAGATATCCCAACCTCTTTAGGTTCTTTAGATTACGGAGAAGGTTCTAGACATTATAGGCCAGTATCAGAAAATCAGCAAGTTCAAATACCTATAGAAGGTGATGAATGGCGTAATCCCGATTCGGTTCAAGTTACAATTGTGTTAGCTTGTACAGCACTTCAAAGTATGATAATTTTTGTTGGCGGAGTAATTTGTACAAAGGCTCCTGCAGATAGAAGATTTTATGCATTCCTTGCTACAGTTCCAGCCATTTATATTTTAAATTTAATAAGAAATGCAGTTGTAATTTGGTTAACATATGAACATGTTTGGGGTGATGAGACTTTCTTTTATGCACATGGAATTTTAGGAAAAGTAGGTAGTTTAATAGCTTTAATTTTTCTAGCAATAGCAGTATTTCATTTTTTACCAGAAATGCAAGATTCAATATTGGGAGTAATTGATTTGCCTATTCGAAAAGCTCCAGAAGGAATGAGAGGCCTTCCTTTTGCTAAGGGAATGCCTTCTCAGGTTGTATATGTTTTAGTGGCAGGTTTGGTTTTGTTTCCATTTGGTTTTTTCGCAACTTCTGTACAAGAATATGCTGAAGTTAATCCGGGTTTTAATTCTACATTGCCTCTTGAAAATATGTATATTTTATCCGTAATATTGTTATTAATTTCTCTATTTTTATTATGTTTTTATAGAGATCCAGAGAGAAAAATTGAGTCTGGCATTGTTAGCCCAGCAGATGGCTTAGTTCAAAGATCAGAAATTAAGAGAGGCATGGTTTATCTCTCTATTTTTATGAACGTTCATAATGTTCATGTAAATCGTTCACCACTAGCTGGAAGAATAATATCAATTAAACATAAATCTGGAGGATATCTTCCAGCATTTTCTAAAGATTCGGATAAGAATGAGCGTTTGATGACTAAAATAGAAACATCTATTGGGACTATGAAACTAATTCAGATAGCAGGAGTTTTAGTTAGACGCATAGTCAGTTATGTCAAACCTAATGCTGAAGTTTCTAAAGGAGAAAGAATAGGATTAATACATTTTGGTTCACGTGTAGATTTATCATTTGAATCTGCAGGAATCAATCTTTTGGTTAAAAAAGGCGATAGAGTACTAGCTGGTCAACAAGTAGCAGAGTATACCCCTATGTCTTCATTATCAGTTACTGAAAAGCTGTTTGAGGTTCCTAAGCGTATGTTGTCAAAATTACAAGCCACTCAAAGTGAGGATTGAATTATGAATAAATTAAAACAAATCTTCAAGCCATTAACTTTGATTTCATATGCAGATATGGCAACATTAATCAGCGCATCATTAGGTTTTTTAGCGATAACATACATGATAGATGGGAATGAGAAGAGTTACATTGTAGCTATGTTAATTCTACCTTTTTGTGCAATTATTGATGGAATGGATGGTGCATTAGCACGTAAATTTGGTACTAAACATAATTATGGTAAATATTTAGATTCAATTTCAGATTCAATATGTTTTGGCATAGCTCCCTCAATTTTAGTATATTCATTATATTATAATTTAGAAAGAGGTCCAGCACTTGATATCATTGATGATGATTTTAATATTAATTTTAGATATAATATAGATAATATGATAGCAATTTCTTCAGCACTTTTAATTGCCATTTTGAGTATTATTAGGTTAGCAAATTTCACTATAGGCGATCAAGGAGATAATGAATATTTCTCAGGCTTACCTTCTCCAGGATTGACAATGTTTATAGTGGTAATATCCATAAAATATTCTATAATTAATGATTTTAGTAACTCAATGATTCCTTTAGTTATAGGTTTAGTGTCCTTATTGACTGCATCAACAATACCATATGCAAAAGCTAGAAAACAATTTAAGTTTCCAATTCTTTTTGGATTAATTGTTTTAATAATTACAATTATTTTTAGATATTTAGAATATGCTTTATGGCTTACTCTCTGGCCTCTTGCATTTGCTTTATATTTAGTTTATTTTTTGCTTTTGCCTACACTAATTTCAAATAATTATTTTGATTAATGTTTTCTTCTGTAAACTATTAAAGCCAATAAAGCTACTACTGAGATAAATGAAGGCCCAGGAAGTAAAGATTCTTCTTCTTCTGAAGTATCATTTTCAGAGACAACTTCCCCTTCTACAGTAACAGTTAGTGTAACTTGATCAAGCACTTCAAATACATATTCTCCACTTGCAGATTCAGTTGCAGATAAAATATTGAGTGTGTAAGTATATGTTCCAGGTAGAACTTCTCTTGCGATAACTGCCAATGCTCCCCAATCTAGCTTTTCTCCAGCTTCAACTTTTAATGGATATAATTTAGTGTCAGAAGGCGAAATAGCTACTCTCCATTCCTTACTATTTTCATCAAAGTAAAGGTCTGTATCTTTTGATCCATCGGGCATTATTAATTCAAGAGCAACATCTACATTAACAGTTCCTTTATTTTCAATAATAAATCCAGTAGAAGCAGTTTGTATTTTTGATGCTTCAATACTTATTTCAAAATTAGCTGAATCCAAACATAGATTACTTAAATCTGCGAAACAAAGAGAAACATCTTGGATTTCCTCAATTGGCGTTTGTACTACAATATTAGATATAGATTTTGCTAATTCGTTTCCATTGTCATCAAAAATGAGTATTTCTAATCGATAAGTTGCATCAGAAGTACCTAATGGAACATTTACAGTAGCACTCAAAACTTTATTTTCTTCAACATCTAAGTCAAATGTTGCAGGATCCAAAGTAACCCAATTTCCAGCTTCACTTTGTGCACTTACTTCTATAGTCTGTTTTCCGTTACCATCACTTAATACATTAAACATAATAATGTCAGATTCACCAGGTGCTATTGTTCTTAATCCAGAACCATCCCTCCTCAGAGTTACGCCAGTTTCTAATTCTTCCACATTTACTCTAATTGTTTTATCATCTTGAGCAGTTTCATCACCTCTTGATGTAACAACTAGTTCAATGTACACATTACCGTCCTCTTGATCATCAGGAATAGTTATAATTCCATTAACAGTAGCTTCACCATCGGCTCCAATAGTAATTCCGTTTTCCTCAAATTCAACCCATAATTGTTCATCACCTTGTATTTCTAAATCAAAGGTATCCGATTCATCTCCTTTATTGTAAATAGTAACACTAAATTCGACTTCTTGCCCAGCTACAGATTCAGTATTTGTTGGATTCACTTCAATTTCTACTTCATAGTTTGTGGGATCATCTGTTACATCTATAGTTAAATCTAAAGTTTCAGTAATATCTCCAGCAGTAACAATTATAGTTAAATCATACAAGCCATATTCAGCATCATCAGGTATTGTAATTTGTAATTCAATATCTTTACTTTCATTACTTTTGAGTTCCATTTGGTCTGTCATGGAACCCCAATTCTCAGCAGTTCCAGTCATATCAAGATAGAATGTATCAGTTCCAGAAGCTCCATTCTTTAGAACAAGGTTAAATTCTAATTTTGCTCCAGGTTCACCTTCTTTATCTTGATTAAAAGTGGAAATCTCAGGAATATGTATCATTTCTACATCTAAATCAATTTCTTTATCATTATTTCTATGATTTTCATCGTCTTTGGTAGTTTCAACAATAATTAGATATTCACCAGGATTATTACTTTCCCATTCCCATTGCAATGTTTCTTCTTCACCAGAATCTAAAGTTGAAATTGTTTGACTGTCATCCCATATCTCATTTCCTTCAGAATCAAAAATAGTAGCTTTGACATTAATGGCAACTTGATCTTCAGATCCATAGTTTTTAATTATACTTGAAAATTCAATAGTTGAATTTTCTTTTGCATCATTTTCCAATTTCAGTACTTTGACACCAACATCATCAGCTGCAGCTGCAGCCCTTAGCCAATCAAGAGCTCTTCCTACCATATCTTCTCTGTCATTTGAAGTATTAACTTTTCCGAAAGTAAAAGGAGATACAATTAGTCTATAATCGCCTTGATAATGCAATGACATATTGAAAACTTGAGCAGCATCATCCCAATTATCCATTCCACTTTCCATATCATCAGATAGATGGCTTGTAGTTCCGCCATTAGATGTTAGTTCAACATCATCAAAGTACCAACCTTCATAATTGTCAATAACACCATCAGATCCAAATCTCCATTTTAGTTTTATTTCTTCACCAGAAAAGTTAGAAAGATCGAATGTAGCTTGTACCCATCCACTAGACTGTCCATAATATCCAGGTTCACCATCTAATCCACTGACAGATTGACCGGGATATCCACCATTCGGTTGTATCACTTCCCAAGTATCTCCACTATCTGTTGATATTTGGACATTTCCACCATCATATGCATAACTTTCACTTTCTGTATCATAATAATGTTGGAATGCTAGTTGTGCATTATTTCCTAAAGTATATTCCTCAGAAGTGTATACTGAATAGTCCCATCCGCTACCGTATTCTCCGTCTTCTTTAGATTCATCTCCAATCCACATAGAATGTGTAGGACTGTTTGCTTTTCTATTTGGATCATTAACAGTATCAACTATATGCCACCAATTGCTTCTATCTGTATAGAAAGCACCAATAGCTTCCTCCCTAGGTCTTATCCAATCAGCATAATCTGAATAGTAGATGCTATTATCTCCCATATCATATTCAGCATCACCAAATATTTCATCATCTTCTACTCCGATTAATGGATCTGGAGTTCCAGCACTATTTCGTACATATTCGACCATAAAATAATCATATTCAAAGTCCCCAGATTCTCTAGGCCCGTCACTTCCATTTAGAGCAGACAAAAATTGTTGCCCCATTATCCACATGTTTCCACCATTATCTAAATAGTTACCAATACATTCTTCCCAATTAGTGATATTTCTTTGATTATGGTCTCCTTGAGTCCATATAACTACATCGTAATTACTCATTAACTCTAGTGTAGGATAAGGTCCTAATTCACCAAATGAGCCGAGTTCACTGTCATAAGGAATAGTGTAAACATCATATCCTCGGCTTTCGCCATCTGTGAAATATTCTTGTAATGTAATTTTTAATCGTTTATCAATTTCATCAACATCGTAATAATTATTATATCCATTATTTTTACCAAAGTTTGCATCAATTAAGAGTACTTTATCTCCACCCTCTTGTGAATGATAAAATGGTGTTGCAGAGATGTCGCTACTATCCTCAGTTTCCGGATCATCTCTACTTGTCACAGTTACAGTAAATCCATGCTCATTACCACTTGGTTCAAGAGTAGGAGCAATAACGACTACGGTAAAGTCTTGACTTGATCCTGCAGTAAGATAAATAGTACTTACATGAGAGATAATTTTCCAATCATCATCTTGTTCAGATTCTACAGTTATATCGTAATATCCACTATTTTCTCCCGTATTTGTCGCTGTAAAATTGAAAGCTACCGATTCACCAGATAAAACATCTTTTGCTTGTTCTTGTACTGCTAAAGCAACATTATACCCACTTTCAGCAATATCTATGTTTTCTTCTTTTGGATTATTGCCAGCTCTTTCATCTCCAGTTAGGAGAGTTTCCACTCTTATGGTATAAGTTCCTTCTGGCCCCCCTTCCCAAGTCCATTCCAAAGTAGAATTAGTTTTTGATTCTAATGAATCAATAGTTTGAGTTTCATTGTATACTTCAGTCCCATCATCTCTTGTTACAGTGCCTCTAATATCAAAATCTTCTTGGTCATTTGTTCCAAAATTATAAATTTCAGAAGTAAAGGTTACAGGCCGTCCTGGTTTAGCAGTAGATGGCGTATCCAATTCTTTAGTTCCAACATCATTTGGTATAGGTGGTAAACTATAGACTGCAAAATTATCAACATACAATCCTTCTAATTGAGTATATGTATTTGATTCAAATCTGAATCTGAATGAAACATCTCCTTCATATTCACTCACATCACTTTCAACGTAGAGCCATCCATTTTCATCAGCTCCATCATAATCACTTGAATAATCACCTTCATCGCCAGGGAAAACTTCCAGAGTTTCCCATTCACCAGATTGATTAATTTCTAAATTGACAATATCATATGGCCCATCAATGGCAAACCAGACCATTGCAGAAACATATTTCTCAGAACCTTCCCCTATATCAAAAGTAGGAGATTCTAGTGAATCATTTAGTGAAGCACTATAAGTTTCAGTATCGGGATTCCCTAAGTACCATGAATAATCATTGGAATAGGATTTGTTGCTGTAATAATTCCATTCACTTTCAACAATATCAGCAACCCAATCGCCGTCCCCATCTTCAAAGTCATCTTCAAAATTAGTTTCCATTCCACTAGTTACTTCAACATTGTCAATGTACCAACCTTCATAGGCTTCGACACTTGAATCAGTTCCAAATCGGAATTTGAATCTTACATCATCACTAGAATAATTTGNAAGACTAAATGTTGCAGTTTCCCAAGTCACCTCTTCGCCTTCACCAGAAGTTCCNGTATAGCCAGGTTCATTATCAAGTCCTACAACTGCATTATCAGGGTATCCNCCGTCTGGATTGATTACTTCCCAAGTTTCTCCGTCATCAGTAGTAATTTGTACATTACCACCATCCCAACTAAATTCAGTGCTATACCAAATATCTACAGATAATTGAGAATTAGATCCTAGTTCAACTTCTTCACTTGTGTAAACTGAAAAATCCCAATTATTATCGTATTCTCCGTCGCCTTTAGATTCGTCTCCAACCCACATTGCGTGAGTAGGNCTAGAAGCTTCACGATTACTATCATCTTCAGTATCAATCAAATGCCATGGATTGCTTAATGATTTGTAATTAGTCCAACCATTAAGTCCACTTTCCATATCGTCGCTAAATTCGACATCGACACTTCTCATCATTGCATCGATAATATCATTTTCAGGAATTTCATCATCATCATCAATAACTTTTGCTTCAAACCAGAAAGTTCCATAATCATCAGTTTCCCAATCCCAGGTAAGTGTCAAACTTTCACCTGGAGCCAAATCTTCGACATCTTTATTTCCTAAATTATCAATAACATTTCCAGCACCATCGTAAATTTTACCACTGACTTCAGAATTCATAGTAACGTCACCACTATTGGCTACAATTACACTCATTTCTCTTTCCTCATCTTTCTCGGCAATCATTGGAGTAACACGTGCATCTTTCACTTCCAAATCATAAGTGACATACGTATTTACTTTGATAATTTTTTCATTATTGTCCTCTTTTTCGTCATCAGAAATAATAGCCTTACTTTTTATTTCATAAACATAATCCTCATCGTCTGGAGTGTCCCATTCAAATTCGATATNCATTCCAGTTCCAGATTCTAGNTCCTCAATAGTNTCAGAATCTGTNAANGTGTAAGAATTATTTAAACATGTAATTTCTAATGTTACTTGAACATCTTCTTGATCTTCNGTTCCTCTGTTTCTNACAGTTACATTTACAATATTTTCAACATTAGGTTCAACAGTTTCTTCATCTTTAGGAGTATTNAAACGACTCAAACTNACATCATTTTCTAGTTGTTCAACAAGATATTCAACAANATTTTCCATNAATTCATCTCTNTCATCACTATTTGTAATTGAACTAAANTCNATNGTCATAAANACTAATTTGAATTCATCTTCAGTTCTTATTGATGAGATATTGTAATCTCCATTTGAGCTGAGAATTTTTTCAAANCCACTTCTAGGATTAATATCGTCCGCAAAGTCTGAACTTATAGCATNAGCATCATATTCGACTCCATCAGTAATAGGATCATCATCTACTCCATAAACAATAGCAGGAGTGGCTCTATCATTATCTGCATAGCTAACTCCAAGATAGTCATATTCAAAATCTCCACTACTACGCTCTCCATCCGCAGTATCAAAATCATATAGAATATCCATACCAATGACCCACATAGCCCCTCCACCTTCTAAATATTCAGCCACATTTGTTTTATCATTATCAGTAAAAGTTACGTCAGTATCTCCACTTTGATAATCAGTTCCACAAGCCCAGATAATTAATTGATATTCAGATAGCGTATCTATATCTGGAGCATCAGCACTACTATTTACTCTAATAATATCATAAGCAATAGGGTTGGTGAGATTATCAAGAGCATCAACGTAATATCGATCAGTTTCAGTTCGCACGCCTCCATTATTTCCACTATTGTCATCATCTAAAAGTAAAATAGGAGGATAAGCAACAGTTATACTTTCAGTTTCTTCATTGTTGTCCTCATTAGATTCCGTAATTTGTTCTTCTTCATCAACAATTACTTTGATTGTATGAGTGCCTCCAACAGCAGTCCAATCAATTTCAGCATCTGCAGTATCGCTGCCTGGAATGGTTATTGTTTCTTTACCAATAAATGTAGAATCAGAATAAAAACTTACATTTGTTGTAACACTAATTAATCCGCTTGTCCCTCCATCATTAGCTATTTCAGCAGTGATAGTTATTTCATCTCCACCAGTAGGCGAATCATCACTAAAACTTATTTCATTTATAGATAAATCAGGATCATTTTCATCAGCTAATGTATTCATAGCTGACAAAGGTAACATCAGCATGGCTAGCAGTAAAGCAGTTATTTTACGAGACATTTTTGCTCCGTAGTTGCCTAGGCCGTATAGATATAAAGGTGTGTTACACCCTTCGGGTGTAAATTTTATGCATTAATATTGAGCCTTTTTCTAATGGTTTTTCATTACTTTCTTTCCACTCGTTTCCTATTTCTGGAAAGTAAATACAATTTTTTCCACTCACGCTATCAGGCACTAATGTCATGTCAATACAATCAGCTAAATCCATAGCTTCTTCATAAATTCCAGCACCTCCTATAAACCAAATATCACCTTCACATGTTTTCAAAGCTTCGTTAATACTTTTGAAACATTCCATATTTTCTATTAAACTTCTTGTAATAATTATATTTCTTCTTTCAGGTAAAGGCTTTATTGGTAATGATTCCCAAGTATTTCTCCCCATGATAACAGTTTTTCCAATGGTAAGTCTCTTGAATCTCTTTAAGTCTTCAGAATAGTGCCAAGGAATGGTATTGTCTTTTCCAATAATTCCTTCAGGTGAGGTAGCTACCAATATTCCTTTCATACAGCAACTCTGAAAGGAATAAATGGTTCTGGATTATAATTTTTTAGTTTAAATTTAGACATTATGGTTTCAGTATCTTTATCTAATAGATTCATAACGTCTTCTAAAGTTTTAATACTTGAATCAATTTTAAGTTCAGGTAAAGATTTAATTTTTCTTTTTGATTGTTTGATTAGCCCTGGAATATGATCATATTCTTCCATACTTCCATCAGCTTTTTTTGTATATATATGAGCATCAACTAAAGTATGACCAAAAGTTCCGACCTTCATACCAGATAAATGAGCAAAAAGATGTAGTAAGAATGAATATCCTGCAATGTTATATGGAACTCCCAAGGCCACATCACAGCTTCGTTGTGTAAGATGCACACATAATCGAGGTTCTCCGTTTTGATCATATTGAACATTGAAAATAAATAAAAGATGGCAAGGAGGTAAACCACTGTTTTGAGCATTTCCTGGAGCCCAAGCACTAATCACCATTCTACGGCTGTTGGGATTTTTCTTTAGTGTTTCTAAAACATACTTTACTTGATCATTATATTCATCATTTCCGTGTACAGGAAATTTTCTCCAAAAATTCCCGTAAGCACTAGGTACAAATCCGTCTTCATCAGCCCAATGATCCCAAAATTTACAGCCGTGCTTTTTTAGTAAGCCTATATGCAATTCTCCAGATAAAAACCACAAGTTTTCGACAACTATATTTTTCCATGAAATTTCCTTTGTAGTAAGTAGAGGAAACCCTTCGTTCAAATCGATAGAATAGTTAATATTAAATGCAGAAATAGTATCAACTCCAGTTCTATTTTCTTTTCTAGTCCCTCGTTTCAATACTTCGCTAACTAAGTCAAGATATTGTTTCACTAAATGCCATTAAAAAGGCCCAATAAAGGCTTATTTCTATTAGTAAATTATATATAAATTAGTGTAGTGTGTATTAGATGCCATTTCGAATTATAGACCATGAGTCAAATGAAATTTTGCTAGAATCTCCACACGTCTCAGATTTAATTGAATATATTGATAAACATTCGGATGAGTATCTTGTCAAAGAATTAACAATATCTTAATTTTTTTTAGTTAAAAAAAGTTTAACTAACTAGTATTTCTACACTTTCTATAAGGGCTACATCATTATCAGTTATTCCGCCCTCATCATGCGTTGTTGCAGTAATTCTAACGCTACCTTTTTTGTAAATTAAAATTTCAGGATAATGTCCCATTTCATTAGCTATGCTAGCGACATGCTGCACAAAAGTAGCTGCAGCTTCAAAAGTATCAAAATCAAATTCTTTTCTTATGCATCTATAAACATCATCATAATTCCATCCATCCATTCCTTTTATGGCATTAATGACATCGTTGTCTTTTAACACAGCACTCATTTTGTATGCAATAATAGGGAGCTATATACTGTTTCACCTAATTAATTTATAAATGTATTTTTAAGTGTAGATTTGTGAGTACTTCTGCAAATAAGGTATTTGGCCTTAGACAAGATTTTCCTTTCGTTCGAGTTTTCGGTTTTTTTCTATCATTTTTTTCAATGGTTGTAATGTATCCTACAATAGATAGAATAGTTCCAAATCCATATTATTCAATAACAAATAGACAAACAGGAGAAGATTTTATTATTTTTACAAATGAGGCTATTTGGATATTAATAATGATGCTTTTTGTTATTTTTCTCACACTTGTATTTATAATTCCGATAGTACTTTATTTTAGGGGTTTAAGCAAATGGGAATGGGACCCTACAAATGTAGTTTTTTGGTTAATAATCACATGGAGTTTATCATTTTTCTTCACAGAGATGGCAAAAACAAATCCTGATTTTGGAGAATATGTTCTAGTTCTAACAAAGATTGCAGATGGCTGTTTTGTAATTTTTATGACGGTTTTTGTTTTACGTGTTTATAGCAATTATATGGTTCCGTTAATGTCTGATTGGATAAATGTAGGCAACAAATCAGATACACAGTATGGGCCATTATTGGACATTCTTGGATCAATCTTGATAATAGTTTTTGGAATTACAAATTTCTTATCAACATTCAATGTTGAATTTGGCGTTCTTGTTGCAGGTGTAGGCGTTGTTGGTTTGGTTATTGCATTAGCTGCACAAGATACACTCAGTAATTTTTTCTCAGGGATTCTTCTATTACTTGATCAAGGATTCAAAACTGGAGATATGATTTATTTTAATGATACTTATTGCTTAATCAGAGAAATAGGTCTTCGCTCTACAAAAATTTATGATATTATCAATCACGTAATAATTATAATTCCAAATAATGCGCTTGCTAATCAGAATATTTTGAATTTAACAAAACCAGATAGGTATTATCGTTTGAGGATTGAAGTAGGAGTATCCTACGATTCAAATCCAGATGAAGTTGAAGCTGCTTTGTTAGAAGTCGCAAAGAATAATGCAGACATAGAGCAAGATGATCCTACAAGAAAACCCTTGGTTCGCTTCCAGAACTTTGGAGATTCTACTTTGAATTTTGCCCTAGTTGCATGGATAAAAAATGTAATTAAGATAAGGCAAATAAATTCTGATTTACATCATCAGGTTTTTGAAAAATTAAGACAGGAAAAAATAGTTATTGCCTTCCCTCAAAGAGACGTACATTTTTTCGATGAAAGTAAGATTTTACAAAATGCTACTAAGAGTATTGATGAAACTATAAATGTCGAAGCTAACGAACCGATAGAAGAAGATGATGAAACTAAAAAATTACTTGAAGAAATAGAATCACGTAATTCAGATTAATTTATATTTCTTCATCATACCAGATTGGCGGCATAAACAAATCATCCTCACTTCTCTCTATTATTGGGAGAGATAGAATACTATTCGCATTGGTTCCAATAGTCACAGTTCCACTACTAACAGGAGATGGAATGTAATCTCTGTCAGTTTGTGAAATAGTTAATTCAATAGCAGATCCAGCAGGAACTACGACATCCATTGCAAATAATTGCATTTTAGCATTCACAGTTCCGATTACAAGACAAGGTTGAGCACAATCTCTCCCTCCGGCATGGTATCTCAAATCCATAACTCCATGACCTAGGTGAATACCGTCAGCAATAGATAATTCAATAAACAAATGTCCTGATGTTTGTGTAGGAGGTATTGTAACATCTACATGGAATGTTGGCATCCCAGAAATTCTTGTTTCATTTTCAAAAATTTCACTTCTCAGAGTCAATGTAGTGCCAGAGCCAATGAGTCCATTTCCAGACGTTACAGTCAATCCTTCACCTATAGGTAATTTCAATAATTCTACATCATTTGTAGGCCATGATTCTTCAATTCTCCATCCTCCTAAGTTATCTTGCATTTCTACATGTAGGGATGGTTTTAGGTTTCCATTATTTAGATAATAATCAAACCATTCAAGAAGATCTTGTGCCCAATCATATCTTACAGAATAAGGAAATGCCTCTGCACCTTCACCAGAAGGCATTGAATTTTGATCTCCCGGCCTATCAGGATAATGATGCCCCCACTGTCCAAAAAGCCCTTTCACTTCATAACCATTATCTAATAATGTATTGTAAGTTGGAAAAGCCATGTGTGGATCTACATTCCAATCCTGCATTCCATGAATAAAGTAAATAGACCCATTATAATTTTGTAATGTTCTTTCTAGAAAATGCCTATCAGACCAGTAAGTGTTTCCAGCATAGTTTACTTCATTACCGGCTAAATATGCAGCAGGCCCATTTGCATATCCTTCAATGTAACCCTGGCACATTGTTTGCCAATCATCACTATCTCCATCCCATCCAAATGATCCATACACACCGTTATGCATAGCTAATCCTCTAGCTTCCATAGAACCATTGCGCCACATTAAGTCATGAACACCAATTAATCCAGAAATAGGGATTATTGTTTTAAGATAGGGGTTTCCAAACATTGCAGCTTGCCATGGAGTGCTTCCATCGTATGATTTCCCAATAATGCCGACATTTCCATTACTCCATTCCTGTGATCCAAGCCATGTCACAGCATGGTCTATTCCTAATTGTTCACTAGTTCCCATAAAATCCATACAATGGTTAGATTCTCCAGTTCCAAAAACAGATACTTGGGCAACAGCATACCCATAAGGTACAAAATTTTCAATTAGGAATTCCCCAAGTCTATTTGCTGGTGTTAGCGCATCCACATCTCCATCATCATAATATGGTCCAATATCGGCAATTACAGGAATTTTAGTTCCATTTGGAACATCAGGAAGCCAAAGACCCATATGAATCTCACAATCATTTGATATTACGCATCCACCTTCATCAGTAGGCAAATCAACATCAACAAATATACTGTTAGGTCCTGTGATTTCATACCCTCCTTTCACTAGAGTATAACTATAGGATCCTGTTGTGTTAAATGGCTGATTGCCCCTTTCCCAGACAGGAACAAGACCGTTGCTACCCATATAATACTCTTCATCCTCAGTTCCTTCATCATTAAAATATAATAATATTGATGACAAAAGCAGAATTGCTATGGTAATTCCTGCAAAAACCCGTTGTTCCATATATACTGTAAGTTAAGACTAGGTTTTTAGTGATTTCTTTGCTTTTTTGGAAATAAGAGGTAATTTCAATTTAGCTTGATGAAATACAGCTACAGATATTACAAAAAAGCCTAATAATGATACGATTGGAACGATTATTGTTTTATAGATATCATAATGTATTTCCTCAAGTGCAAGTGCATTCAGAAATGCAAGAATTAAGTATAGAATACTAAATCTCATTGCAACTCTAGCGCCTTCGCCTTTTCTTATACCATAAGAAATCCACATTGCAGCCCCACCCAAAAATAATACAGTTGAGAATCCAAATGCAGAGATTATAAAATAATCAAAAACAGATAATTCATGAACTTCCTCAGCTACTAGTAGTTTCCAAAATTCACTAGCTCCTCCGTAAAAAAGCCCTAATCCGGCAGAATAATACGAAGCTCCAATATCTTCCTTAAAGGTTTTTCTGTTAACGCCTATGAATAGAAAAATAAAGAGAATAATAGGAGAAACTAGAATCTTTGATGCATATCCTGTATTTTCACTGTAACCATTTATTCCACCTAATATCATAATTATATCTGAGCCAGTCCCAAGTACAACACCCAATCCGCAAGCAACATACAATTTCCTTTCTATTAATTTTTCTTCAATATCTTTTATTATCCAAGAAAAAAGAAGCATTGCAGTAACTATGTATGCAAGCATTCCAATTACATTTCCTTGAAAAATTATTGAATCCATATTTAATTTCTACGTAGTATTGCTAACAGCCCTATAGATA
Organism: Methanobacteriota archaeon; assembly: GCA_002718915.1. Lineage (GTDB taxonomy): Archaea > Thermoplasmatota > Poseidoniia > MGIII > CG-Epi1 > CG-Epi1. Next base: position 18,246 of record PBGF01000012.1, on the reverse strand, counting down.
ATATTGAAAGACTAAAATTAATATTTGGAATATTATTATTTTTTTCTTCTTCAATTTCTGCAGTAACAAATCCTTTCAGTGTTATAGAGTTTATGTGTAATTCGTAAATGGGTCTATTCAGAGGATCATTTGATGTTGGAACTTGTGCAGCAGCTTGTACCAAAGTCATGCCTTCTCTTACAACACCAAATACTGCATAACCAGGGTCATCTTCCTGAGATCTGTTTCCATTGTCTAATCCATGCTGAGGACCATCACAAATGTAAAACTGACTTGAAGCAGAATCTGGTTCTACACTTCTTGCCATTCCAACTGCACCGTTTATATGTGTAAGATTTGCATTAGCTTCAAAAGGTATAGTTTCACCAGAACCATTGCTTCCACATGTTGGGTCACTTGCAGGATATACACCTACTGCAGTACAAGATGGATCGCCAGTCTGAATAACAAAATCATCAATCACTCTGTGAAAGAAAATACCATCATAGAAAGATTCATTCACCAATCCCACAAAATTTGTTACAGTAATTGGAGCCCAATTAAGAAACAATTCGATTACAATATCTCCTTGGATATCATTTCCACCTCCAATTCCAGCCTCATATGTTAAATTAATTACAATGATTGGATTTCCTTCATAAGACTGCTCCATAGGGCTAGGTTCAGAGATGCCAGTAGGAACAAAAAGCATCAATACTAAAACAATAATTGCTAGTCTCACAATGTACGTATTTTTAGCTAGTTTATACTAGTTTAGTATACAGTAACTATTAAATCTCTTCAGAGTCTTGGCTTGAATGTAATTACTATTAATGGTGAAAAGAGATGGAAGAATCAATTAATGTTTTAGGAGGAAAGCTTGAATCTTGCTCTACAGATCCAATGACAGGTTGGTTTCGTGATGGATGCTGTAATACAGATAATAGAGATTATGGAAGACATGTAGTTTGTGCAGTAATGACCGATGTTTTCTTAGCCTTTTCTAAAGGCGCAGGTAATGATTTAAGTTCTCCAGGTCCAGGTTTTTCAGGATTAAAAGAAGGTGATAAATGGTGTTTATGTTTATCTAGATGGGTAGAGGCATATGATTCAGGGATGGCGCCTTTTGTTATTCTTGAAGCTACACACGAGTCTGCTTTAGAGATGGTAACTTTAGAAAAGTTAAAAGAATATGCTTACAAAAAAGATTAATTTATTGATGTAAATCTTTTCTTGGATCGTTGTCAGTTCCCCAATTAGTTACAAATTCTTTTGTTTTTTCATACATTTCCTCAAAAGAATCCCAAATGTACAAGATAGGCTGATATTTTGTAACATCATATGGGAGAGTTTCCATTTCCTCAAAGTTAGGTTTTCTATATTCAACTTCACCGGAGGCACACGCATGCTCCATTTCTCCAAATGAAGAGAGCAATCCAGGACCTACGGCCTTTACTTCACCATTTTCTCTACAAGCACCAAATTCTAGAACATACCAATACACAGATCCTAATCGATTAATCGCAGCTTCTTTTTCGGTTCTCATATCAGCTTCTCCAAATAGTATGTTTAATTCAGCCCACTCAGGCACTCCTAGCATTGCAGTGTGTCCAACAAGTTCATGCACTACATCTGGTTCAGGAGTGTAAAATGGTCTAGAAGAATGCCTAATATATTGTGTTGAGAGGAATACCTTGTTTGCAAGAGCAGTATGGAATGTTTTTGGATGTACTAATCCACCAACAGGTTCCTGTCTAAATCCAGTCATTTCTTCTAATCTTTCACTGACTTCTTGTAATTGCGGAATTCTATCATTAGGAAGGCCTAATTTTTTTGCATTCTCTAAATATTGCTTACAAGCGTATTTTTCATGAACAGGTGTAATTCTTTCCATAATGGCTGCCCAAACTGCGTCTTCTCCTTCTGAATAAGGTGCATGAGGTATTTCCTTAGCTCTCCTTTCCTCCATAGTCATTTCATTCCATTCAAGAGCTATTTTTGCAATTTCATTTCTTCGATCTCTGTAACCTTCATCCTTAAACCCAGGATGGTCCGGGTCTAATTCTACAAAAACGTTTCCACCAACGATTTTTACAGCGGAATTTGCTTCGTCTGTCTCTTCACTTACTCCTTCGGCCGGTCCGTGCATAATATATCAACAGGCACCCAATCGAGCCCTCTAATAAATGTCTTTGTTATAGTTAAGTTATTTATACATAATTATAATCATAAAATAATGAGTATAGAATCTGAGGATAGGACATTGACACGAGTAATTTTTATCTCATTTCTTGGATTAATAGATGCAGTTTATCTTTCATATTTACATCATTTAGTTTCAGCAGGAGGTGGCTGCCCTACACAAGATCTTCCAGGCCTTGATTGTGGAGTTGTTTTAGCTAGTGATCAAGCAAAACTTTTAGGAATACCGGTAGCTTGGCTTGGAGTTCTTGGTTTTTTAATGTTAATAATTTTATCTTTAGACCGATATCTAAATATGGATTTAGAGCGAACATATTATAATAAAATATTGCTACCTATTACAGGATTTATAGGAGTTATTTTTGGTTTATATCTTACTTATGCAGAGGCTTTTATCATTCATGAATGGTGTCCTTTTTGTTTGATTGCTTTTGGATTAACATTGGCAGCAACTTTTTTCTGCATAACTGAATACGGACATGAAGTAAAGGAGTTAATTAATAAAAATGGCATCCAAGAGAAAACGTAAATTAGAAAAAAAATCTTCTAGAGAATTCCAGGAAAAAATGCAGGCTAGGCGTGATTCAGCTAGTGATGCATTATGGACATACGGTCTTCCATTAGTAGTTATATTAGTAGTAGGATTAGGCGTGTATTTCGCCTTCTTTTATGAACTTGGAGATCCTAAAGCAGAAGAATGGGAATTAGAAGATCCACAAACAGGAGAAATGTTTTCATCTGATGATTATTATAATGATGGTTTGACTTTTGTAGAATTTTTTAATACAAAATGCGGTCACTGTCAAGAACAAGAACCAATTTTAAATGATATTTATGAGAAATATATGAATGAAGAAAGTCCAGACTATGTTTCTTCTTTTCATATGTTTTCAATAGGTGGATATAAACTAGGTAGTGGTCAAGACTCAGCTACAAATATTGCTAATTTTAAAACAGAATATGGTTCACAATGGCCTCATTTATTTGATTCTTCAGGAGAGTTAATGAGAGATTATGGTTTTAGTTCATATCCTTCTATGGTCTTGGTTAAAAATGGTGAAATAGTATACAGCCATTCAGGTAAAATGACTGAAGCCCAATTATCTGCACAAATTGACAAATATATTTAGTGTAAATTTTATATAAGTTTCAATATGCAGTGGTTTCGATGAAGTTCAGAGCATTTATTGCATTTGCCGTTTGTATTTTTTTATTTACAACAGGTTGTCTTGATGCATTAACTAATTCTAGTGATTCAAATAAATTTTGGGGAGAGGATTGTGAAGATGTTTCTGAAGAGATATGTCCATCAGGTAAAGCACCGGATTTTTCACTAGTAGATCAAAATGGAAATTCAGTCAATTTCACAATGTTTGAAGGTAAAATTGTGGTAGTTTCATTTTTGTATACGCATTGTCCAGATATATGTCCTGCATTAACTTATCAATTAAGGAAATTATCTGAGGAATTAGAAACAGATTATGGTGAATCTGTAGAGTTTATTTCAATAACAGTTGATCCAACTAGAGATACTCCTGAAAGATTGGCGACATTTGCAGCTAATAATAATGCAGATTGGAAGTTTTTAACATCAGTATCTAATGATTCATTTGGAGATATGGTTTCAGTTTGGGCAGATTATAGAGTATATGTTGACATTGATGAGGAAGCTTGTTCAGGTAATGGACATTATATGGAAGGATATGACGGATGCCATTGTAATCCTGGCTTTATGCAAGATTCAAATGATACTTATTTTGGTAAAGATACTTGTATTGCAGATCCTAATTATAATACATTAAATCTTTCATTTGAACAAGGAAGTCTTGAATATGATATTATTTCAGCATTAGAAGCATTAAATGAAGCAAATGGAATGTTAAGCGAGGATTTTGCGCTCCAAGCTATTGAGGCTCTTATTTCACAACGTTTTCCTTCAAGTTGGACTTTAACTGGTACAGATAATATGACCTATAAATCTAATCAATTTTACAACAATAATCTAACACTATTGGAGTTTTTCCATACAGATTGTTCACATTGTAATTCACAAATTCCTGCGTTGAAAGATTTTCATACAGAATATTCGGATGAAGTAGATATAATCTCAGTTGGTGGCTATACATTAGGTGGAGGTAATGAAGATAATATGTCTACAATTACTGATTTTGCAGCAGAACATAATGTTTCTTGGCCTTATTTGTATGATGATCAATATGATATGATGAGAGCTTTTGGCCTTAATTCATATCCTAGTTGGGTTTTATTAGAAGGCAATTTATCCTCAGGCCCACCTCAAGTTATTGATATTTTCTCAGGTAAAAAATCTTATGATGAATTAGCAGAAAAAATAGATAATAGATCATCACCAATTAATGCTACCACACAAATGATTGAAATAATAGATTACTTTGGACACTGGAATCAAGGACATGTTTTAGATACAGATATGATAGCAATTATCTCCGATTTGCTAGGATATGAATATGAGAATGATATTATAGATGAAGTAAAAACTTATGGAGTTAGCCATTCAAACAAATTATATATTATAGATAAGGAAGGTAATGTAAGAGTAGTTTGGAGAGGTATTGAATGGACCTACGCTTCAGTTTATCATGATGTTCAATTGCTTCTTTAATATTAGTTAAACCCAAATACCCTTATTCACATTCACTACTATGACACTACTCGGTTTTGGTGAAGATAGTTTGATTTTTTTTGATTACCAATTTACTTTTTTTGAGATTATAGCTTCTTTCATATCTATATTTCTTGGAATAGTTATGACACAATCAGGTTTTGATAAAATACTAAATTGGGAGGGAGAATTAAACTTTATAACTGAGAAATTTGCTAAAACCCCATTAGCAAGCACTTCAACATTTGGTTTAATTCAAGTGACTATTTTTGAAGTACTATCTGGTCTATTATCTTTCTTTGGAGCATTTATGGTTTTATTTTATGATGAAGTCTCTTATGGAATAATAGGGTTAATTCTGGCAGGTATTTCACTTTGCATTTTAATGCTTGGTCAAAGACTGTCTAAAGATTACGAAGGTGCAGCAGTTTTAGTTTCTTATTTTCTCTTGAATATGTTTGGTTTGTTTATTTACGCTCAGATTTAAAATCCACAAATGGTAGCTAAATCATCAACAGCACCAGGTGTTGTTAGTCCTATAGCTAAGAATAAAACAAGTAGGAAAAATAATGGTACTGAAGCAGTATAATTTACAAGAGGCGGATCCCATTTCATATGCATAAAGAATGAGCAAATAAACCAGCATTTGATAACTGCAATACCAAATAAAATAATCATATTCAATATAAATGAATCAAACTCTTGTACGATAGCTAATACTTCTAATATAGTCCAAAAAACAAGCCATGCAAATATTTTGACAAAAGCATCTATTGGATTATCAGTATGGCCAAAAGTCACCCAATCTGGGAAAGAATGGTCATGGTGTTCATCATGATGGTCTTTCGCTTTAGTTTTCTTTTCATTAGTTGAAGTTTTGGCAGTGTTGTCTACAGTTTCTTCTGCAGTTTTTGCAGTAGCTTTTTCATTTGACTCATCTGGAGTCTCTTTTTTAGCATCGTCTACAGTTTTATTTCCACTGCTTTCAGCACTATTGTCTACAGTAAGTAATTCCTTCATATCGTCGAAAACTTTTCTACTTAGGACATATTGCGTCCATCCTCCACGCCCATCTTTGTATTCGCCTTTGAATAGAATATTTTTGTCTCTTAGCCTCAGTATACTCTTCTTGACAGATGGTGCACTAGTATTTGCAACATCACATAATTCCTTAATGGTAAGTTTTTCACTAATTCCATTAGAATCTTTACTGCAAGAATCAAAAATATAATTAGTAAGTTTACTCTGAATTCCAGTTAATTCAGAAAATTTAACTAGAGGTTCATTGCCATTAGACAATTCAAGAGCTTCCTTATTTTTGTCATACTTTTCTTTACTCATTTTTTAACCTCAATATAAATAGAAAAATGGGAATACAAAAACCCATACTAAATCGACGTAATGCCAATACAGTCCGAATAACTCAATAGTTTCATGGTATTCTTCATTATAAGCATCTTTGTTTGCTTTTGCAATTAAGTATAATATTGCAATTAATCCGATAAAAACGTGAGCACCATGCGTTCCAGTAGTAATATAGAAAGTACTACCTTCAATACTCGTATCTAACCAAAAACCATCAGAATACTTTGGAGCAATACAATGATCGGGAATATTTTGCCCATCTCTAATATCACATCCATTATGTGCTTCATCCCAGAAATTATAATTCTTCATTTCATTCCATTCCCACAATTTTAGAACTAAGAACATTGTACCCAAGACAAAAGTAACAATTAGGTATCTAGTGGTAGCTTTTGGATCGTTGTTCTTAGCTGCATATAGTGCTAAAACAACAGTTAGGCTGCTTAAAAGAAGGGCAAATGTGTTAATTACACCAAAAATCAAGTGACTTCGAATAACATCTGCAGCAGGTACCCAACAATCTTCAAATTGTAAACCACAATCTATATCTGGTGAATAATCAGGAACAGCAGCACGGTATCTCATATATGCGCTTAATAGAGTACTGAAAACCATTACTTCAGTCAATAAGAAAATCCACATTCCGAATTTTCTTGTTGAAATAGTAGCCCAAAAACTATGATATGTTTCAATATGTTCATCTTCTTCACTGTCTTGATCCCAATAATCTTGAATCCACATAAAAAATGCAGTAAACATACCCATGATTCCTATAATGAAAACAAACCAATAACCGGCATCTCCTGTTTTGTCTTCACCACCTGCAGTAGCCATTACCAATCCTATAAACATGATGGCAGTTGCTATACAGAAAAGGAAAGGAGCGGGCGTTTCAATATGAGCATGATGCTCGTGATCATCACTCATTTCTTTCAGCCTCCTCTGCAGTAATTAACGTAGGAATTTCTACAAAACTATTTTCTGGCGGCGGAGAAGATGTAGCCCATTCTAAAGACCATCCATTCCATGGATTATCTCCGGCTTCTTTTCCATATTTATACGAATATATTACATTGTAGACAAATATTAGTTGGACAAGTCCAAAGAGCATAGCTGAAATTGTGATAAATTGATTTAATTCAGTTAGTGATTCATCATATGTAGCATATCTTCGAGGCATTCCAGAAATTCCAACATTATGCATTGGGTAAAATGCAGCATTGAAAAATATAAATGTAGTAGCGAAGTGTAAAAGTCCTAATCTTTCATCCATAATTTTGCCTACCATTTTAGGATACCAATAATAGACACCAGCTATGAAAGAAAACATAGTTCCTCCAATCAATACGTAGTGGAAATGCGCCACAACAAAGTAGGTATCATGGAAGGCAATATCTAATGGAATTGAAGCTAGAATAATTCCAGTAATGCCTCCGATTGTAAAAGTAATAACAGTACCTAATGCAAAGAGCATAGGAGTATTCAAGACTATAGATCCTCCAGTCATTGTAGCTAGCCAATTGAAAATCTTTATTCCCGTAGGTACAGCAACTAACATGGTAGTCAGCATAACAATAAAACGGAATAAAGGATCTGCACCAGTAGTAAACATATGGTGTCCATACACAACAAATGAAATAATTCCAATTGTAGCCATAGCATAAACCATGGATGTATATCCAAAAATAGGTCTTCTTGAGAAAGTAGAAATTATCTCAGATAAGACTCCAAATGCAGGTAAAATAACAATGTAAACTTCAGGATGTCCAAAGTACCAGAATAAATGCTGCCAAAGTATCGGATCTGATTCAGGCCCAGAGAAATATAAAGTTCCAAAAGTACGATCAGCCATTAGCAATAACAAAGCTACAGTAAATACAGGAATAGATAATAGCAATAGGAAAACAGTCACTAGTATTGACCATGCGAATAAAGGCATTCTCATTAAAGTAACACCTGGAGCTCTCATTCTGAGCATAGTTACTAAGAAATTAACTGCAGTTAAGGTTGATGAAGCGCCAAGCATAATTTGGCCTGCAACCCAGAAATCCGTACCGGGTCTTGTGGCAAAGTCTCCAGAAGAGTAAGGAGTATATCCAGTCCACCCAACATCTCCAGCACCCCCTGTAAAATAACCCATGTAAAGCACAATACCACCAGTTGGCAAAAGCCAATATCCCAGTGCATTAATCCTAGGGAATGCTAAATCTCTTGCACCTATTTGTAAAGGTATAAGATAATTAGCAAATCCAAAAATAATAGGCATCGCAGCCATGAAAATCATGGTAGTTCCATGCATTGTGAAAGTAGAATTATATTCAGTATAGGTGAGATAATCTCCATCAAGACGAGGTTCAAATAGTTGCCATCTAATCATGAGTCCAAGAATTCCTCCTACGAAGAACCATCCAAATCCAGTTACGATATACAATGTTCCAATGTATTTGTGATCTGTAGTAGTGAGCCAGGGATAAATCCATTTCCAATAGTTTTTCATCACTTCTTCAAAAGATTCTTCTTTATCGACCATTCTGTAGCCAACAACAACAACTCCTAGAGTGATAAATACAATTCCAAAAGCATAAAACATTTTTTGAGGTCCGGAAAGTTCACCATGCCCTCCAGCATCTGTAATTTGAGCATTTTTACCAGCCAGTAAGAAAGTTCCAGAGTTCCAATAATCTCCACTGTTTCCGTTATTATCAGAAGGATCTTTAGCATTTCCATTAACAGAATTTCCATAAACCATGAATTCAGCAACTACAGTATCACTTTCAGGTGCAGTCCAGTTAAATTTCCATTCTCTTAAATTATTTCCATCACCATCTTGACCAGCAGCCCCTCCAGTATGCGTTAGATAACTTGAATCTTCAGGCTTCCAGACATTACCATCTATAGGTGTTAAAGTTCCGGTAGATGCTTTTAGCATAAATCCACCCATATTTGGACCTTCAACCATAGGAGCAATATCATTAGGCCCTCCAGTTATATTCAAAGTTAGAGTATAGGTTTCACCAGCGGTGAAATTATTAGGCATTGTTAGATTAAGTATAACATTTGAGTTGGGACTTTGTGCATCTCCAACATTATGGCAGCTACATCCATTAGCTTCTACCAGAGAACTTATCGAAGGATCTATCCCATTTGGCGAGGTTTCTCCAGTTGGAATAGCACTTAAAGCAAAAATAATGGTAACAATAATTCCAAAGCTTAATAATTTTGCCCTATCCATTTTGTACCTCAGTAATGTAAACTTTAGCCAGCATTCTAGAATGTTGTTCTCCACAATATTCAGTACAATAAATTTCGTACGCCTCATCTCTCGGTTCAACAACACTTGTATCTAACCACGCAACTGTATCTAATCCAGGTACTGCGTCTTGTTTAATCCCTATTTCAGGTAAATAAAATGCATGTAACACATCTTGTGCAGTTATATTGAAACGAACGATACTGTTAGCAGGAATTTCTATACAATTTGTTCCAACAGAACTTCCGCATTTAGTAAATTCTTCAGGAACATCATAATCACTAGGATAGCTGAAACCCCAAAAGAATCTTGCAGCAGTAACTTCAATAGTCAAATCAGTCTCTTCTACATCAGGTACATCCCACATATAATTCAATGGAGCCAGGGAAAGGAAAGTTAACCAAGCAACTAGAATCAGTGGTGCAATTGTCCATGCTAATTCAATTCTAACGTTTCCTCTTTCATGTGGGAAAACACCAGCTTTTAGAGCATCTTTAGGTTCAGGGTCACCTTCTTTATGCCTAAAATAAATTAAAGTATAAACTAGCCAGACTATAACTAAAAGACCTACTATAACGGACCAAATAAACATTTGCCATACTAATCCACCATAACCTGAGCTCGTTCCTCCAAAACTATCCCAGAGAGCCGGATTATCAAAGTAAATTAGGTCGTGAATTAGCGACATTTTCTTCCTTCTAAAAGTAAACTATCTTTTGGATATAGAATGCCATTATTAAAGTTGGCTATGATTACACCTAAATTATACGTTATCTATTACTAAGAAAATGAAGAGTCCAAAAAGATATATATTTGAGAATTTAAATAACTTCCATGCATCATTTTCAGACTTAGTTTTTATTAAATTATAAGAAAGATAAGTAAAATATATTGAGAGTCCTAGTCCAGTTGTTAAAAATAGCAATCCAGTGTTTCCATATAGTATTATTATTATGCAATTTATTACAAGACTTATACAGTATCCTAGAATATATTTTCTGGTAACTTCTTCACCCTTAATTACAGGTAGCATAGGCACACCAGCCACCCCATAGTCCCGTCTTTTGGAAAGAGTTAGCGCCCAGAAATGAGCTGGCGTCCATAGAAAAATAGTCATGACCATTAACCAAGGCAGTATCTCATCAATTTCATTTGAAGCGGCAGCCCATCCTATTGCAGGTGGAGTTGAACCAGCTAACCCTCCAATAACAATATTCTGAGAAGTTCTTCGCTTTAGGATCATTGTGTATATTATTGTATAGAATAAGGCACTTAACGCAGTTAAAATTCCGGCAGTAAAATTAGTCATTGTAGTTACTAGAAGTATTCCTCCAGTTGAGATACTAATTCCAAAAATTAAAGCATGATTTGGAGAAATTAAACCAGATTGTATAGGTCTATTTTCAGTTCTTTCCATTAATGGGTCAATGTCTCTTTCATACCACATATTTACGGCCATAGATCCTCCACTTGCCATAGTTCCACCTATCAAAACAACGAAAGAAGTTATGATACTATCTATGTAGGTTCTTCCAGAGTTATATCCTTCTCTAAAATCGTAGGTAAAAATGCCACACAATGCAGTTACTTGCAATAAAAAAACAACTCTTGGTTTCATTAAAATCCAATAAATTTTTAGTAAAGAAGGTTTAACTTGTGACATCTTCCCTCCCAAATGTAACTAAGTTAGTTATCATATATGTTGAGGCTAGAGTTAGAAAAACACAAGCACCTACAAGTAAATGTAGTAGAGAAACCCATCCAAGAAATACTCCATCAACTGCAGTAACAACATATAAGCCACCTAGCAGTATATTGATTCCATAGAATCCTATTGTTAAGTTTATCATTTTTCTTATAATGTTACTAGAATCCTCAATTTCATTTTTAATTTCTCTCCAAAGATAATAGAGCATTCCTGCAACAGCAACTGCAGATAGTCTATGCCCATAATTAAGAATAATTCCAAATTGTTTTAGAGTTGGCAATATTGAATTTTGGCACAAAGGCCATCCTTTGTAGAATCCTATATCACAGGCAGCTCTATGATAACTTGTAGAAAGATAAGCGCCAATCATAAGCTGTAAAAGAATAATAAGTGTTAGATACCAGATATATTTTTTCAACCAGTTACTCATTTCGAGTTTACTCAATTTTTCAGGTAATCCACTTTGTTCTTGCCACCATATTAATCCAACCGTTATTAGCGATAGTGTAAAAATTAAAGCCATAAAAAGGTGAAGTGAAACAGTCCATGGGGCATTATCCAAATCGACAGTAACATATCCAAGTACGGCTTGTAAAATAAGGAACATACTAGAAACAAAATGTATTCTGTATACACGATTTCCTATTTTATCTCTAAGAGACCATGCCGTGTAATGGCTATATGCAACAAGAATGCCAATAACGGCAACCAATGCACGATGTGACCATTCTGTAAAAATTTGATAAGAGGTATATCTATGCGATCCTCCTCTAGAATCTATTTCATCAGGATTTTCTTCCCACCACTTTTCTTGTTCTTCTGACGAAACATCAAAACCCCAAGTTCCAAAGCAGGTAGGCCAATCTGGGCAGCTCTCTCCAGCATCATTAATACGTATCCAACCTCCAGTAGTAATAATCAAAAAAGCAATTAATGCTAATCCGAAGGGTATGAGATGTGAGCGGTACCAAGCCACCATGTGATTTTACGGAAGACTCGGTTATTATACTTTGTTCGGCAATATGGTATAAATAAGGCAAGCTTAACCAAACTTATGTCAAGAACATTAACTACTTTGTTTCTAGTCGCATCACTTATTTCGGGAGTGTTATTTTTCATTCCTGATAACAGTGCAGAGTACGATGAAGAATTTTATGAAGAACAACCATATTTACAATATGATTTTCATATTAATTCTTTTAAAACAAAAGAGTGGTATAATCATACATATGGAGAATATGGTTTTCCTGATCAACACCAAATTGCATTCCCGGGAGATGAAGAATTTGAGTATTCAGAATTAAGCGCATCTGTATATCTGCGAAGGGAATATTCACAAGAAGAATCACAAGAATTTCGAAAATTAGCAATTAAAAGTTTCACATTATATGAGATGGATAAAAATTATAAAAAACAGATTAATCAAATTTTAAATGGAACTATAATGGGAACTTTAACTTTAGAACAAGCTATCAGTGAGATCGCAGAGCTTACAAATTCCACAGATTCACTTTATTTTGAGCTGCTCAATAAAGATATTGCTTTAAAAGAATTAATAACTTTGGATATGATAAAGTGGATAAGGGATGAATTTGATATAGAATCAATGATAACTAATATACCTTCAACAAATTTAGATAATAGAATTTTAGCAGTGAATGAAACAATAACCTCATATTCAAATGGAAATATTACTGCATACGATTGTATTTCTCTTTTAGAAGACGATAGTCACTCAGATTACTATCATGAAGATGATGATGCTGATGATTTTAATTTTAATGTACCTATAGTAACAATAAATGGAGTCCAAGCAGTATTTACCGATTGGAACTTTGAAAGTGTAGGCCCTTCTTCTAGTCTTTTAGGTCCACTTTCAGGTAATGGTCAAGAACGCTTATGGATAGGACAATGGATGCATGTAGTATTTCCTAACTTAACACATACGCCAAGAGAATACACGATTTATTTTGATTGGCCGGATGAAAATTTTACAGGTAAGGAAACAAATTTCTTTTTTTCAGTGGGCCATGGACAAATAATAACTGAAGTAAGTACAGAGAATTCAGTAGATTATATGGGATATAATTCATTAGAAGAATCGTACCAAGAATGGTTTAGTTTTAAAGGTAAAAATGGTAGTGTTAAACCTCTTACAGCAAAATTTATCCCAGGTTATGGTAAAACAGATGGAAGTACAGATTGGCAGGAAGCAGTTAATTATGCCTCAAATCTAACTTATCAGAATCAATCAGGCCATCTTGCAACTATAACAACTTTAGAAGAAGCTGAGTTAATTTATTCACTATTAGACGGCAACTCATATTGGCTTGGAGGCTTTCACAATTTAAGTAGTCCAGAATATACAGAACCTTCAGGCGGTTGGGAATGGATTTCAGGAGAACCATTTAATCATAGTTTTTGGCCTACAGAAACTGATGTGGATGGAAGATTTTGTTATAATGAAGTTCTTAATGATCGTAGCTGGGATATAAAAGAGGAAGAATGTATTGAAGAAGGCAATGTTTGGATATCTGAATATTATGTTGAACCTAACGAAGCAGGTTCTGAAGATTGTTTAGAAGTTTGGGGTTTTGATAAGTATTTGAATGATGCACCCTGCAAAAGTAGAGGTTGGATGGGGTTTGTAGTAGAATATGAATTAAATGGTTCCAATCATTATGAAGCTTATGATCCTACTTGGGAATGGGATGAGGAGAATCAAACACATATTTTAGGATACGTTATTGCAATTCCTTTGACAGATGACGAAAGAAATGATATTTTGAAAGAAGAAGGCGACCCCGATGCAGATAATGATGGTATTGTGGATGAATTTGATGATGATGATGATAATGATGGAATTCTAGATGAAAATGATATGGATGATGATAATGACGGTATAGAAGATGATAGTGATGTATGTCCAGGTACGCCAATAGGAGAATCAGTAGATGTTGATGGCTGTTCAGCTTCTCAGATACTCGATGACATTAGTAAAGATGACGGATCATTGCCGGGTTTCAATTTTGTCTTAGCCTCCTTTTCCGTTGCTTTAATTGCCATTATTAGAAAGCGAAGACAATGATTTTATGAAATCCGTTGACTTCTCTAGGTTATCAGATTACATTGACAAGCAATGGGATGAATCAGCTTTACCAAGCTTGTGTGATTTTATAGAAATTCCAGCATTATCTCCTTCTTTTGACGCAGATTGGGAAGAAAACGGATACTTGGATGCAGCGATTGAGACATTTGTTTCTTGGGTCAAAAGTTTACCATTAGAAAAAACAACTATTTCGGTCCACCGTTTGAAAAATCGTTCACCTCTTCTATTAATCACAATCGAAGGAGATGTTAGTAATGAAGTTCTATTTTATTCTCATTTGGATAAACAACCGGAAGCGACAGGATGGTCCGAAGGAAAAGGTCCATGGAAGCCAGTTATCGAAGATGGTTGGTTGTTTGGGAGAGGTAGTGTAGATGATGGTTATGGAGGATATGCAGGCATATTGTCTGTATTAGGTCTACAAGAGCAAGGAATTTCACATCCGACTTGCCGTTTTCTTATCGAGACAGGTGAAGAAAGCGGTTCTCCAGATTTAGAATTATATTTAGATGAGTTAAAATCACAATTAGGAACTCCTGATTTGGTTATAGTTTTGGATACAGGAGGGATGGATTATGATAGATTATGGGTTACACAAAGTCTTAGAGGAATAGTGGCCGGTACACTTTCAGTTAAAGTTTCCTCAGTTGGAGTTCATTCAGGACATGGTAGTGGCGTCATGCCTTCTTCGTTTAGATTAGCAAGGCAATTATTATCAAGATTAGAAGATGAAAATACGGGAGAAATATTGCCTGAATGGTTACATTTAAAGATAAATGATGAAATGAAGAAAACATGCTCTGAAATACTGAAGATGAAAGGTGATGAAATGAAAGATTTTCCTCTTTTAGAAGGTGTAAAAAAACAAGTTGAAGATCCTTTAGATATTTTTATGACAATGAATCTCAAACCAAGCCTTTCAATAATTGGAGCGGATGGAATACCTCCAATAGAATCTGCAGGTAATGTTCTAAGAACTAATACAGATTTGAAAATATCAATTAGAACTCCACCAGGAATAGATGCTTCTGTGGTTGCAAAGAAAGTACAAAAATTACTTGAAGAAAATCCTCCAAATGGGGCCCATGTTTCAGCAGAAATGACAGAAGTAGCAGATGGTTTCTTGTCACCAGATTTACCCGAGTCAATAGCTAGTATTTTGGATGAAGCTGGTGAAGAATTTTATGGAAATAAACCAATGCCATTGTTCATTGGAGGTACAATTCCGGTTATGTCTATGCTGCAATCTAGGTATCCCGATTCTAAATTTATCATTACTGGAGCCGGAGGTCCAGGAGGAAATGCACACGGTCCAGATGAAAAATTGCATATCCCTACTGCAAAGAAAGTAACTAAATGTATGGCTGCAGCAGTGTCTCGCGCAGTTCGTTAATAGGCGTATTTCTATACATTTTTATCATTATTCTTTTTGATTTTATTGACAATAATACAGCGTATACCGTATTATACTTAGAAAACTACTAACTATATATACTGTCACTACTAGAAAGAAGTATGAGCTTTAGCAGATTTTCGGTGCTTGCCGTATTTCTGATGATGGTTTTGAGTGCATTTGTTGCAGTTCCAAACCAGTACGTCGGTGGAGAACATGAAGAGGGTACAGAACATGGTGCCTATTTTGTGTATATAATGACAACAGATCGTTCGGATGCGATTACAGAGGCCACACCTTTTACGTTGGATTTTCCAGCACCTCCAATGGCAGATAATGCGCCTTATGAATTAGAATTAATTTGTGAAGGCGATGATGAAGGTTTTATTGATGGTATTTATGGTACTTGGGTAACTTCTGAAGGAGGTAACGCAGGTGATTTCAACAATATTACTAGTTGGGAAGTTTGGAATACTAATGGTATTCAATTAGAGAAATTTGCTTACAATCCTATGTCAGACATTATTGATTTTGAGCATCCTATGGTGGTTTTTGAAGACAATGAATCTTCAGGTGGAGGTCATTTACCTGCAGAAGTTTTTGATCAAGAAGAATTTTACTGTCCAGAAGGAACAATGCCAGTACATGATCATTCAGATTCAGATGATATTTGGGAGGATTTCTACCAACAAAATATAACTGTTGAAATGGTAAGTTTAAATGAATGGAATGTTACTGTAGAGAATTTGTTAAATTTTGAAGCATCCAATCAATTGCGTTTCGAAATTGCACAAATGTGTGCCGCAGCTTTAGGAACTGATGAGGGCAGTGTTACTTCAGAATGTTTTGACTATTTCTTAGAATTCATGGATGGTGAGCACGGAGATCATCATATGTCAGGTTGTTCACCTGAATGGGGTTTGAATGAAACAGAATGTGAAACCTTCATGGAAGAATGTGATGATGGAGTGTCCAGCATGGGATGTTTTTACATAATGTACGAGCTTTGCGTAGCCACAGATGATGGTGGAGAAATGTGCGATGATTTCGGAGACGATGGTGACCACGACCACGATGATTCAGATGAACACCATCACCATGGAGATGGCGACGAGCACCATGATCATGATGGCGATGATGATTATACGCATGAAGAAAGCGACAGACACCATAACCATGATGGACCCGATATGTTCTCTTTCATGATGTCTGTTATAGGTTATGATATGGGGTATGAAGATTCTTCAAACGTAGTCAATGCCGTTGATGAGTTAATGGGAGGATTTACTTTGCATCATGATATAGACGATATTGCTCATTACGATGTTTATCACTTCAATGTAACTGAGGAAGAGGTTGCGAATTATACAGTTGATATATCTGGTGAATATGACGAAGAAACAGATCAATACTTTTCACCATCTTATGTTTACCTATACGAGGGAATACACGATGTTCCGTCAGGTGCCGAAGAGTTTGAAGGCAATCAGAGAATATGTGAGTATGCCGACGCATCTGAAATGTATGTAGACTGTTATCACATACTTAGTACACACTTAGAAGTAGGTTCTTATTCTATGTTTATAACAAATTCTTGTAGTCATGTTTGGACATATAATGAGTCTTCAGAGGGACATGAGTTTGATGGTTATGAGTGTCAATATGGTTCATATAATCTTTCGGTGAATAATGATGACAACGATACGCATGTAGATAATATAGTTGGAAATATATCTAATTTAGACTCTACATTTACTCTAGAGGAAAGTCATGAGATTCACAGAGAGGTATCTGAAGAATTCGCATTTTTCCCATTTTATGAAACTCACACTTACACAGTTACTGGAGATGATAATGTATCACAATTCTATTCAGAACAAGATGTAGATCACAATCAGACTATGATAGTCTGGCTTTATGCAGGTTCATTTACAGAAACAGATTGGTCTGAGAATTTGTTGTATGTTAGTTCAGGTTATGAACATTATGACGGTAGTGGCGATTACAATTTCAGTGCTTTTGATTTGTCTGAGTTAAATGAGCACCCTGGCGATTATGTATTTGTTACAACAGGTCAACATACTCACTTGGGCGGTACTTATGAAGCACATATCTGGTCTGACGATGACACAATACTAGATAGTTGGTCTGGTGAACTATGTGGAGATTATCAATATACTTGTGAAGATACCACTGAAGCTGATGACAGAGCATACTTTACTTTCGCACATCATTATTATTATCAAGAAAATGTTGATGAAGGCGATGATGATGGTGGCCTTTGGGATATGTTTTTCATGTCAATCGCTGAGAACATGAGTGCCTATGATGATGGAGCTATTAGTGAAGAAGAGTTTGCAGATCTAATTGTAGATTTATTGTATGAAATGGCAGAGATGGGGGCTTTCGAGGGTGACGGTGGCGCACCTTCTCCTGAAGATGCTCTAGAAGCTACAGATGCAAACGGTGATGGTTACATGAGTTTTGAAGAATTCCAAGAACATTGGGAGGCTCAGAATGACACAGCAGTTCTTGATTGGGATGATGTCGAATCACTATTTGCAGATGCAGATATTGATGACGACGACCTCCTTGAGAT
>PBGF01000011.1 GCA_002718915.1 Methanobacteriota archaeon | reverse complement strand
TGGAGCGGAAGTCGTAATTCTTTCTAGAAGTGCTTCAGGTAAAGATACAATCTCTTGTGATCTTGAGGATTTAGAATCTTTGAGAACATTAGTAAGTAAAGAAATAGAAACAAATGGCCCATTTCAAATCTTGATAAATAATTCAGGAGGTCCTCCATCAGGCCTTCTTATCGAAGCTCAACCACATGATTTTGAAAAAGCTTTTCTTAGACATGTTTTAGCTTCACAGACTTTAGTTCAGCTACTTTTAGAAGGTATGAAATCCTCAAATTATGGTAGAATAATTAATATTATCTCAACATCAGTCAAGGAACCTATACCTGGATTAGGAGTTAGTAATACAATTAGAGGCGCTATGGCTTCATGGTCAAAAACCCTATCCAAAGAGTTGCCTTCTGATATTACAATTAACAATGTATTACCAGGTTTTACGAATACTGAAAGACTTACAGAATTAAAGAAAACACTTTCAGTTCAAAAAGGCATAAGTCAAGAGGAAGTCGAGAGTGCATGGCTAAGCACAGTTCCAGAGGGTCGATTAGCAGATCCNTCGGAATTAGGTCAAGTAGTAGCTTTTCTTTCATCTCCTGCAGCAAGTTTTGTAAGAGGTACAAGTATTCCAGTTGATGGTGGAAGGACAGGTTCAATTTAATGGATTTTGATATTTTTCTTTCNATTGCCCAAACTCCTGTAAATGGTATTACGCCAGATGAAAATACAATGTATTCTAATTTTTTTGAACAATTGGAATCTGCAGATGGTTTAGGATTTGGAACTGCTTGGGTAGCTCAAGCTCATTTATCCACTGAAACTCAGAAGAGTAATAAGCAGCCGGTAGTCCCTCATTGGCAAGGTGAAGTAGGACTATGTACNGATTTCTTTCAATTAGCACATTTGATGTTTTCCAGAACTAAAAATATAGAGGTAGGGTCAGCAGTTATGAGTCTTTTAACACATGGAGGGCCAGTAGGGATTGCAGAAAGAGTCGGNGCATTTCTAGCNTTACATGGGATGAACAAGNATGAAAAAAGGAAATTACGTATTGGTTTTTCAGCAGGTAGATTTGAATTTATGGCTAGGCCTTATGGCATTGTCCCAAGAGATATTGTTGAGGAAGCTGCATGGCCTGCTCTGAGAGGACAAATATTTGCAGAAGCTTGTGAAATATTTTTAAAATTATTAAGTGGTGAAATAGTCAATAGTGATAAAATAAGAAAAACAATTCTTACACGGTCAAATTTCCGTAGTGATGATGATTGGCAGAGTGTTCAAGATGCAATAATTAAAAGAGATTCACTTTCACATGCACCAGATGAAATCAAAATTCCAAATAGATATATTTTTGAAGATATCAAAAATATTCCACAATCATGGAATAGGGAATTGTTGGATTTGATTTTAGGTTCTCATGATCCAAATCTTCAAATTGAAGTTAATAAAATTAGACCTGTTAAAGTATTTAATTTATCTATAACTCCACCTGAAGTAATTGAAGCAACGCATGAAAGAATGGCTACACATTTCAATTCAGAGGGTGGAAAATGGGAAAGAAATTATATGCCTAGAACATTAATGATTTTTTTAAACGATGAACCTAATTTATCAGACTTACAGAAAACTCAAGCTGCAAAGCAAGAAGCTCAAGAAGCTCTAAGTTCTTATTGGGGGGCTTTGGAAGGAACTATAGATCCCAATAAGGTATCNAAGGCAGCNGACAATTCAGTAATTGGAANTGTAGAAGAGGTAGCACAACAAATAGCACAAAGATTTCATCCAGAGGATTGCATTATGACTTGGTTTGATTTTTTTAATCACGATAGTCCTAGAGTGATACGTAATATGGAAGCTTTCATGAATAAGGTTGTACCTCGAGTTAAGGAATTGATAAAGTGAGCCACCCTACAGATATCAAAGATCTTTATCCTAGTAGTCCTTTAGGAGATACAGAAGGAGATATTCCTACAGGTAGAGATGTTGAATGGGAACCATTAGTAGATTATAGAAGGAATGGTGTTAGTGAAACAACTATTCATGGCGCTGTAGCTTGGTACAGTGGGGGTAAAAATATCCATAGTTTTGGTGGAAATGTGCTTTGCTATGGCCGTTCTATGATGAAGCCCTTAATGCTCAAAGTTTTTGCTGATGAACTATCTGATTTAAACTGGGAACAAAAAGCAATTTCTGTTGCTAGTCATAACGGAACTTCAGAACATGTTAAGGCAGCTCAGTCACTACTTCCACAATCAGATTGGGGATTAATGCAGACTCCACTAGATTTACCTCTAGTTCAGTTTGGGCGCCAAGTTCGAAGAGCAAGACGTTGGTATTCTAATTCATCAGGTCAGCATGCAGCAATACTTCTTGGCTGTCGTCGCAAGGGGTGGAATAGGGCCGGATACACCTTACCTAGTCATCCATTTTTCTTTGCCTTTTTGGAAGAAATAAGGCATTTCTTAGGTAAAGATTGGAATCCTCAAAGAATTGCACGCGATGGAGACGGTTTTCCAACTTTGTCAAATACAGTAAATGAATTGGCTGCATGTTATGCAGGTTTAGCTAAGGAAAAGGATCTAAATTGGATTTGGGAATCGATGACTAAAAACCCTGATTTAGTAGGAGGTTTCAATAGATTAGACACAACAATAATCAAAACATGTGATGGGAAAGTAATCGCTAAAGAAGGTGCAGATGGTTTACTTGGCTTATCTATAATTCACGAAGATTATCCAGATGGTCTTGGTGTAGTAGTCAAAATAGCCCATGGTTGGAATCCTCAAGCTACATGGTATATTGCAAGAGGAATTTTGGGCGTTTTAGGAATGGAATTAAGAAATCCTTATCCACTTAGAAGGCAAAAAGCATTTTTGGTTCCTGGTGTTGTTCCTAAAAAATATTTAGAAAAGTTAAAAGATATTCCAACTTGGGATGAATGGGACCCNGATAATGACCGTTGGTATTTTAATCCAGAGGATTACAAGAGTACAGAATGATTACTGTTCAAAATTTTGTGAATGGGAATTTTGTAAGCGTCAAAGAAACTATCGAGGATATAAATCCTGCTACAGGTGAGATAATAGCCAATATTCCTAGATCAAAAGCAAATGATGTGGAGGTAGCAGTTAATGCAGCTGAAACAGCACGTAATTCTTGGAGCACTTTGACTTTAGATGAAAGAAGAGATTGGTTAGAAAAAATAGCAAATNCTTTGGAGTCTCGTTCAGAAGATATAGCTAAATTGGAATCATTAGACACTGGTAAACCAATTAAATTGGCAAGGACCGTAGATGCGGCAAGATCNGTTGCAAATTTCCGTTTTTTTGCAGAGTTTAGCAAGGATTACATCGAAGAAAAATTTGAGATGGATGATGCAACCAATCATGTTATCTTTAAGCCAGTTGGAATTGCAGGTTTGATAACTCCGTGGAATTTGCCTCTTTATCTTCTTTCATGGAAAATTGCACCAGCAATAGTTATGGGCAATACAGTAGTTGCAAAACCATCGGAATTAACGCCATTAACTGCAAATCTTCTTGCAGAAGTAATTCATGAAGTAGGGTTGCCCGCAGGAGTAGTAAACATAGTTCATGGTTTAGGTCATGAAGCTGGACAAACTATAGTTGCACACCCTAAAGTTAATCTTATTTCGTTTACAGGAGGAACAATTACTGGGAAAAAGGTAGCTGAAACAGCATCACCAATGTTCAAAAAGTTAAGTTTGGAACTTGGAGGGAAAAATGCAACAATAGTTTTAGATGATGCAGATTTGGACTCAGCAATTCCTGAAATTGCAAGGTCAGGCTTTCTCAATCAAGGACAAGTTTGTCTTTGCGGTAGTAGAATTTTGATTTCAGAGAAAATTTGGGATGAATTNATTGAAAAATTTATTAATTATATTGAGGAGATGAAAGTGGGAGATCCTTCATCCGATGAATCTGATTTGGGAGCCTTAGTTTCCTTTGCTCATAGAGATAAAGTTGAATCTTATATTCATTTAGCCCAGAGAGAAGGTGGAGAAATTTTGTGCGGCGGTGAACGTCCTAATCTTGATTCTCCCTTTGACAAAGGTGCGTTTTTACGCCCTACTGTAATTTCTAATTTAGATTATCAGAGCAGNACAGCTACAGAAGAAATATTTGGCCCCGTAGTAACTTTACACTCATTTGAATCTGAAGAAGAAGCTATTGTAATGGCCAATTGTACAGATTATGGGCTAGCAGGTTCAGTGTGGACTTCAGATTTAGTCAGAGGAAAACAAATATCTGAAAAAATAGAAACAGGAATGGTTTGGGTTAATACGTGGTTACATCGAGATTTACGTGTACCTTTTGGCGGAGTTAAAGACAGCGGAGTTGGAACGGAAGGTGGCCGTTGGAGTTTAGGCTTTTTTTCACAGCCTGTAAATATTTGTGTTAAAGATTAAAATAGATTTTTTCTAACCTAATTGTCTTATAACTGGGTTTAATTGTCTAANCATGTCCAAAGGGGAAATAGTAATGGGTGCTTTAGCGCCACACCCGCCACATCTAGTTTATGCTGAGAATCCACCTCAAAATGAGGCCACTTCAGAAGGAGGTTGGGAAGAACTTCGCTGGGGTTATGAAAGGTTAAGAGATAGTTTGTCAGAGAAAGATTATGATGTAATAATAGTTCACACTCCACATTGGGCAACATTTGTAGGTACACATTTTTTGGGCGTTGAAAAATTCAANTCATTATCTGTAGATCCTATTTTTCCTAATTTATTTAGATATAATTATGATTTAACAGTGGATGTTGAATTATCTAAAGCCATACATGATAATGCAGCAGATTCAGGCTTACTTGTAAAAATGATGGAGAATCCTGATTTTAGAATAGATTATGGAACCATAACTAGCTGCCACTTGGTAAATCCAAAATGGGACAAGCCAATAGTTTGTATCTCCTCTAACAGATCTAAATTTTATTTTAATTCAGAGTTAATGCAAGCCAATATGATAAAATTAGGAGAAGCTACTCGTAAAGCGGTCGAAGCATCAGGTAAGAGAGCTTTGTTATTGTCTAGTAATTCATTATCACATCGACATTTCACGACTGAGCCTGAAGTCCCAGAAGATATGAGTAAAGAACATGTAACAAATCATAATCAATATCTTTGGGATATGAAAATGATAAATTTAATGAAAGATGGTAAAACAAAAGAAATGATTGATTTGATGCCAGATTTCACTGAGCAAACTGTTGCAGAAACAGAAGCAGGATGTTTGACTTGGTTAATGAGCGCTTTAGGTTTTCCAGATTATAAGGCCACAGTGCACGCATACGGTACAGTAATAGGTACTGGCAATGCAATAATTGGTTGGGACCCTAAAAAGGCCAAAATATGAGAGAAGATAACGTCTGTAAGGGAATTTTAGTTCCAGGTTTACCCCATCCACTACTTTGTCCAGAAAAGAATGAGGGATGGCAAAGGATTAGAGATGCTTATGATAAGGCTAGAATAGAGCTTGAAGAAAGTGGAGCTGAAATTTTAGTCCTCTATAGTACATTTTGGCCATCTATATTAGGCCATCAAATTCAGGCATATCCAGAACCTGAATGGACTTATGTGGATGAAGAGTTTCACGACTTAGGAAGTATTGATTACAAATTTAAAATGGATCCTGAATTTGCAGAGTTAACAGCTACCAAATGCAAAGAACGTGGATTACATGCACGTACAGTTTCCTATTATGGATTCCCAATAGATACAGGTTCAATTGTAGCTCTTAAATTGTTGAATCCAGACAATAGATTACCTGCAATTATTGTGTCTAGTAATATGTATGCTAATCGTGCAGAAAGTATAGTTCTTGGAAAATCAATACGGGATGCGATAGATGCAAGCGGGAAGAAAGCTGCTGCAGTGGTGATTTCAGCTTTATCTAATAGATTGCATACTGTAGAAATAGATCCTAAAGATGATAGAATTCATTCACTTAAAGATCATGAATGGAATTTAAAATTTCTTGAATATTTAGAAAAAGGTAGGTTAGAAGATGTTTCACAATTATCAAGGCAATTTCATAATGAAGCTAGAGTTCCAAAGGTTGTTAGTTTCAAACCATTCTGGATTATGGCTTCAATAATGGGTCAAAATAATTTGTATGATGGCAATGTGTTGGCATATGAGCCAATTTGTGGAACTGGTGCAGCAGTCGTAGCATTAACACCTGCAGAAGATACTGCAGGAGATCTTGAATATGATGAAGACGATCCTGAATTTTACAAAGGAGATAGAGAAGTTTTAGATTTTTATGATCAACCAGGAATGGGGCCCTTAGAGGAAAGAGATGGCGATTAATACAGATAAAGCAGCTAAACCGGTAGGAGCATACGTGCATGCCAAGGAGGCAGGNGATTTAGTTTTTCTTTCTGGTGTAGGTCCAAGACATCCAGAAACAGATGAAATACCAGAAGGAATAGAGTCACAAACCCATGCAGTATTTAGCAATGTAAATGCAATACTTGAAGCTGCAAATTTGTCGATGTTTAATGTAGTAGATATAATGGTATTTTTGACTAATATGAAAGAAGATTTTTCTAAATTTAATGCAATCTATTCAGATTATCTTAAGGGGTTTGAAGTAACAAGAACAACTGTTGAAGTGGGTGCACTTCCAACTCCTATTTTGGTTGAATTTAAGGTGGTTGCACATAAATGAATTTTGTATTTTTTTCAATAACAGAGCATCCTTGGGGAAGAGAAATGCTTTCTCAACTTATTGATTCAGGATTTATTCCGTCTTTAATAATTGAAGAAAATTCAGAAGGTGGAAAAACGGAAAGGGAAAAGTTTGAGTTTAGGCTTGGCTCTAATCCTTTAGCTCCTACAATGCANTCTCAAATTGAAAAACATAATATTCCGTTTGTAGAGGTTCCAATNCATAATGATGAACATTGTATGGANCATATTGAAAAAGCTAATCCAGATTTGATAGTNTTTGGAGGAACTAGAATAATCAGGGGNAAAATTTTAGAATATGGTGAAAACAAAGGTGGAGTTCTNAATTCACATCCNGGATTATTGCCAGAATGCCGAGGNTCNGCATCNCCTGCATGGAGTGTTCATGAAGGAATAAAGATAGGCAGTAGTTGTCATTTTTGTTCAACAGATATTGACGCAGGNGATTTNGTTGGAAAAAGAGAAATAGANGTTAAGAGGGGAGATGATTACCATGATTTATGTTACAAAACNTCAGTTGTCGCTTCTAACTTGATGGTTGAAGCAGTAACAGCTTTTTCCAATAATAANTTAGATGATTTACGTATGCCTCAAGNTGAGAGTCCTAATCCAGTTTTTNGATATGATTCTGATGTAGAGAAGAAGGCAATAAAAATGCTCGAAGATCAGGAATATGAGCATTATATTGATTGAATAAATTTTATTTATGGGGGCAATATAGATTCATATGGCATTTTTGCGTTTATTTGGGNTATATTTTTTGCTAACTCTATTGATGATGGTTGTAGGCTTCATTGCGGCAGGTTCTTCCTATGGTATAGTTATATTTTCAATAATTGCTATTGCAATTAATCTCTTTTCTTATTTTTACAGTGATTCGATTGTTTTGAGAGCTTATGGCGCTAAAGTAATTGATAGAAATGATAATCCAAGATTATTTGGTATTGTTAAAAAAATAGCAGATTTGAATGGATTACCAATGCCTAGAGTAGCAATTGTTCCATCATCTACACCTAATGCGTTTGCAACAGGTAGAAATCCGAAGAATGCGGTTGTTGCAGCTACTACTGGAATCATGTCTGTTCTTGATGATAACGAGCTAGAAGGNGTNATGGCTCATGAAATGGCTCANGTTAAGAATCGAGATACTTTAGTCATGTGCGTTGCAGCCACTATTGCAGGATTCATATCTTTTGCAGCTAGAATGATGTGGTGGAACAGNATGTTTGGTGGACGAAACCGAAATGTTCATCCTGCAATTATGATTCTTGTAGCCATTACTGCACCTTTNGCAGCATTTCTGTTACAGATGGCAGTCTCCCGTTCTCGGGAATTTCATGCAGATGCAACAGCAGCTAAATTGACTAATAAGCCATGGGCTTTGATTAGTGCATTAAAGAAATTAGAATGGGAAAATCATCGTAAACCGTTGGATTGNGGTTCACCAAGTAATGCAGCAATGTGTATTGTTAATCCTTTAAGAGGAGGAGACTTTTTCATCAGTATGTTTTCAACTCATCCTCCAATGGAAAAAAGAATTAAAGCTCTGGAAAAACTGTGAGTCAGGCTTCACTAATTATTATCGGAGATGAAATTCTTTCGGGTAGAACAGAAGATAAAAATCTAGCATATCTTGCAAAGTGGCTAGGTAAACTAGGTATTAATTTATCTGAAGTTCGTGTTGTTCTCGATGATGAAGAGGAAATAATTGAAGCNGTAAATTCTTTAAGAAACAAACATGATTATGTTTTCACAACAGGCGGTATTGGCCCTACTCATGATGACATTACTACAGAAAGTGTAGCNAAGGCTTTTGGTGTTGAGACTAGAATAGATGACGATGCTCTGGAAAAGATGAGAGAGTTCTTAGCAGGTAAAGAATTGACGGAACCATTACTTAAGATGCTTCGAATTCCAGAAGGAGGTGAGTTGATTTACAGCCCCGCAACTAAAGCTCCAGGATACAAAATTGAAAATGTATTTGTTATGGCTGGCATTCCAAAGATAATGCAGGGGATGCTTGAAGGAATGTATGATTATCTTAAAACAGGTGATATTTTACATTCAAAATCGTTTGATATTATGGTTGGTGAGAGTTTTTTTGCAGAAGAATTGACAAAAATACAAGACCTGCATCCCAATGTGTCAGTAGGTAGCTATCCTTTCTCAAGAGATGGTGTTTATGGTGCAACTATAGTTTTGAGATCAGCAATAGAATCTGATTTGGATTCATGTGAATCAGCTGTAAAGAAACTGATTTCCAAATTTTAATCTATTCTTCTTCATCATCTTTAGATTCTTCATACTTATCTTTCGCTTCAGGCAATACATTTTCATGCTTATTTAATTTCTCAGCAAGTCCTGATTTTTTAGCCCAAATAACTAGCATACTTGGTAAAACCCAAACACTTGATAGGAAGGAATAGAGAATAGTTAAAGCAGTCATAGTTCCAAATTGTTTCATTGGAGGTAAAATTGCAAAGAACAAAACCCCAAAACCTAGAACTGTGGTCATAGCAGCCCCAAACAATGCTGAACCTGTATTCTTGACCGTATTATTCACAGCTTTTTCTAAGGAGTGATGGTGCTCCATTTCTTCAATAAACCGATGTGAAATATGTATGGCATATGTTACACCTAATCCAACAGTTAAAGCCCCAATTAAGATAGTCATTACGTTCAGAGTGTATCCAATTGTAACCATTGTCCCTAAAATCCATACTAATACCAATAGAACTGGAAGCATAGAGATAATTCCAAGTAAAGGTTGACCATCAGTATACCAAAATATTGCAGTAAGAATAATAAATGAAAGTAATATTGTATATGCAATAGACCCAGTCATAGTAGCATTAATTGTATTTATTACTACATCAAAAATAGCAGGAGGTCCAGTTACTACTACGGAATCAACTTTTCCCTGTTCTTCAAGTTTTTCAAGAGGTGTCGTATCTTTCTTTAATTCGTTAACAA
Organism: Methanobacteriota archaeon; assembly: GCA_002718915.1. GTDB lineage: Archaea > Thermoplasmatota > Poseidoniia > MGIII > CG-Epi1 > CG-Epi1. The sequence goes on along the minus strand of PBGF01000011.1, from coordinate 8,871 downwards.
CTTCTTCAAAGTATGCATTTTTAGATTTTGTATTGACTAAAATATAAGCTACAGTATAGTCCTCTTTTTCTTCGTCATAGTAAATAAAGTTTGAAACCATGTTTGGAATAGCCTTACCTTCTCCAATCATAATCCAATCTAATAATTCTCTAACATCTTCATCAGTATCTGGAACTAAATCTCCATTTTTATCTTTAGAATTAAACAATTCTTCAAAGGTGCTGTTATAAAAATCAAAAGGATTTATTTCGGAATTGTTATTTGCTAAATCTCGCATTCCATTGATTGGAGAATACATAGTAGATTGATCAGTATTAACCCATTTATCTCCCTTAGCAAGTTCATTTTGAGTATTATTCATTTCGTTAAATACATCAAAGGTTGCTACACTGCCACTTATGTAAATGAAAGAAAATTCGTTAGACGTACTGAATTCATCCTGTAAATAATGGAAGTGTTGAGTTATTTCTACTTCTTCTGGCAAGAAATCATTAAAATCAAATTCAGTAGATATTCCTGTTGCAGTAATTCCAGCAATTAAGGTTACAACAGTAACTACTGCCAAAACTTTTTCAGGGTTTTCTAAAGATACTTTAGCACCAATTCCCATGAAATAATTTAGATAGGAATCTGAATCCTCTATATTGTCCCTTTTTTTCTCTTTCATTAGTTCAATATTCNTTTCAGAAAGAGGTTTTGTTCCGCTATTTTGATACCACGTATCTACTAATACTCTACATGCAGGAATAAAGGTTACAAATATCAAAAAGGCAGATAAAACACCTAGTGCAACTTGAATTCCAAATTCTCTTATTGGAGTAATATCTGAAGTAACGTTAGATAAAAATCCAACCATTGTAGTAGTAGTAGCTAAAAGCAATGCAGATCCAACATACATAATCGATGAAGCACTTGCTTTCTTGATNTCCCATTCTTCAATCAAATCCTCACGATATCTCATGATAAGATGTATTCCATAGTCAACACCAAGTCCAACAAGTAAAATGGGGACAATAATAGCAAAGAAGCTAGGCTCAAAATCCAAAAAGCTTGCAAATCCATTAGACCAAATTATGGCCAATAATAACGCAGCCATTGTTAATGTAACATCTAAAGGTGAACNNAAAGTAGCAAATAAAACTCCAATTACCAGAACAACTACAAGCAGTAGTAGTTGGCTTGTACTTTCATTTGAGGCATCATTTATTTCATTATCAAGTACAGCTTGACCTAATGCATGAACTTCAATATCCTGAAATGTCATACTATTGACAATCTCATTCATTTCCATTTCAACACTCACCATTCGATCAAAAGCATCACCAGTTGTTTCACCTTCTCTATTACTATTATCAAAATTNACAGTAATTTTAGTGGCTTTTGCAGATGTATTTCCATCGTATTCGCCTAGAATATTAATGACAGCTCCAGCTAGCAATGGATTCTGTGTAGCAGCACTAAATGCATCTTTAATTTCTTGATCAGTCTTATTTGAATAAATGTTTTTTAATTCAGCTAAATTTGTAGCATCACCTCCAANAAAAGGTGCCAAATAGTTTGGAATTGCAACTATATCATTACTTGGATTTTGCGGATTCATAGAATTATTTGCAATTAAATTATTCTCCGTAAATGCAATTTCTAATTCTAAAATTTCAACAAATGCAGCAGAGGTTAGAATATCTTTGTTATTACTATAAATTAAAGTATCAACAGGATATTCAGTTGAGAATTTATCTCCAATATCATTCAGAGCACTAATAACTTCATTATCAGGTAGAAAACTAGATTGACTTATGGTTCCATCCTGAGGATTTAGTGCTAATTGTGCAATCATCAAAAATGTAATGAAAAGAACAATGCCAATAGTTGTTTTTGGTTTTTTATTTACATTTTCGGCAATAGTTGATAGTACCATAATTTAGTATCTTATTGGTGAGCTATAAAAGAGTATTATCTCTCAATAGAACGGACCAAATTTCCTAAATTCATATTTCTTAGCCTAATCCAGGAAGGGAAAGTTGCAGATACNCTAAGTAAGATTACACAAACTATCATAATTGTAGGCAATCCGTTTGGAAAATAAGTGGGAACATAATATATTTCATATGTGAATGTTTGTAAAAGCCATACAGCTATAGGATATCCCATTAATATTCCCGAAATGCCTGCAATACTTCCCATAACAAAGTTTTCAGCAGAAGTGGCTTTACTGAGTATNATATCACTAGTACCTAGTGTTTTTAGAGTTGCCATCTCTCTTTCTCTTTCCAACATATTAATTGTAGCAGTGTTTGCAATAATCAAAAAGGCCATCAATGCAGCCAAACCGTAATATAAATTAATAAAAAATGTAAATAATTCCATTAATTTATCGACTTGACCTTTCAAATCATCTTTTGCAATAACGGCTACCATATAATCAGGAGATTCTTTGTTTAGTCTTATTGCATCTCCTGTNAGATAAACTCCGCTTATAGGATTAATAGGTAATTCGGGTAATTTTTCTATTTCAGTTTCATTAAGAATAGATGAATCTGCAGCTAGCAATTTTATTTCATTTTCCCATTCATGTAGCCAAGTTTGTAATCCTTCAAGACTCATAAAACCTCCACCAAGTATTTGAGTGTGTATTGCAGCGACTGTTAGATTTCTTTTTTGACCCAATAGTGACGCTTCAAACTGTTCATTTACCTGCAAATTATTTCTATCTGCAAATAGTGAATCAATGATTATTTGGTTATTGTTTGTAAATTCATTAAATTCAGTTTCAGTAGGTAAACTAAATACATCTCCATAATGAGANCCAATTACAACAATTCTTTCATTAAATGCACTTATTTCCCAAGACAAAACAGGGCTTGCGCTACTAATGTAATCTCTATTTTCTAATTCAAGAATGGTAGCATTTTGTTCTTGAAATGAATCAAAAACAGCAGTTCCATCCCATCCTGGNAGATCAAAGCTAGTTTCGACAGCATTTTCAGTACTTGAGAGTATTACTCCTAATGCAAATGGCGTAACTAAAGCAAGTGAAAGTCCAATAGTGGTGAGCATTGTTCTTGTTCTATTTCTNGAAAAATTTCTAAATGCCAATCTTAAGGACAACGGTAACTTTGAACTTATTTCAGTAATTCTTGAATCCTTNAAGCTAGGTATGTCAGGAGACATGGAATCTGTGATGGCAATATTGGCAGCTTTTCTTACAGGTAGTATAATGAAAACTAAACTTGAAATCATGCTTAAAACAATACCAAATAAAACTAATTTTGGAGATAAGCCGTAAACAATACCTGGGATTTCAGTGGCCAGAGAATACTGATATGTTATGTATACTGAGATACCGAGTCCAGCGATTATCCCTCCAATAGANCCCATAAATCCGATAAAAACACCATACCAAGTATAGAAAGACATAACTTCATTAGAAGTCATTCCTGCAGCCCTCATTACACCAATTTGTTTTTTCTGAGATTGAATAATTCTATATAGATTTANAGATATTGTACAACCTGCAATAATTAGCCAAATACCTGCAAGTTTTGGGGTTACTTGCTTAACACCTTTTTGATCATTATTAAGAATCATGTAAGATTCCATATTTTCTTTTTCATATGAAGAAATAATCACATTTTCTAAAGGCGTTTCAGCAAAAAGTTCTTCAATACTATTATCAGATGCAATGCTAACTTGATTAATCATCCCATCAAATCCAGTTACATTTTGCAATACAGGTAAATTTACGAATATTACTCCTATTGTTGATTGTCTAGGTACAAACACTCCTTGATTGCCTGTAATTAGAAAGTATTCTGCAGAGACAGCTACACCCACTACTTCTGCAGTTACATTAATGGTTTCAAATTCAATGGCNTCTTGATCAATCTTAACAATAGTCAAATTGAAAGTATCNCCTAATCCATATCCATGATATTTTTCAAATCTAGATTCAATAACAACAGGAATATTATTCGTTTTACTTTGAGTACTTAAACCATTTCCTTCAGTAATCCTCAGTTTGTTAATTCGTTGTTCTTCAGGTAAGCCTAAAATTTCAATGATTATAGGTCCATTTTTACCTTCAGATTTACCATAAAGATGCAATCTTGGTTGCATCACTTCTATTTGTGGCAAAATGTCATTAATTTTTTCTCCTTCATTTTGCTNACTATATTCTATAAGTTCTTCAGGAGTTGGAACAGGTATTGGTTGTAGATTTATCCATGAATCACCTAAATTCATTTCATCATATTGTGAATCTACAGTTTCCTTTATATTTTCAGAAACTTGAAAGAACGTGATGAAGCCACCAATACCCATAGAGATTATAATTATGGAAACTGCAATTTTAGGTAATTCAGAGTATAAATCTCTTTGAAATTTTTTGAAGATAATGCTCATTTAATCTTAATTAATTTNCCTTCATTTAATTCATAAGCTTTGTCTGCTATTTCTAAATAATTATTATCATGTGTTGCAATGATAATAGTCGAATCACTTGCAATTTCTTTGAATAGATTCCTGACAGCTTCAGAATTGTTTTTGTCTAGATTTCCAGTTGGTTCATCAGCTACAATTAATGAAGGATTTTTAGCCATAGCTCTTGCGATTGCAACTCTTTGTTGCTCACCACCAGAGAGTTGAGCTGGAAAACGTAGAGATTTATCCTCAAGGCCNACTTTTTCTAGTATGACTTTTGCATAGTCTAATTTTTCCCCTTTTAATTCTAAACCCAAAGATGCATTTTCCATAACTGTTAGGTTTGGTAGTAAATTATAAAATTGAAAAATATATCCAACAGAATCTCTTCGATAATCAGTTAACTCTAAATCNGTCATATCGGAAAGATCTTTTCCAAGAACTACGATTTCACCACTATTTGCCGTATCTATCCCTGCAATTAAATTTAATAATGTTGTTTTACCGCTTCCTGAAGGGCCAAGTAGTACAATCAAATCTCCTTTCTCAATATCTAAATTTACGCCAGTAAGTACTTTGGTATCTGAATACGATTTTACGACTTCAGAGAGTGATACTAATTTTTCCATGATTATAATTAGAATATGGTATAATAAAGGAATTATCTAATGCCTATTTTAAGTTAAATTACCTATATTTTCTACAACACTTTTTAGTTCAGTTATGCTTTTTGCAATAGATCGGTTTACCTTCAAAATCTCGTCACGTTCTTTTTGAAGTTTTTTTGCTTGAATAAACAAACCTTCCATAAGTGCACGAATTGTATTTCCAGTTTCATCACATGATGGACAAAAATCAAATAATTCTTTATCAGTTTTGAATACTTCACGCCTAACATAGTCTTCAAGTGTTGTTAGTTCCATATTTTCTCATAGGTCTGAGTTTAATACTTCTTTGCTTCTATATTTTTAAGTATATGTTCGTAGTATGTGGAATACGTGGATGAACCGAATTTTTTAGCTAAAAAGAATGCCCATGAAAGAGACTCCCATATTTCTTTTGAGGAAGGCCCTCATATCTATACCATAGATGGCGATTCAGATTATATGTCGGTTACTTCATGGAATCATTCACATTTTCCTAAATTTGATTCTGATGCAGTTATAACTAAGATGATGGCATCACCTCGCTGGCCAAAAAGCCCCTATTTTGGTATGACAAGGGAGGAAATAAAAATGAAATGGAAAAATGATGGTATTGTAGCTTCTGAGGCAGGTACAAAGATGCATTACAATATTGAATGTTTCTATAATGAGATGAAGGTTGAAGATGATGGAAGTTCAGAATGGAAATATTTCAGGGAATTTGAAGATACAATTGGATCTAAATTAGTACCCTATAGAACTGAATGGATGGTTTGGGATAAGGCACTTCGTTTAGCAGGTTCAGTAGATATGATATTTGAGAATCCAGATGGCACTTTACAGATTTATGATTGGAAAAGGTCCAAGGCAATTAAAAAAGAAAACAAATGGGCTTCAGCCCTTGTAGATTGCATTTCNCATTTACCAGATTCTAATTTTTGGCATTATTCTCTGCAATTAAACACATACAAATGGATTTTAGAAAAGAACTACGGAAAGAAAGTAAGTAATATGTTTTTAGTAGGCCTTCANCCAAATAATTCTGGNAATACGTATTTGAGATATGAAGTAGATTCATTATCAAANGAAATGACAGATTTAATTGAATTACGAAAGCAGCACACTAATTTTGGNAAAACTTCAAATCCGTTTATAGATACATCAACAATGACANCTATTCAAGCTTCAGAAACGGTAGATAAGCTAGTNGATCTTAAAAATAAAAAAAAGGANATGCTTTNAGATATGGAAGCTATGATTGAAACTCTTGAAAATAAGTTAATAAGTTATTCTAAAGAATCAGGCCANAATTCANTAAATGGTAAGGANTATAAGGTGACATTCAAAGAAGATTCTAATTTTAGAATGCCAGANAAGAAGGATTTAAGACGNTATGAATTAGAAACTANATTGAAGGAATTTGNATTATGGNATCANATTCAAGAGATGTCTGCNTATAAGCTNAAANCGTTGTTAAAATCCGAAGATTTATCTGAAAANCAAAAGCTATCAATATTAGAATATATGGATGANGAANCAAAAGTNAAACTAAGTTTGAAGAAGTTATAATTTTTTAGTTCTCAAATACATTCCNTTAGATTCAGGGTCNGTCGNTTTAAATCCCCATTTTTCATAGAAATTATCAACATCAGCTATCAAATTTATGTACGCCCTATCAACATTCTGCTTTTCAATGAAGGCCATTAAGGCGTTCATAATCATCGTACCTCCACCTTGATTTTGCCACTCAGACACGACAGTCATATCACAAATTTGGAAGACAGTTCCTCCATCTCCAATTATTCGTCCCATGCCTATAATTTCTTCATTTTCCTTATTAATTAATAGTACTGAAAATAATTCATTTCCAAGCCCTTTAGCAGCACCGTCAAGATTTCGCGGCGTCATATTTGCAGCCTCTCTTAGAGACATATATTTTTCCGGCGTAGGTATCTCTTCTTTTATTTCGAATAAATTCATTAGTATATTTTACTGAAAAACCATCGTCCAATTCCATCAGCATCTTCAGTTGTCTGAAAGTCACTAATATAAGCAGGATAAGTGGCTTTGTATGTTTTCTCTGATGAAGGCTCGGGCTTATCTACAATTTCCAAATTTTTCGCATAATATAATTTGGCAGCTTCAGCCAAAATTTTAGGTATAATTAACAGAGTGCGAATAGGATATTTTATAATTAATTTAATTAATTTATATTTAGTTATTTTTTGACTATTACCAGAGATTCTGGCATAGAAGAAATTTATATTATTTTTAGAAACATTAATCCTTACATCCATTTTCTCATTCAATTTTGAAAAATGAAAATTATAATCACCTTCTACCTTATTAAAAGGGGAAACGTGAAATTTTTTTGGAACCAGATATTCGGTTCCAATTTTAGATTTCCCTCCATCTTTTAGGATATACAAATGACCTTCCCCAAATGTATTGTGTACTTCAGCTACATGGTAAACAATATTATTTTCAGAATCTAAGCAATAATAAAAAATTACAGGATTAAATGTATGTTTGAAAACTCTTAATGTAGTTATCATTTTAACAGTAGTATATTCATTATTATAACCGAATTTAATCAACCATGTTTTCAATTTTTCTTTTATACTTCCTTCACCCGATCCTAAATGATCGGAGTCATATAATGTAAATACAGAACCACGATTGTATCCAAAAAATCTAATATTTTTATCTAATAATTCCAATTCATCTAAATCCAACACAAAGGTATATAGTGGAAAAGAAAAGCTATGTTTAACCGGTTTAGTTCTGGCATGGAAAAGTGCTCCCTCATATATTTTAGATTCTAAATTCACAATTCACAACCTAATTTACTTGCGACTTTTACAGCTGAAAGGACAGCATCCTCGTGAAATCCATATCTACAATAGCTACCGCAAAAATACAAATGATTTAATCCATTAATTTTTTCTATATTTTTTTGGGTACTGAGTGATGAATTAGTATATTTTGGATGAGTATATTCAGTTTCATAGATTATTTTGTTTTTAGGTATTATTTTAGTTGGATTCAGTGTAACTAAATAGTCTTTTTCAGTTTTCAAACCTTGGAGTCTATTCATATAATAAGTAACCGATACTTCATCTCCATCTTTACTATCTTTATTTTTAACATAATTCCAGCATGCCCATGCAGATTTTGTTGGAGGCATGAGAGAGATATCTGTATGCAGAATAGTTTTATTTTTAGAATATTCCCAAGGTTCCAATATTTGTTTTTCCTCTACAGAAATATCTTTTATCATATGATAGGTTTGATCAGCATGCGTTGCACACACTACTTTATCGAATAATAATTTTTCATTATTTTCTAAAGTAACTTCAACTTTATCTTCAGTTCTCCGTATTGATTCAACTCCATTTTCTTTAATAATTTCACCATTAAATAGGTCAAGAATTCTTCTAACATAGGTATAACTTCCACCGTGAACAGTGTGCCATTGTGGTGCATTATTCAAATCTAAAATGCCATGGTTATTGAAAAACTTTAGGAACATTTTTACAGGAAAGTTTGCTATTTCATTACGTGAACCAGACCAAACAGCAGCACCCATTGGAATTATAAATTTATTAATAATATCTTCAGGAAAATTATTGCGAATTAAATATTCACCTAAAGTTTCATCAATCAAGACGTTGTTAGAAACATCATTTGCAGCCTTTTTCGAATATTTTTTAACATTAAGCAAAAAACGGTAATGCTTTGGACTAAAAAGGTTCTTTTTTTGTGCGAAGTAACCAGAGATTCCAGTGCCAGCATAATTAAATCCATC
>PBGF01000010.1 GCA_002718915.1 Methanobacteriota archaeon | reverse complement strand
CCATCCATATCGTGAACGGTTGGATTCAATCCGTATTTCAGACCTTCTTTTTTCCATTTTTCAGCAAGACCTTCAGAGTTTCCACTTTGAGAACCATATAGTATGTGTAAATCTCGGTTTCCTTCAGTTGCAAATGTAGCAATGTCCGTTTCAGACACTACTTCTCGTCCTCCAAACAGGCTACTAAAAATTGCATCAAATCCATCATCTCGTAATCGTGATGGTGCCCTTCTTCAGGACTCATTCTTTCTTCATTCAGCATGCATTGCATATGCATGTAGCATTTAGGACATCCTCCTAGCATTATGTCTATACCTGCATCAGTACCTTGATCTAATCTTTTTCTGCGTACAGCTTTTGTCGCATCATTACAATACATCATTGATGACACTCCACAACAGAGAGCCCTTTCCTTGTTATTTTCGAGCTCGACCATTGTAGCTCCATCGACTAATTGTATCAAATCACGAGGTGCTTCATACTCACCCATCATCCTACCAAGACGACAAGGATCGTGATAAGATACAGTTACATTTTCGGGAGATTTAAATTTCAATCCTCTTCCTTGCAAGGTTTGAGTGATATGCTCAACTTTAATTCCAAGAGTACCTGGTAAATCATAATCTACTGCAAATGTACGATAGCATTCAGCACATGAGCACGTTATAATTTTAATTCCAGATTCTTTCAGCCTTCTCATATTATGTTCTTTTAATGCGTCAAAAACCTCTAAGTTTCCTTGCCATAATTGATCATGTCCTGAACATTTGAACACATTCATATCCAAAACCAAAGGATCAATATCAGCATAATTTAGTAATTTAATTGATGCTGCAGCAATAGATGCATGGTCTGCATCACCTTTGTTTAAATGCGTAAATTTAACTTCTACATCCATGAAATCTACACAACCAGGAAAATATCCATATTCGTGATATCTTTCAGGTTTCCATTCATCTTTTTCAACATTCATTGCATCATCTACAATTAATCGTTCAAATAGAGGATGTGGAATAGTTCGGGCATATGGTTTTTCTCTTGTTTTATCGCTCATGCGGTAACTCCCATTGTAGCTAATATTCTTTGTTCTAGAACATAATCGACATATTCAATATTTTGTGGACAAACAGCAGTACACATACCACAAGAAATACATGACCAAAGTGCTACCCCATCGTGTTCATTTTGGAATGTATTAAAAATAATATTTAATTCATGTTCTCCTTCCATATCTCTTACAGGACAGATGTCATCACAAAGTCCACATTGATAACATCGATTTAGTTTAAATTCATAAATACGCTGCATTCTTCGGTCTGTAATTCCGTTAGTATACAAATCAAATCTTTCTTCATCACTTAATGGCTTTGCACCTTCAGATCTTCTTCTGTCTAAAAATAGGTAAGTAATTAGCGCACAAGCAATCGGGCCCCATAAGGTTACTGCATACAATATGTCTGTGGTTACTTCAGGATAATATAATGCAATATTAGCATTAATTGAGAAAACAGATAACATAATGACCATTGCAATTCCGTATACTCCAATTGCAGCCCTCACAGGATCTTCAATTGGTCTCCTTTCATGCCCTCTGTTTATGACATCGCCATATTGAGGATCAATAAGAGCTCCTATTGCTCTATCAATGAATGGAACTGCCACTACCAATCCAACAATTAATCCTTGAACAAGAGTACCCCATACTTTTGCGCTCATTAAGAATATTTCAAAATCCTCAAGTCCTAAAAATGGAATCATAGATAATGGAAGTCCTATTTTCAAATCAGTAGCAACTTTTAGACAGCCAAAAGCCCACAGTAAATACCAATCTGGTAAAGGAGGTGGAAAAGCAGTTCCTGCAGTAGGATCTGCAGAACCATGTAATGGTGGAGGAATAAATGCAGCTAAGTAAAATAAAATAGCCATGATGTACAGTGTAAAAACTCCATCTCTAGTAATTTCATGAGGATATAATGGTTCACCTTTCACCATGCTTGCTTCAAGAGCAGAGTGCTCTTCGCGATTTTCTAATTTTCTAATAGTATCTTGTTGAATTTTTTCTTCTTGATCTTCATAGATCATTTCAACAGCATCATCCTCTTTTGTTTGGACTACTTCTTCTTCACTCATTAATGAGGTTCAGCCTCCCCTTGTATCCATACAAGTGCCATGTGTATAATCATTAAAACAGTTCCAATTAGTGGCAATACAAAAATATGTAACCAGTACATCCGTAAAACAGTATCTCCAGTAATTTGCGTTCCTCCAAATACAATTTGAGCCATTAGAGGTCCCATGGCTGGAATAGACGTAGCCATTTCAAGTCCAATTGATGCAGCAGCAAATCCAAGTTCATCCCAAGGTAGAATATATCCTGTGAATCCGAAAAATATTGTTACCATTAGTAATATTACTCCCAAAATCCAATTAACTTCACGAGGGTTTCTATAAGCTCCTACAAAATATACTCTCATCATGTGTAGGAACACGGATGCAACCATGAAGTGAGCAGCCCAGTGATGTATAGCTCTAATAATATATCCAAATGATACTTGTGTCATAATCAATTTCATTGATTCGTATGCTCCTGAAGTTGCATGGCCATCAGCATCTACATAAATGTCACCATCTGGCACATAGTAAAATCCTAGATAAATTCCAGTAATTGCTAGAATAATATATGCAAAAAATGATAATCCTCCTAAAGAATAGAAAGGATACCAGTACCAAACAGCTTTAACATTGTATCTTTCAGTATGAGATTGAGGCATAGTTCTTCCCGAAGCTGGTAATAATGTGTATACTACTGAATAATATTCTCTTTTTGCAAAGGAAACATATTTCCTTAATGCAAATCTTTCATCTAACCATTGCCATGCTCCAAAAATTGCCTTTGGCAAAAGACCTGTAAAGTAAAGGTAACCTACAGTTAAAACAACCATTAATAATTGTAAAAATATAAAAGGGAAAGTATATTTTCTCATCAATTCTTCAAGCAGCGGTGTTTCAGCACTTACAGGAAGTGCAAGAAGCGTAATGCTTCCTAAAATTACAGATAAAATTAGTCTTAGTTTCATCCTTGTCCGCAATATTTGAGCCAATCAATTTGAGTAGTTAGCCCTACTAAACCTCCATCTTTTTCAGCAACAGGAATTACAGGCAATCCATAGGGGGCTGGCCCCTCTAATAATTCAGCAGCCATTACTTCTCTACCTTGCTCATCAACATTCTTTATAACTGATAACGGATCAAACAAAGATAGATGACATGGACATAAAAACATATTTTCATATTCACTTCCACTAATAGTACTAGTCCCTTCTGCAGCAAAAACAGGTTTACAGCAAAGGTGAGGACATTTATATGTGTGGTATGCCATTAAGCAAGTATTTCCATCATCATCAAGAACTCCTAAACCATCCATAGAAGGTTCAGCTGGAACTTTTACTAAAGCTAATTGTATTTCACATGTACCTAATTCTTGTTCAAGTTCTTTCGGCCCCCAATCAACAATTGCAACATCCCACAATTTGAAATCTTCCTTTTTAGCAACATTTCCACCCATATTTTCATACCATTTACCGCTTTCGGATTTATAGGTTAATGTTTCATGCGCATCATCTTCATTACATCTTGTAACTGGCGGCGGAAGGAGTGTTTTAAGAGCAGGAACAGTTAGTGCGGTTGTCATTCCAGCACCAGCTAAACCAATAGCTCCTTGTAAGAATCCTCTTCTTGTAATTTTCATTATTATCGTTCAAGTTTTGTAATAACTTTACTCCTCCTTTTCTTCAATTCAAGGACATCAGGCAAGAATGATCTTCTGTAAAAATCAATCATCAATCCCAAAATCATAAAAGCCATTGCAAGTGTAAATGATAAGAATTGTTGATCCCATCCCTCTAGAATTCCATAAATAAATAATGAATCATACATTATTTCAAGGACTAATAAAATTAGAATAATAGCAAATATTTCTAGTTGTTCTTTTCCTGGAGTTTCTCTAACTACTTTCCCTAGATTTTCATCTCCATGAGTTCCTAATAATTTTTGAGCATCTTCTGGTGTTAAATCGCCTTTGGCAATTTTTTCCAGTATTTCGTTAACCTCTGTAATGGGAACTCCCTCCTCTTATTACGACATATGCTACTAAAACCATGACAAATACTACCGCCATTGCGAGTAATGCAATCCAGTACTGCATTAAACTTACCCCTAGTTCATGTATTGAAGTTTCTTCAGAAACTACTTGAGGCGTTCCAATTGAGACAGCACTGATATATCCCCATTGATCTCCATTAGTCCCGACTCCATTTACTACATTGAAATAAATAGTGAACAAGGCATCTCCTGCGCCATCACTTGGTGCAGTCCATTGAAATGTCCAATTTCTTTGACTATTACTATCATCATTATGTGAAATATAGGTTCCACCATCTCCTATCCAGAATAATTCATTTGTTTCAAATGTGCCTTCACTAACTTCAGCTAAAAACCCCCCATGACGAGTCGCCTCAGGATCGGAAATTACATTAGTGTCATTTATTACAAGAGAGATATTGTATGTATTATCTGGTATGTATTTTGAAGGAATTCCATTTAGCATGTACATACCTTCATCGAGTTGTTCATCCATATGGCAAGAACAGCCATGAGCTATACTGTCTTTCGCCCAGTCTTCTCCTGCACCTTGTTGAGCACCTCCTGCAGGATAACCATTGACACTCATGCCGACAGACATGGCTGTAAGTAATAAAATTGCTAATAGTGCGTAAGTTCCTTTTTGTTTTATAGCCAAACTAAGCTCCTTTCAAGGTGGCGCATTATCGAAGTGAGTACTATATAAAAATATGCAACAATTTAGGCACTTTTTTACTAGAGCTATACTATTATTAAAGAACTGTTTTGATAGTTCATGAAAGGTGCTAAATTAAGTCAAAAAACAGGTTTAATATTGTTAGGTTTTTTAGCGCTATTTTTTCGATATCCAATTACAGAATCGCCCACAGGTTCAGATGAATTTTATTATATTTCAGTAGTCAAATCAATATTAATCCATGGGCAAATATTTTGGGCAGAAAATTTTTTGTCATTATATGGCTTGTTTCCAGGGACCTCTCCTTTGGGAAGTTTAATTTTAGGAACAATAATTACTCAAGTAACAGGTTTATCAGTTCATAATTACCATTTGATTCATAGTATTTTATTTTCATTACTTTCTATTTTTGGTTTTTTTCTTTTGTCAGGTGAATTCACGTCAAATTATAAAAGTCGTTGGTTTTCCTCACTTGCTTTTTTGGTTGCCCCTAGATTTTTAATGATTTCATTATGGAGAGTTTCCATACGTTTTTCACTTCTAGCATTACTTCCTTTTTTCCTTTGGGTACTTTTAAGATTAGTAAACAAAAAATTTGGACGTAATTTTAAGAAATTATTCATATTATTGATAATATTTACTTTAATTTTACCTTCTTTACATAGAATGGCCTTACTCTTGCCAGGAATATTGTTGTCTTTCGTTATCTCATTTTTTTTATGGCAGTGGCAAGAGACTGCATTGAATCGAGAGCGTGCAGGAAGGCAAGTATTTCTGTTAATATCTTTTTTAGCAGCATATTTATTTTACTTACAGTATCTAAATTTTTCTCCATATTCACCAGACGATGAACTAATTGGAGTATATTATCTAAATGATGGTACAATTTTATCCACTATAGTAAATTTAGCATTTATTTATTTAATAAATGTAGGTCCGGTTTTATTCCTGTCATTAATAGGTTTAATTTTCTGGTTTCAAGAGGGTAGAGTTCCAATTAGCTACATATTTTCTTTAATGCTTTTGTCTTTAACTTTGTTTGTAGTATCGGATATAACTTACATTCCTTATCTTTTTACTTTTTTTCTATTATTATTTGTAGCACCAGGTCTAGATTTTTTTATAGACAATCTTCAAGACTATAAGAATAGGTTAAGTGTATTTTTTATATCTTTAATATTGCTAACAGTCTCTTTTTCTAGTTTAGATTTAGCATATAGAATAGATGCACATGAAAGAGAGGATGTTTATTACACTTACAATATTCGTGAAAGTAGTATTTCCACGGGGCTTTGGCTTAATGATAATTTTTATGATGAGATTCTTGAATCTAACGATCAAAAACGTCCCCGTAGAGTTGTTGCTTATACTGATTTAGTAAATAATGCAGATTCAGATGAATTATCTTCTAATAAAATTGTTTTGTCAGATATGGAATTAAAACGCTATTCTATTTTTGATTTCTATTGGTATGGCGAAGATCATATTTGGAAATGGGAAAATGCTGCTAATCAAACAAATTTTGATGTTAATTTATCACTTGTTAATCTCGGAATGGCTAATTTCAGTGGAAAATCATCGACATATGCTATAATTTCAAACAGTTATTACAAAAATATGCCAGAGTATAATTTTAAAATGTATTATAGTAAAGAGCTGGCATTATATTGGACGAATAATTATTGAAATATGCTAATGTTTTTATACAGGCCCGACTGGCGCCCTATCCTTCTTAGGAGTTAAATCAAAATGGCACGAATGCATGCAAGACGTAAAGGTCGCTCAGGTTCTAGTCCACAGACTAGAAAAGAAAATCCTAAATGGTCACTAAAAGCTAAAGATGTAGAAAAATTAGTTATTGAGTTATCTGCAGAAGGAAAATCCTCGTCAGAGATTGGTATTATTTTGAGAGATATGCACGGAGTACCTAGTGTAAAATTAGCAACAGGCAAATCAATAACTTCTGTTTTATCAGACGGAGGAGCTTCATCGTCACTTCCTGAAGATTTGACAAATCTTATGAGAAAGGCAGTTCGTTTGGGCGAGCATTTAAAATTAAATAAAAATGACATTCATAATACACGTTCATTGAGATTAACAGAAGCTAAAATACTTCGTTTAGTGAAGTATTATCGTTCAAACAAAGTATTATCCGAGGATTGGAAATATTCATTATCTGAAGCTAAGCTTTTGGTAGGCTAGTTCAAAATTTCAGATGGCAGATTGGTGTCTATTAGTAATAGATAACAAATCATATTTGGTAAATTTGGATTTAAAAATTATATCCATTAAAAATTTTGGTAATTTTCCCTCGGAATTCTTAAAAAAGCAGAAAATGGGCATTGATTTTGATTTGTTTGGAAAAAATAGTAAATTACTTCCATATACTTTATCAGATATTCAAAAAAATTTACAAAGAGGCCCACAAATAATATCTCCTAAAGATATAGCTTGGATAATTTATAATTTGGATGTAAAATCAAATGATGTTGTTGTAGAAGCAGGCAGCGGTTCAGGCGCACTTACAACAGCTTTAGCTCAATCAATATTTCCTAATGGGAAAATTGTGACTTTTGAGAAAAACGAAAAGCATTATCAGATAGTTAAAAAAAATCTTGAACTCAGTCCTTTTTCAGATTTAGTAGAATTAAGGAATGAAGAATTAACCAATCAAACTGAATTAATATCTTGCAATTCGATAATTTTAGACTTACCAGACCCCCAAAATCTAATTATTTGGGCCGAAAAGTCATTAGAATTGGGTGGTAAAATTTTGTGCTATGTGCCAACAATCAATCAGGTTGAAAAATTGCTATCTTCATTGCATAAATGGAGTGAAATAGAGATTAGTGAGATTATGCATAGAACATGGCAAACAAAATCAGATGCAATACGCCCGGATACAAATATTTTAGGCCATACTGGTTTTATGGTTTCAGCCAGATTATTCAATAAGTAGCATATCTTATTTTAGTAGTCTTCTTTATGTGATTTTATGTCATCTATTGAGGAAGTGATAATCATAGGTTCAGGTCCGGCAGGATATACTGCAGGCTTGTATACGGCAAGAGCAATGCTCAATCCTAAATTATTTGCAGGTTTTGCAAGTGGCGGACAATTAATGTTAACTAGTGATATAGAAAATTTCCCAGGATATCCTGAAGGTATAGGGGGGCCTGAAATGATGATGGAATTGCGTACTCAGGCATCTAGATTTGGTTGTAATATAGTTGACAAGAATGTCGATTCTATAGATGCCAGTTCTACTCCGTTTAAGGTAAATGTAGGCAAAGAGCAATTTTTGACTAAATCAATAATTATTACAACTGGGGCTGAGGCAATATGGCTTGATGCAGGTAATGAAGAGAAGCATAAAGGTCAGGGAATATCTACTTGCGCTACATGTGACGGTGCTTTCTTTAGAGATAAGGAAGTAATAGTAGTAGGGGGTGGAGATTCAGCAATGGAGGAAGCTACGTTTCTTACAAGATTTTGTAGCAAAGTGACTGTAGTTAATAGAAGGGAAGAGTTAAGAGCCTCACAAATTATGGCAGATCGGGCTCGTGAAAATTCAAAGATTGGATGGGAATTAAATAAAGTTGTAAAAGAATGGGTTGGAGAACAGGGTAATTTTGAGGGTGCAATACTTGTAGATACATTATCTAATAAGGAAACTTTTTTCAAATGTGATGGAGCATTTATTGCAATTGGGCACAAACCAATGACAAACTTCTTGAATGGGCAAATTGAATTAGATGATCATGGCTATATAGTTCCTAAAAAACATACAATGACTAATATATCAGGAATTTTTGCAGCAGGAGATGTTGTGGACAATCGTTATCGTCAGGCAATTACAGCTGCAGGTATGGGTTGTATGGCTGCAATGGATGCTGAAAAATGGCTTGAAGAGAATTAGTTTAAATTAGCAATCATTTTTTAGAACCCCCCATAATGGCTATTTGTGCAGCGTCAGCTTTCTTTCAGTAATTCAGAAGATGCAGTTAGTCCAATTATAGGCACTGTTTTGATATTAGCAATTATGGTTTCAATAACTGGAACTATGCTTGCATGGGGTATTCCACAGATTCAAGAGAGTGAAGCTTACGCAATATACACCTCAGCACAAAACAATTTTTTAAATTTTGATGCAGATTTAGATCAAGTAATAGTTCAAGGTGAAGGCAGTTCACGTTCATCAACGGTTTCTTTTAGTGCAGGCACATTTGTATATCGAGAAAATTTAGATGAAATGCGTTATTATTATGAAACAACAAATTGGTCATCTTTCGAGATAGTTGGTGTCGAAAATGAAGCTCAAAGTTTTGCAATAATAGATAATAAAAAAGTTATAGAAAATTTTGACATAACTATTTCTTATCCTAACGGAACTACGTGGGAAGGCGAATCGTCATCACATATTGTTTCAGGTTTTCCTCCTCTAGTTTATGGTAGTTCAGCTACGTATTCCAGTACAGAAAATAGTACCTTAGTTGGAGGGTTTTTCATATACGGTGTAGATTCACTTTCTTACAAATATTCTTCAGTTTCAGGAGTCTATAAGATGCGTTTGTTTAATGGTGGAATTTTAACTAAAGAACCAGGAGGTATTTTTTACGTAAGTTCCAAACCCATTATCCGTTCAATAAGTGCAGATAATTTATACGAATCATTAGTATTGTATCAAACAGATTACAATATGACCACAGGATCTAAATCTTTAACTGGTGGAAATTATAATTTTGAAGCGAGAAATCAAGGAGGCATAGATTCCTCTTTTGAAGTTTACAGTGTCAGAATGGGATTTAGTGGAGATAGCTCCACAGCATTGAAAAATTATTATTCTACTTATTGGGGATTCGAATCTGAAACATATACTATTTCAAGTACACAATCAACAGCTGCAGCCAATATGGGCTTTGAAGAAGATATTATTTACAATCAGGCAACAGCTTTTGATTTTAGAATTTTGGAGAGAACAATTCATGTTACGTTTAACCTCCGATGATTCTGGAGCTTCTCAGTTAATAGGTTATGTTTATACCGCATTAATTTCAGTATTAATCTTGTCTTCAATGATGCTTACTTCAAGTACTATGCTAAATGGTAATATTTCTAATACTGCACAAGAAGAAGCAGAGCAACTTGCACTTTATTTTCAATTAGCAGTAGAAGATTTGTTGAATACAATTAGAGAATATCCAGATTCTTCTCCAGTTATGATTCTAGATACAGGAATTGAAGCTATAAATCATGGAATACAGTACAAGGTAATTGGCTCAGATACTGGTCTTAAAGTAACTACGATTCAGCCCCGTGGAGGATCTTTTGAGGTTACATTTCCATTGGCTCCTGCAGTGTCAATAGAAACTCCCAATTCAAATTCGTTAAAGTCAACGACTTCTTATATAGTCATATCTTATGATGAAAATCTAAAGGTTGTCAAGTTAACCTCAGGATGATAAAATGAGTGCTGCAAAAGAGACATTGGATGGGGCTTCTGGATTAATTGGTGAGGAAGAGGAACAAATTGACGAATCAAAACTTTCTTGGAGAGAACGTCGTAAGTTAAATAAGCAGAGAAAAGCAGAAGCTAAA
The DNA here is from genome assembly GCA_002718915.1 of Methanobacteriota archaeon. Classification (GTDB taxonomy): domain Archaea; phylum Thermoplasmatota; class Poseidoniia; order MGIII; family CG-Epi1; genus CG-Epi1. Next base: position 71,114 of record PBGF01000010.1, on the reverse strand, counting down.
AAGCGTAAAGCAGCAGAGAAAGATGGCGTAATTCATGATTTAGTTATGGATGATATTGAGATAGGTGAAGATTTTGAAGAGTTAGATACTTATCCAGTTAGGCCGCCTTTTTCTTATGTAAGAGTTTTATTTGATAAGAGAGATTATTCTAGATTTTATTATGTAGTTGAACCTAAAGCAACAAAGCAAGAAAAAGAAGATTTACAAGTGATAAAAGATGTTTTACAAAGAGCTCTAAATATTGAAAGAGAAACCCTTGATGAAACACAAGAAGAATTTTTGAAACAAGCTGTTGATGATATTTTAGATAGTTATAGGCTTAAATCACGTAAAAGCAATCGTGAAAAAATCCATTATTACATTGAAAGAGATTTGATAGGTTACGGTAAAATAGAAACAATGATGCAAGATCCTAATATTGAGGATGTTTCTTGTGATGGACCTGGTGTTGAAATTTTTGTTTATCATCGAAGATTCGAATCTTTAAGAACAAATGTAATGTGGGAAGATGAGTTAGAGCTTGAACAATACATAATTCGTATGGCTCAGCGTTGTGGTAAACACATTTCTATAGCTGAACCGCTTCTTGATGCAACATTAATGGATGGTTCTCGTATAGTTATGACATTAGGTAGAGAAGTATCTACCAAAGGTTCTACATTTACAATACGGCGTTTTAGAGATGAACCATTTACTCCAGTCGATTTACTTGAATTCAAAACTTTTTCTTCCATGCAGATTGCTTTTTTCTGGCTTGCAATGCAATATGGAATGTCTATGTTATTTGTAGGAGGTACGGCTTCGGGAAAGACTACTTCCCTGAATGCGTGTTCACTTTTCCTTCCATGGCAACATAAAATAGTTAGTATTGAGGAAACACGTGAGTTAAATTTACCACATCCAAATTGGATCCCAGGTTGTACTAGGCAAGGATTTGGAGGTGAATCAGCAGGAAGTGGTACAAAAGCACCTGGTGAAGTTGACATGTACGATTTGCTACGTGCAGCTTTGAGGGAACGTCCAGAATACATTATTGTGGGAGAAATTAGGGGTGCCGAAGCTTATGTTCTTTTCCAAGCTATGGCTACAGGTCACACAACATATTCTACATTCCACGCAGATTCTATTCAGAGTTTAGTTCATCGTCTGGAAAATAAACCTATTGAAATTCCCCGTGTTTTGATACCTGCTTTAGATGGTATTTCCATCCAGATTCAGACAAGAGTTGGTGGAAAGCGTGTAAGAAGAAATAAAGGTATTATCGAAATTATAGGTATAGATCCTCATTCTCATGAATTGTTAACTAATGAAGCATTCAGGTGGGATAACACAGTAGACGAATTTGTTTTCACAGGCAAATCATATATCTTTGAAAAAATAATGATGAAGGCCAATCTCAATCGTGTTGAGATTATGGATGAAACTAAAAGAAGGCAGTTAGTGATTGAATGGTGTTTAAAGAAAGGAATAAGAGATTACAAGGATTTTGCTAGAGTCGTTGCAGAGTATTATGTACATCCTGAGGATGTAATGAGACAAGTTTACGAAGATATGCAAGTTGGCGGTAAGAAACGCAGACGTAAAGTTGAAGATAGAGATTTAGATTTATCTCGCTCTGATGAGTCTGAAGTCGATGTTTCAGATTTCCCACCAAAAGTTAGGCAGAAATATCAAACACGTGAGGCTAAAGAACAAGCTGCACGAGCTAAGAATGATGCTAAAATTTCACAAACAGATGATCCTACTAAGAGAGCTAATTTAATCGCTAAAGAAGAGCAAAGAAGGGCAAAGGTTGAAGCAAAATTACAAAATGATTTGTTAAAAGATCAAGCATATTATGTTCCATTAAAGCAATTGAAACCTTTAGCTAAACAAATAAGCTTGGGCGATATATCATCATTAAATGAAGTTGAAGGTAGAAGAATGCTTAAGGATGTTCGTTCTGAAATGAACAAGAAATCTAAAGCAGAGACGAATATCTCTAAATTAGAAGCTTCAGATAAAAAAGAAAAAGCTATTTCTTCAGAGGAAGAAAGAGCCTCAAAGGCATTAAATAGTTTAAAAGCCAAGCTAGCAAATAGGGTTCAGCGTTCAGCAAACCCACGTTGGTGGCATTCATGGCTCTAGTTGGTTTAACAGGTTTTGAAACATTCAGCCGTGTTCTTTTGGGCTGGTTTGGCCGAATGGTTACAAAAGATTCTGTAGAATTAAAAAATCAATTAATTAAAGCAAGAATTCCTCTACTTCCAGAAGATTATGTTGCTTCTTCCGCTATGCAAGTCATTCTTGCCTTTTTAGGCGGTATTGCTTTCTCTTTAGTTATTGTAGGAGTTTTAGTTCCACAACTTGAGGTAATGCAAGATCCAACTAAGCCTGAGGGAGAAAATTTTGAAATATCNAATACAATTCAGTATGCACTTATCGGTCTNTTAGTTTTCGTATTNCCNGCTCTAATTGCTTTAGTNCAATTTTTGACTCCAGCATTATTAGAAAGTAGCAGAGGAACTAATATGGATAGGCAGATTCCGTTTGCAGCAAGTTATGTTTCAGCAATGGCTGCAGCTAATGCTACACCTTCAATGACGTTTAAATCTTTAGCAAGAAATAGAGANATCTATGGAGAAATATCTAATGAGGCGGCTTGGATTTATCACAGTATGGAATTNATGGGAAGAGATTTAGTTACAACCCTTAAAGAAGCAGTTGANAGAACACCTTCAGAAAGATTTGCTGAGTTTATTCAAGGAATTATAGGAACTGTGACCTCAGGAGGTAATCTCAAATTATATTTCCTTAACCGTTCAGAATATTATGCTCAGCAAAACAGAGTTCATGTGAAAGATGTCTTACAACAAATGGCACTCTTTTCAGAAGCTTACGTTGTGGTAGCTGTAGCTTTGCCTATTTTCGCTATGATTATTGCAGTTATTACATTCTGGGTTTCAGGAGCNGGTATGAAACTTGAAGAAGTACACATGTACTTACTAATTTTTGGTGGNTTCCCAATAATTCAGCTAATTTTTTCAGGATTGTTCTNTAGTTTAAGTTCGGAGGTTTCAAACGATTAATGGCTATTAAAGGCAATCTACAGAAGAAAGTNTATCGTGATCNACGAACNGGTGTAAAGCGTAGATGGATGGAATATAGTAAGGTTAACAGATGGCTATCTGTTCGAGATAAAGTAACTGATTGGGCACCTGCTTTCGTTGCTTTTTTCTCTATAGTGTTTTCTTTATTTTTCTTTATGATTGCTAATATCAATAATACTACCGATGCAAATACTTTAGTTGTAGATACAGATGGAGATAAGCAATTTGATAATCCCTGGCACTTGAATGATGGACAATTTTCTTTTACTTTTGGAAATACTTACGATGAAGGAGGAGGTGAGCAGAACAAAGTTGAAGCAATTCATGGNTTAGGNCTTCCATTTTCGATAAAGAAAAATGAATCTGTAGATTCAGATCCCACAGTAGATGGTATTGAAAATGAAATGTCGCCTAATGANTGGCTTCGTTCTTTCCCTGANATTTCAGCAATTGATTATATTGTGTTTGGAGTTATTTCNTTANTNTTGCCTTATGGAATNTACGGATATCGTAGAGATCAGATTAGGGCAAGAGTTGAAGAAAAGTTTCCAGATTTTCTAAGAGATTTAGCAGAATATTGGAAAGGTGGGCTTAGNATGACTGTAGCTATTCAGACTTTAGCAAAAGGAGAATACGGTAATCTTAATGAAGAAGTTAATAAAATGTCTTCACAAATTTCGTGGGGNGTTTCTTTTGGAGAAGTTTTGGAAATGTTTACAGAAAGAGTTACTTCTCCTATTGTTACTAGAGCAGTTAGAATGGTAGATGAAGCAAATAAGGCNGGCGGTAAAATTTCGGATATTTTACTTGCAGCATCTTATGATGCACGTGAGATTAAAGCACTTGAAACCGAAAGAAGACAGGAAGTAGGAAGTTATGTTACAGTTATTTACGCATCTTTCTTCGTTTATCTTGGNATTATTTTAGTTTTAGCTTCTACATTTATTCCAGCTATTGTAGATTCCTCAGCAGCCACCGGCGGCAGTGGATCAATGTCTATTGGTAACTTAACTATTAGGGAAATGAATGAAGTTTGGATATCAACAGTTTTCCTTTACAGTTTAATAATTCAAGGAACAGGAATGGGTATGGCAGCTGGATTTATGTCTACAGGTAGATTGTATTCNGCATTCTTAAGAGCTTCATTTTTATTATTCCTAGGTTGGTTTATTTTTGAATTAGCTGGCATTACTACATCAATGATAACTCCACAAATTTAGGAGATAATTTGATGAGAAATACGAAAGGACAGATGCATGTTTTGGAGGTTTTGTTAGTAGGCGTTTTATTCACTTCAGCAGTTAATGTAGCAGTAAATATTCTACCTACAAGTGATGCAGACAATTCAGGNCAAAATGATCTTTATTTTTCAGGAATGGAAATCTTAGAATTATTAGATAATTGGGAACCTTCAGATGCAGCAATTTCAGCTAAGCATAATAGCTCAACATTATCATGGTGGTTAGCTACTGATAATAATTCAGCAATAAAACAATATCTTGACTCAGGTTTGCCTTCATCGATCTCTTATAGATTAGAAGCAACTCATGGTTCTCAGAATGAAGTTATCGTTGATAGAGAAATCCCTGATGGTGAAGTAAGTACTTCTTTTAGAGTAGTTTGGAGTGATAATGAGCTTTGGGATTTAAGTTTGCATTTATGGTATGGATATAGGGAGGCCTAATGAACACGAAAGGTCAACTTCTTTTAGTTTCGGGGCTTTTAATGTCTATTACATTAATAGCAGTTAGTAGTACAATTGCTCATTCAGTTAATTTAGGNGCTCATCAAGGAGAAAGACATGATTTAACTCCTCAGATTAGCGGAATTGAAAGCCATTTTCCCTTAGCTTTAGAACATCAAATTCTTCAAGATGATGGAGCAATACCACTTAGTGAAACATTTGATAAGGTTTCAGAAAATTTTGAATCTTTGTTTGCTCTTAGAGGGAATTCCTTATCTTTCACACTCACTTCTTCTAATCTTGATTCAGGAACATATACTTTTGTCTATGAATATATTCTTAGTGATGGTACAATCACTATTACGTTATCTAAAACAACTGTATTCTAATTTATTCTTCTGATGAAGCNAATGAGGAAATAGTTCTTTTGAACATTCCACCAAAACCAATAATTGTAGTTATTAGAATTCCAACAAACATTAACAGATATCCTAAATATAATTGTTCTAAGTTAGTATCAAAAGTTTCTTGGTTAGATTCACCATTAAGGGCCATTAATCTGATAAGTCCTAATATAAATCCTGCAATCAATAAAATAAATCCAAAACCAATTCCTATTTCAGAAGTTGTGAATCCATCTTCCTCTACGTCTGGTTTTCCTTNAAAATCTGGAAAATCATCTTTACTTGTTTCTTCATCAGACATAATACAGCCAGAAATAATAGGTTAATAAGCTTGCCCTTATTATTTTATTTTATTTTTTATGTTCTAAGGCAGCTTTCACTAATCCNAAATGCAATGGTGAAGGCTTATCAGGTCTTGATTTGAATTCAGGATGAAATTGGGATGCCATGAAATAAGGGTGATTATCTAATTCCAGTATTTCCATACGCCTCCCACTNTTATTTCTTCCAGTATATTTCATTCCTTTTTCTTCGATTTGTGATATATATTCAGGATTTATTTCATATCTGTGACGGTGTCTTTCAAAAATAGTATCTNTTTTGTATAATTCTTTAGCTTTTCCACCGGAAATTACAACTTCATGATCACCTAGTCTCATAGTAGCCCCCATATCTTTTACCTCTTCTTGTTCAGGCAATATATCTATTACAGGATGCTCTCCATCAGGNTCTAATTCAGATGAATTTGCATTTTCTAATCCTAAAACATTACGAGCAAATTCCACAGTTGCTAATTGAAATCCAAAACAAACACCGAGGTACGGTGTTTTACTTTCACGAGCCCATTTTGCACTCATAATTTTCCCTTCAGCCCCCCTATTACCAAATCCTCCAGGGACCAATACTCCATTTACACCTTCAAGGCTTTTAGTATTGCCACTATCTTCTAAATCAGGAGCTTCAATCCACCTTATTTTGACTTTGCAATCAAGTAATGCTCCTGCATATCTTAGAGATTCTTCATGTGAAATATAGGAATCCTTCAAATCAGTATATTTTCCTATTAATGCTATTTCTACAGTTTTATTACCATTTGAAATTCGATCTGCAAAGTCTTTCCATTTTGTTAAATCAGGTTTTTTAGATTTTAGTCCTAGGCGCTTCTCTACCAATTCAGGAAGTTTTTGTTCTAAAAATACCATAGGTACATCATAAATTGACCTTGCATCCGGAGCAGAGATTACACATTCACGTGGTATATCTGCAAAAAAAGCAATTTTAGTAGCAATATCTTCTTCAAGTTTAGTATTGCTTCTTCCTACAATAATATCAGGTCGTATCCCCAATCCTTGCAGTTCTTTNACAGAATGTTGTGTTGGTTTTGTCTTTTGTTCACCTACAGCACCTACAACTGGAACTAATGTAGTATGTATGACCATAACATTCTCTTTTCCTTCTAATCTTCCTAAAAGCCTTACAGCTTCCATGAAGGGCATTGACTCAATATCACCTACAGTTCCACCTAATTCAACCATGCAAATATCTGCTTTGGCTTCTTTTGCAGCATTTTGTATTCCATCTACAATTTCACGTACTACATGCGGAATAATNTGTACAGTTTGACCGAGATAATCTCCATGTCGTTCTTTTTCAATAACATTTTTGAAAACCTTTCCTGTAGTAATATTATGGTCTTTTGTTAAATTACAACTCAAAAATCTTTCATAATTTCCTAAATCTAAATCAACTTCTGAACCATCAGTCATTACAAAAACTTCACCATGTTCATAGGGATTCATGGTTCCTGCATCTACATTCAAATAAGGATCAATTTTTACAGCCGTAACTTTGTAGCCTGCACGTTGCAGTAATAGGCCAGTAGAAGACGAGGTAATTCCTTTACCTATCCCAGAAAGAACTCCGCCGGTCACAAGTATATATTTCATTGACTCAACGGACTAATACATGTTAGGAGCTCTCTATAAGGCCGTCGGTCCACTTAAACCCCTTTTCAATGTTGTATTATGGCAGTAGAAATCAATCAGCATAATAACAAATTATTTTGGTTTGATTTAGAGCCAAATAATGAAAAAGAATTTATTACAATTTACATTTTAATTGATGATAAAATTACCTTAATTGAAACTGGTCCAGCTTGTTCNCATGATAATCTAGTAGAAGGAATAACTAAAGCTGGAATAGGTTTGTCCGATATAGATTACATTGTTCCAACTCATATTCATTTAGATCATTTTGGAGGTGGCGGACATATAATGGATATCTGTAAAAATGCTAATGCAGTTCTACACCCTAATGCNGTCTTTCATGTTTCAAATATAGATAAATGGTGGTTAGGTAGTCTTGATTTTCTAGGTGAAGTAGCTGAATTATATGGCAAACCTTTAGCTATTCCAGAATCAAGAATTATCACAGCTGAGAATAATTTTGAATTAGATTTGGGAGAGACAAAACTAAAATCATTACATACGCCAGGACATGCNCCTCATCACATAACATGGATTAATGATAAATCAGCTTTTGTTGGTGATTCTCTAGGTCTTTGGTATCCTAAAATTGGTAAGGCTTTTCCAGTCACTCCAGGCTATTATAGACATAATTTAGCTCTTCAGAGCATAAATTTAATGTCAGATTTAAATTTGGAAGAACTCTTCTATACACATTTTGGACCNCGTTCAGCAGAAGGTGTATTTGAGCAAATCATTACTGAATTCCGNGCTTGGATGGCTGTTGTCGAAGATGGCATTGAGAAGAACTATAGTTCGAAAGAAATATTGGAAATTCTCTTTTTGACGCAAGATGGTTTAAGGCTTACAGATATTAAGCATGGAATACATCAGAGGAATACCCATTTAGGTTCCGTAGANGGAATGATGAGTTGGGCCATGAGGAAAAATGAGAAAAACTAATACTATTCCATCAATAGATTTATCTCCGTTTCCACATGTAGTCGTTGAAAATTTTCTTGATGAGGAAACNCTAGATTCAGTAATTTATGCTTTAGCCGGATTAGAATATAGCTTTAGTGAATCAGATCTTTTTAGTTATTGGGCAAGTGTTAAGCTAACNGATATAGATCATCCAGCATTAAATATTTTGAGAGAAGATTTAGGAGATAAAGCTTGGAGAAATGAAGTATCTAAGGCCTTTCAAGTTGCTAAATTATCCAAAATTGACATGGCAGCATATGTTTACGGTTTAGGAGATTTTCTATTGCCTCATGATGATCAAGTAGAAGATCGTATAATTGCTTACAGCCTTCATTTAACTCCAGATTTAGAAGAAGAAGACGGAGGTTCTTTAGATTTATTTGAAGCTAATAAAGCAGGTAAATCAAAATTAGCTAAAAGAATAATTCCTAAATTTAATTCGTTAAATATGTTTGAGGTTTCAACTACTTCTTGGCATCAGGTCAGTGAAATATTAACTGATATCCAACGTTTAACTTTAACAGGATGGTATCATGTCTAAGATTAATTTCTATTATTTGGAAAAGCCAACTTTATCTAATCTTAATAGAATTTTTGAATCTGCAGACATTCCTTTTATTAGATTATCAAAATTTTTGTCTGAAGAAGATTCAAATATGGAAATAAAACTAAAACGAGATGAAAAGATAGGCTTTTACAAAAGAAATATTGGAGAAGCACACCTTGGAGACTTCTGGAAATCTAAAGAATTTTCAAGTTTTTTGAAAAAAGGAACTGGACTGGATTTGAAATTTCGTTCATCTGAAGGNCAAAGTTATGAGCCTGGAGATTATTCACTTTTACATTCAGAGGAATTTGAAAAGAAAAGNCTTGTTGTAGTTTATGATTTTACAAATAATTGGAATATTGAATGGGGNGGGCATGATATTTACACTTCACCTGAGAAAGATCCTTTGATATGTAATAGAGATTCGGGAACATTGATGTTAACTCTGTTAAATGAAGGCGATTATTCATGTACAAGATATGTCAGTTTGAAGTCAGATTCAATTGTTAGAATAGATAAAGTTGTATTTGATTTAAAATGATTACTTATTTTTGAGTATCTACGCTATTTTTATATTAGACACATAAAGCTATTACGAAAGGAGATATCTTTTGTCTAATCNAATTAATCTTGAAAATGTAAAACAGACGTTGTTAAAAGGCAACCCAATTTTTGTTTTTGATGAAGAAGGTAGNGAATCTGAAACNGATATATTNTTTTATGCAAAGTCTGTTACAAAAGAGAATTTACATTTTTTGAGAAAAAATGGAGGCGGAATGATTTTTCTTGCATCTTCATATTCAATTTCTAAAAATTTAGGTCTTCCATTTATGGAAGAAATATATGAAGCNGCATCATCTAAATCAGCGAATTTTGATATTTTAAATTTAATGAAGAATCATACATTGCCATATACGAAATCAAGATCTTCATTTTCTATATTTATAAATCATAAAGATACATTTACAGGAATAACTGATAATGATCGTTCNCTAACAGCACGTTCATTTTTTGAATTGGCNGAAAGAGCACAGAATTTATCCGATACAGAATCTAGAAGAATTATGGGCAATTCCTTCAGGAGTCCAGGTCACGTTCCAGTATGTATAGCAGCTTCAGAGGGCCTTTCAGAGAGACAAGGACACACAGAATTAATAACAGAATTATTCAAAAAATTGAATTTAACACCTGTTGCATTAGGTTGTGAAATGGTATCTACGACAGGCAAGGCTCTTTCTTTCTCGGAAGCTAAGGATTTTTCAAAAGATAATGGATATTTATTTTTAGAGGGTCAACATGTCAAAGAGGTATGTCTATGAAAGTAGTAGCTACTGGAGTTTTTGATATCATCCATATAGGGCATGCACATTTTCTGAATGCAGCAAAGGAACATGGTACACATTTAACAGTTATTGTAGCAAATGATACAACTGTTAGAAAAATGAAAGGAGAACCTATATTATCAGATAAAAGACGAGCTGAAGTTGTTTTACAACTTAAACCAGTCGATGAGGTAGTAATTGGTCGAACAGGNAATATGCTTGATATTATTGTTGAAGATATAAAACCAGATGTAATTGCTTTGGGCTTTGATCAGCGTTTATTTACGACAAAAGAATTAGAAAACAAGTTATCTGATAGAGGATTAGATGTTAAAGTAGTAAGGCTAAAAGAAATGGAACAAGATTTAGCAGGTTCTCGTAAAATAATTTCTAAAATATTAAAAATTTATCGAAAAAAATACAGTTCTGAATAATGGTCTTTACNGGAATAATACAGGAAAAAGCTAGAATAACTAAAGTAGAAAAACTTGATAACTTTTCACAAATAGAAATAGTAACAAGTTCTGAATTCACTAAAGGAATTAAAGTAGGAGCTAGCGTTTCAATAGATGGAGTTTGTTTAACAGTTACTTCGATAAATGGAAAGAGTTTAACTTTTGANATTATTGTAGAAACATTAAATGTTACTACATTGGTAAAATTGAAAGTATCAGATTTAGTTAACTTGGAAAGAGCNGCTCGCTTAGGTGATGAAATAGGTGGACATATTATTTCAGGCCATGTTTCAGGTATGGTTAAGATATCTGAAATTAAAAAAAGCACCAATAATCACATTNTTTTCTTGGAAGCAAGTGATAAATTAATAAAGTATATTTTTCCAAAAGGTTATATTTCATTAAATGGAATAAGTTTAACAATTGGGGAAGTAAATAGGGGAGAAAATATTTTTTCAGTTTATTTAATTCCAGAAACTTTAAGAATTACAACTATGGGAGATAAAAAAGTTGGAGATCTGATTAACCTAGAAATAGAAACACAAACCAAAAATATGGTTGATTTAATTAATGAAATGAAGGAGAGCAAATAATGGCAAAATCAGTAGCAATTGTTGCAGGCAGTTATCACAAAGATAAAGTTGAGTTGATGGTTGAAATAGTTAAATCACTTTCAGAAGAAAATGATTTACTTATTGAAGAAACATGTTGGGTTCCGGGTTCAATGGAAATTCCTTTACAGATAAAGCGTTTATTACTCAGAGAATCAATCGAAGGAGTTATTGTTTTAGGAATAATTGAGAAAGGAGAAACTGATCATGGATTAGTAATGGGTCAAGCAGTTACTAAATCAATTATAGATTTACAATTACTATCAATGAAACCTATTGGTTTTGGAATTATAGGCCCAGGGGCTGAAAAGGAACAAATTACAAAAAGAGTAGAGGCACATGCTAAACAAGCCGTATTGGCAGTGGCTGAAATGTTATCTAATTAAATTTCTTTCTTATATTCCAATTTCTCANTTTATATTTTTCTATGATATAATGTAGAGCATGGTAGAAGCTTGGTAAAGCAAAAACTGCCATTAGAAGGGAAAATAGTACTAATGTAATAATTAATGCAAAGAAATTTCTTAGTCCAATAAATTGACTACTAAAGAAAGAAATTAAAACACCAGAGAACACACCTCCCATTGTAGTAAATGTAGCTTCTACAACTGATTGTCCGGTATTTTCAACTGCTTTTTGTATTCCTTCTGGTGTTGTACCTTCTTCTCTTACACGTTCAGTGATTTGGATTGAATTATCAATTCCTATTCCAATAATAATTGTACCTACCATTGCAGTAAAGATGTTTAGATTAGTTCCTCCTGCATCAACAGTGGCTGGGTACCATAAAATAACTAGGAAAATAGGTAAAAATGTTATAAATCCAAATTTAACAGAACTAAAAATAATAATCATAGTTATCAAGACTAAGAGTAAGCTAAGTTTAATTGTATCAAATTGTGTATTTTGAATCCCTTCATTAATTGCAATACTTACAGGAGGCCCNCCAGTTAGTTGAGACATTTGAGCATCATGAGAGTGCATTTGCCTATCTCTTAAGAATGCAATATTATCAATTTCATTAACTAAAATAGTCGTATCATCGATATTGATGTATGGCATGCTAACATAGATTAGTGCTTTATCATATTCATCAGTTAGAAGCATAGCTCTCATTTCATCTGTAAATGATTCATAAAAAACATCAATCATATCATTCCGCAATTGTTCTCTACTATATAGTGGATTTATATCAATCCAAACATAATCATCGCCAAAGAAATCACTGTGTAAGAAATCCCAAAAACTTCCATCGAATTCAAATATAGTTTCCCCATCTAAGTCTTCTAAACCTATTGTTATATGAGCAGATTTAAAAAAGTCTACAATAGAGAATGCTGAAACATTTATGAGTTCATTGGTATTTCTATTCTCAATAGATAAATTGTTAATTTCACCTTGTGTCCAATTCATTACATCTAAAACATCTAAATCTTTTGCNGCAGGTTTTAGTCTATCCTGTGGNCCATTTATCAATAATATTCCAGTTTGNCCAGCTTCAAATTTTTCAGAATATTCTCCTAATTTCTTTATTGAATCAATATCTTCAGGTGCAGATTCACTTCCTTTAATGTCTTGATCCATTACAGCAATCCTTGCAATTGAATATGAAGTTGTTAATAGTAGAATTAAGAGAATAACCTTCCATTGCTTAGTTGAAAAAACAGCAATACTTTTCCATCCTTCAGATTTATGTCTGGAATAATTTGTTAATCTCATAATTGCTGGAGTCATACTAACAGTTAGGAAAAATGCACAAGCAACACCTACAATCATTGTGAACCCTACAGTNCTCATTGGAGCTATAGGTGAAATGAACAGGGCNGAAAAACCAATTGTATCAGTTATAGCGCATAATAAGGTCGCTTTTCCTGTAGTTAATAATGCCAAAAAAGTTGCACGTGGCATTTTATTTCCTTCATCTTTAAATTCCACAATTCGGTTAGCTACGTGCAATCCATAATCTACTCCTATCCCAACAAGAATAGGTCCAGCAGCAACAATCATTGGAGTTAATACCACTCCTGATAAATTTACAATTCCTAAGGTCCAAATTAATGCACAAAAAATGGGAAGTAATACTACAGGTATTGCTAACCAATTTCTGTGAAAGAACATCATCATTGCAATAACTATACCTAAAGAAATAGGTAACATAGTCAGTAAATCTTCGTATAATCTAGCTGTCACTTCATGTAGTACTACAACAAGACCTGTTTGAGTCATATCAGTACGGGAATTATATCTTTGATCAATATGATCTTGAATTTTTGCAATCATTTCTTCTTGTGATGCATCATTATTTTCACCTTGATATTTTAGAGCAAAAAGAATTACAGCAGTATCGATAATTTCATCATCATTTGTATCTATTGCAAAATTTTGCAAAGCCGATGAGGTACTATCATAAATTTGATCTACTCTATCTTGGTCATCAGGTATATTGTATGTACCAGTTTGATTTACAGTATCGTCATCATTTTGTTCAATACTCAAACCTCCAAATATTTTCCCTTCTGTAGCCTCAATAAATCGAGCATTTGTTGAATTAAATTCTTTTATCAGTGTAGAAATGCTTAATGTAAAAATAATTCCATCTTTTTCACCTCTATCTGCTTGAAATTTTTCTAGATCCTCACTTTGGCCATATTTATCAATAGTAGTTTCAAGTAATGCAATTTCTTTCAAAGTAGGAACATAGGTTATGTTATCAACAATAATATCATTGTAAATATTTGGTTCTTTTGCATTTCCAGTNTCTATGTAAACAATAATTAAATCAGTAGCCCAATCTTCTCTAACTTCAATTAATATTTCAGTAGATTCTTCGCCTTCAGGAAGATATACTTCAATATCTCTTGTCATATTTTCTTCAAAAGTCAAGGCAGATTGCAAAAGTAGAATTGTGATTAGTCCAAGAACTGCAACAGTAGCCACAGCATTTTTCAAAATTAAATTTGTATAAATTTGAACGCCGTTCTCCAAAGTCTTTGTAATCACAAGGCCCTATCGAGGCCTCAAAATAAATGTAATCTTAACTAGAATAGTAATATTCCTTCTTGCTTTTTTGTTCTCTATCTAATCTAGATCCAGGTTTGTTTACGCGAGGTCTATGTGTATTTTTATCCCGCCTAAATGTAACATCAACCCTTTCTAAAAATATATTCATTCCTTCTCTCATTTTGTAAGGTCCTTCAACTATTCCTTTGCTTCCAGGTTCTCCACCGAAACACAAAATTCCATCTGAGATATAGTCAATAAAATAGATATCATGGTCTACAATTAAAGCAGATTTGCCTCTATTTTCCATAAATCTTCTTATGGTTTTAGCAGTTACCATTCTTTGGTTAGCATCAAGATATGCAGAAGGTTCATCTAAGAGNTACAAATCAGCTTCTTTGAGCAAGCATTCAGCGACAGCTACACGTTGCAATTCACCTCCAGAAAGTGTTTGCATTTCTCTTTCCAATAATGGTTCCAAATTTAATGGNCGATTTAATTCAGTACTAAAGGTATGTTCATCATACCCTTCAACAGATTGCAATANATCTTCAACAATCATACCTTCATGAATCTCTATGTATTGAGGTTTGTAAGATACAGCAATATCACTTTCAATTTCACCTTTATCAGGTTCTAAATCACCGGCAAGCATTTTGACAAACGTAGTTTTACCAGTAGCATTTGCACCCACAACTCCCAAAACTTGGCCGCTGAGAAGTTCACCAGCTTTTGCTTCAAGGCTAAATTCGCCTAGTTTTTTTGATAATTTGGGCCATTCAACAAGCCCCATCCCATCCCAACCAGTTCTCGGTGGATGTTCTAAAAATTTAATAGGTTTATCTCTAATTCTAACATTCTGTTCAACTAAATATCCTTCAATATACGCATTAATGGCTTTACGTGTTGTACGAGCAGGCGTGAATATTCCAAATGCACCTTTTTTCCCATAAACAATATGTGTTAGATCTGCAATAACATCTAGAACTGCCAAGTCATGTTCAATGACAATTACTCTTGCAGTTTCAGATAATTCTTGAATAATTCTTACAATTCTCATCCTTTCATAGATATCAAGATAAGATGACGGTTCGTCAAAGAAGTAAACATCAGCGTCTTTTAGTAAAGTTGCACAAATTGCGACACGTTGTAATTCACCTCCAGATAATTGGTCTAAATTCCTTTCTAGAAGATGCCCTAATCCAAATTTTTCTATCATTTCATCATACAGNC
The DNA here is from genome assembly GCA_002718915.1 of Methanobacteriota archaeon. GTDB lineage: Archaea > Thermoplasmatota > Poseidoniia > MGIII > CG-Epi1 > CG-Epi1. The sequence goes on along the minus strand of PBGF01000010.1, from coordinate 55,821 downwards.
CTCTTTCATTTACAGAGGAAAGAAGTTTGCCAACATTTCCTTTGAAGGCCTTAGGAATATGATCAACATATTGTGGTTTCAAAGCTACTTTTACTTGTGATTCATTTAATTCCGCTAAAAAATCTCTTAATTCTCCTCTAGGTAAAGTTTCAATCACGTCTTCCCACAAACATTCATCAGCTTCAAATTCACCAAGATTTGGAATAATTGTTCCATTTAAGATATTAAATGCAGTAGATTTTCCCATTCCATTTGGGCCTAATATTCCAATAATTGAATCTTTTGATGGCGTAGGNAATCGGAATAATCTAAATCCGTTAAGTGAATATCGATGAATCATATCCGTTTCCAATTCTTCAGGTAAGTTGATTACTTTTACAGCATCTCCAGGACAATTTTTAGCTCTCATTAAGCAAGGTGGGCANGCATCTTCCAAAATTTTGCATTTATCATTTTCATCAACTTGTATACATTCACCTCCACATGATCCCGCATATTTCTGAAGATATTCAAAGGCGGGGCTATTTGGTTTGCATCTGTCTTCGAATAATACGGCAATTCTCATTTTATTTTTCTTTTTCCGCAGTTAACGGTTTCTCGTATTTCCGTTTCACAGTGTGAGTAATTAAAATCATATGGTCATCCAAAGACACTTTTGTCCCCTTCTATTACCATAGTTGTGCGAATTAAATTTACGCTTCCTGGAAAGCCAGTTGCTCAAGGTAGACCGCGTTTTTATCGGAAAGGAAAATTTGTAGTTGCAACAGATCCTAAACCTAGTAAGGTTTACAAAGCAGATATTGCCTATATTGCACAGAGAGCTAGGGAAGAAGCAGGCATAGAAGGACTTTTCGAAGGNCCATTAGGAATGGAAATTTTCGCATATTTTCCTTGTCCAAAAAGTAAATGGCGTGTAAAAGTTCCAAGAACTGAGGAACACCATGCCAAAAGACCAGATGCAGACAACTTAGCTAAATCAGTGAAAGATGGACTTAGTGGAGTATTGTATCATGATGATGGTCAAATATCAGAATTGGTAGTAAGAAAAAGGATAGCAGCTCAGGGAGATGGCCCTAGAATTGAGGTTGAATTATACAAATTGGAGCCTTTAGAATGAGCTCNATAATAGATGGAAAAAGCATAGCTAAAGAAATAGAGCTCGAGTTAACAGCTAAGGTTTTAGAAATGGAAAAAGTACCTAGATTATCAGTAGTTCAAGTAGGAGAAGATCCNGCTTCATCTTCATACATAAAGGCAAAAGCAAATGCAGCAAAAAGAGTTGGTATTAATTTAACACATCATCATTTACCGATTGATACTTCAATAGAAAAATTAGAAAAACTTGTAGACGANTTAAATGAAAGTGAGGATGGATTAATAATTCAATTACCTATTCCTCAAAAATTAGAAAAAGTTTTAGAAAGAATTAAACCTGAAAATGATGTAGATGGTTTTCATTCTGAGAATTTAGGGAAATTGATTCAAGGAAAACCAGGTATGGTACCTTGTACACCTGCTGGAATAGTTGAACTACTCTACCGTTCAGGTAATGATCCAAGTGGTAAACATGTTACAATTGTTGGACGTAGTACAATTGTTGGTACTCCATTATCTCTTTTATTATCACAAAAAGGAGTAGATGCAACAGTCACTTTATGTCATAGCCGAACTAAATCACTAGAAGAACATTGCAAGAAAGCAGACATCTTAGTTGCAGCAGTTGGCAAAGCAAATATGATTACTAAGAATATGGTAAAACCCGGNGCAGTCATTATTGATGTAGGTGTAAATAGAACTTCAGAAGGACTTGTCGGCGATGTGTCATCTGATGTTAAAGAAATAGCTAGTCAAATCACTCCAGTTCCTGGAGGGGTAGGTCCAATGACAGTAGTTATGTTGATGTCTAATACAGTTAAATCAGCTTTAGAAAACTAAATTTTTGAAGAGGAGCCATGGNCTTGTTAATTGGCGTTGCGCTTCTTTTGATGTTAAACTTTCAGATAATATTCTTTGTAGTTCAGGTTTGTGTTTAGCTTTTCCAATAAACCAATTTATCAACCATTTTTTTCGAGTGTATTTTTGTATTTTGAAAGAATTACTTAATTCATTGCCAAGTAAATCCCATATTTCTTTTTGGTATTTTTCACCACATTCTAAATTAAAATTATTTTCATTTTGTTTGTAATACTTAATTGCAATTTTTGCAGATAAAAGAGCATTACCAATTCCCTCTCCCGTAAAAGGATCTACTAAACTGGCAGAATCTCCAACCAATAAACATCCATTACCAAACATTCTCCTCAGTTTTAATTTTGACTTTCTTGGAGAACCAAGCGGTATTTGCCAACTTTTTCCACTATTTTCTACGAGAGTTGCATTTTCAAATCTAGGTGCAAATTTTTCAGTTATAATATAATTCTGTAATTCTTTTAATTTTTGTTCTTTATTTTTTAAATCTTCAAGAGTTATCCCTAAACCAACATTACATGTATTTTCACCGATAGGAAATATCCAAAAATACCCCGGGATAACACCATCAATGTAATGAAATTCAATCGCACCTTTTTCATAATTTACATTTTCAACGTTTTTCCAATATTGTCTGAATGCAGAGCTCCAATGTTTCTTTTCAATGAATGATTCGTTGTAAATATCAGTAATAGTTGCCTTTGAAATTGGGCAATTTACTCCTCCAGCACCTATAGTAAGTGGTGCAAAGAATTCATACTCTTTATCTCCCTTTGTTCCTTTAATTCCAATAATTCGATTATTTTCTTTTTTATCAATTAAAATATTTTTTACTCTGAAATTTTGTATAACATATCCATCATTATTCTCAATTCTCTTTGTAGCTTCATTAAATAGTATCCAATCAAAATTAATCCTAGGATAAACATATCCTACAGCTTTCGGATCATTAATATTTATACAAACTTTTTCATTTTTTGTGTTGCTGAATAGTACACTGTCAAAAATATAATGTGGACTTTTCTTCAAAGTATCTAATATTTTTAATTCGTCTAAATGTTTTAGGGATTTTCCCCCTACAGCATCTCCGCAAATTTTGTCTCTAGGATATTCTTCTTTTTCCAATAGTAAAACTTTGTATCCTTCTTTTACAGCGTAGCATGCAGAAGCACAGCCTGCTGGCCCCCCTCCAACAATTATAATATCAAATTCTGTTTTATTTTTAGGAATTTCCTTATTAGGGATACTTTTTTTCCAAAAAGGTTCAACCTTGTCTGCCACATTATAGTAACTATTAGTGATTATTAAATGTTTCCAATCTTCAGCAATACAAATTTAAGACCTATTCTAATCTCGTATTAATGTCTGGCTCTTCTAAAGCTAATAATTCTAGAAAGCATAGAATAATTGGCGCAGGTCTTTCAGGACTTTCTGCAGCAATTAATTTTGCAAAGAATGATGAAAAGGTCGAAATTCATGAATCTAGAGAAGCTGTAGGCATGCAGTTCCATCCTAATTATCAAGTCTTACTCAAAGAAAGTCCAGAAACTCCCTCCTCAGAGTCAGGTGCAAAACAATACTTGAACAGATGGGGATTAAATCCAAAATTTACATTTAAAGATGCTAAGAAATTTATATGTTCGACTGAAAAAAGAGATTTTACTATTTCACTTAAGGAACCATTACCGTTAATTCTCAGAGGAGGAGATAATTCTTTAGAAAGAGGCCTTGCAAAAGAAGCTGAAGATTTAGGTGTGGAATTTAAGTTTAAATCAAGACCTAAGCCAAAGGCTGGAGATATTCTTGCTACAGGACCTAAACGTACAGACATGGTTGCCTTTGGAGCTTATTATGAAAATTCAGATTTTCCACGAGATCAATTTTTGTATATGCATGATGAAAAATATTCTCCAAGAGGCTGGTATCTTTACGTAATTCCGATGGATAATGATACTATCAAAATTATGAACTGCTGTTCAAAGCCATATGCTAAACAAGTTAGAAAATTATTGTATAAAGCAGTTGAAGAGCGAGATATNTTGAAAAATATAGTTGACGGTGCAAAACCTACGGGGACAGTTGGAGGTCAGGGAGGTGTAGATTTTCCTAAAACAGCAATTAAAGATGGAATTTACCACACAGGTGAAGCTGCAGGTTTTCAAGATCCTTGGAGAGGATTTGGAATGAATTACGCTATTGAATCTGGCGCCCTTGCACAAAGAGCCATATCAGAATCACTTGATTATGATAAATTGTGGAAGAAGCAATTTCACCAGAGGAAAAAAGCAGATATTGCCCGTAGAGGAATATTTGCACTTCTTGGGAATAGGGCTTTTGAATATGGGATGAGAAAAGTTAAAGATGGTGATGAGGTAGATTGGGAAGAAATTAATCCTAGTGGTTGGAAAAAATCATTGATTTACAATACGTTTTATTCTATGGAGATGGCTAAGAAAACATTGTGGGATTCTTGGTAATGGATCTTACAGGATTTGTATCGTATCTTTTGTCAGGATTTTCATTATTAGCAGGAATAGTTATTTTCTTCGGAGAAGATGAATATATAGTTCCAGCTTCAGGTCGTTCTCTNAGATTGCCTTGTTCGTTTCTTTTTTGGATNNTTGCTTTAATCTTCTGGGCTATGGCTGTTAAAATAGAAGATGACGATACTATCATATAATCAATTCTTTAGTCAGAAATATGTCGGATTTTGGTGTGATTCGTAATTTTTATTCTCAAATGCCTGAGAAAATAGATCAGGCTAGACACATCTTAAACCGTTCAATGACTTTAACAGAGAAGATTCTTTTTAGTCACTTAATCAAAATTGAAAAGGAACCTACAAGAACAAAATCTTATGTTGAATTACAGCCAGATCGTGTAGCAATGCAAGACGCAACTGCTCAAATGGCATTACTGCAATTTGCACTAACAGGTCGTTCAAAAGTTGCAGTTCCTTCTACAGTACATTGTGATCATTTAATCCAAGCTAGAGTTGGAAAAGATAAGGATTTAGAATATGCCAATGAAGTTAGTTCTGAAGTTTTTTCATTTTTGAAATCGGCTTCAGCAAAATATGGTTTAGGTTTCTGGAAACCAGGAGCAGGTATAATTCATCAGGTAGTTCTTGAGAATTATGCATTTCCAGGAGGCATGATGATAGGTACAGATTCTCACACACCTAATGCAGGAGGATTGGGAATGGTGGCTATTGGAGTTGGTGGGGCAGATGCAATGGAAGTTATGGCANGTTTGCCATTTACAATCAAATGGCCTGGAATTATTGGAGTTCATTTAACAGGAGAATTATCTGGATGGGCCTCTGCTAAAGATGTAATACTCAAAGTATGTGAAGAATTGACTGTTAAAGGAGGCACAGGGCATATTGTAGAATATTTTGGACCGGGAGCTTCAACAATTTCTTCTACAGGGAAAGGTACAATTTGCAATATGGGTGCGGAAGTTGGAGCTACCACTTCACTTTTCCCATATGATAATTCAATGGATGATTATCTTAGGGCAACCAATAGATCTGAAATAGCAGATATGGCTAAAGAGTATTCTGAACACTTAGTTCCAGATGCAGAAGTTGAAGTTAATCCTGCACAGTATTATGATAGAATAATTGAAATTAATTTATCAGAATTAGTTCCNGCAATTGTTGGTCCACATACTCCAGATTTAGCAAGACCAGTTTCAGATTTAGGAGATGAAGCAAGAGAAAATAATTGGCCAACAGATATTCAAGCAGCCTTGATAGGATCTTGTACAAATTCTTCTTATGAAGACATGGAAAGAGCATCTTCAATTGCATTACAGGCAAGGAATGCAGGTTTGAAATCAAAAGTTCAGTTTATGGTTACNCCAGGTTCAGATACTATNGACAATACCATCAGGCGAGATGGTCAAATGCAAATTTTTGACGATATTGGAGGGACGGTCTTAGCAAATGCCTGCGGTCCATGTATAGGTCAATGGAAAAGAGACGATATTGATAGCGGAGATGTTAATTCAATAGTATCTTCTTACAATCGAAATTTTAGTGGGAGAAATGATGGAAATCATCAAACATTGTCTTTTCTCACCAGTCCAGAAATAGTTACAGCCATGGCTATTGCAGGTAGTTTAGATTTTAATCCTATAACCGATAAGTTGACTGCAGAAGATGGGAGTGAATTTTTGCTTGAACCTCCAGAAGGAGATCAACTGCCTGAAAATGGGTTTTTATTTAATTTAGAAGGATTTATTCCTCCCTCAGAAGATTCCGGTTCAGTTGACTTAGATGTTTCCTNAGAGAGTAGAAGATTACAATTGTTAGAACCTTTTGTAGCTACAACTAAGAAAGAGTTAGAAGATTTGCCAATTTTAGTTAAAGTTAAAGGTAAATGTACAACAGATCATATTTCTCCAGCAGGAATTTGGTTACAATTCAGAGGCCATTTAGATAATATTTCAGATAATTGTTACATTGGTGCACATAATTCATTTACAGAAGAACAAGGTACAGCAATTAATCAATTAGATGGAAATAAAGGTAAGATTCCAAAAGTTGCACGTAATTATTATGAAAATAANCAACCTTGGGCAGTTATTGCAGATGTTAATTATGGAGAAGGTAGTAGCCGAGAACATGCAGCCATGTCTCCAAGATTTTTAGGTTGTAAGGTTGTAATTGCAAGAAGCATGGCTCGTATTGCAGAAACTAATTTGAAGAAACAAGGAGTTTTACCACTCATTTTTGCAGATGAATCATCATGGGATTTATTGAGAGTAGATGATAGATTAACAATCAAAGGAACTGATGATTTAGGTCCAAATTCTAAGGTCACTGTGGAAGCAAAACACAGTGATGGAACTATGGATACTTTTGTCTGTAATCACAGTATGGATGAATTACAGGTTGAATGGTTCAAAGCTGGATCAGCCTTGAATTATCTAAGATCTAAGAATTAAAGTTTCATTCACCGGAATAAATTTTGTTATTTATTCCTATTCTATTGCACTGTGTGAAACGCCTTTACCAGATTTTACAGTACCAATAATCTGTGCATGTTCACCAAGAATTGATACCGATTTTTCAGCATCATCCTTGTTTACAATGATTACCATCCCCATTCCCATATTGAATGTTCGGTACATCTCTTTGTCTTCAATATTTCCTTTTTCTTGTAACCAATCAAAAACAGAAGGAACTGGTAGCGGATTATCTATTACATACTGAAAATTATCATTTATTCGACTAATATTGTCTAGTCCACCGCCAGTAATGTGAGCTATTCCATGAACGTTCACTTGCTTAATCAAGGCCATTATTTCCTTAACGTAAATTCTAGTTGGTTCAACAAGTTTTTTTCCGAGTTCCTTGTCACCATCAAATAACTTTCGAATCAANGTATATCCGTTTGAGTGTGGTCCACTTGATTTCAGACCAATCAAAACATCTCCCTCTGATATTTTTGTACCGTCAATAATTTTGTCTTGTTTAACATAACCAACAGAAGTTCCAGCAATATCAAAACCATGAACTAATTCAGGCAATATTGCAGTTTCTCCTCCGGATAAAGTACAGTTAGATTGTTTACATCCTTCAGCCAATCCCATTCCAATTTTAGCCATTAATTGTTCATCCGGTTTGTCTAGTGCTACGTAATCAACAAAACTTAATGGTTCAGCCCCAACACAAATTAGATCATTTGTATTCATTGCCACACAGTCAATTCCAACAGTGTGAATTGAATCCATTTGTTCAGCTAGCAATAATTTGCTACCCACTCCATCGGTACACATTGCTAATGCACCGTCTCCGAGTTTAACTAATCCTGCAAATCCATTATCTAATTTTATTGCTTCACCATCACCTTTTCTGTTAACTCCTTTAATTTGAGCAATTAGAGCTTCAGTAGCTTTTTCACTTGCATCAATATCTACGCCAGCTTCAGAATAAGTGCTTACCATCTTGTTTACATCTTGGCGTAATAATTTTGGACAACAGTACTGACTTGTTCAATATCATCAATGTTTCTTTGAACTAGCGATTCAAGAATCTTCTGCCTGTTTTGGGCCATTTCATCAAATTGTCTTGGTGCTACACCTGCAGCTTTAGAGATTCTCTCACGAAGTTTACTTGGAACTCCAGTTTCTTCCAATTGATTAGTTTGCCCATTCCATTTGAATAAGGTATTGAGCCTTGGTTTACTTCCTTCTAGACCAGCTAATTCGGAAACTTCAGTAATTGTTCTAATTTGTTTTCCATTAACATTTATTCTACTTTGCATTATAATCAAATGTAAAGCATTCATCATTATAGGAGGAACTTCCATAGGTGGGTTGATTAATCTTGATACAGTTTCTTGCGCAGTATTTGCGTGAACAGTACCAAAACATCCATCATGTCCAGTATTCATTGCAGTGAATAGAGTTTTAGCTTCAGGCCCTCTAACTTCTCCAACGATTATTCTGTCTGGCCTCATACGTAATGTATTTTTCAATAAAGAGTCCATGTCTACTTCAGGTTCTTCAGGTTTTGTTGAGTTGAACGTCTCAAGTTGAACGTGATGCTCATGCTTCAATTGAACTTCAGTAACATCTTCAATAGTAATTAATCGATCTTTTGCAGGAATAAATAATCCTAGCACGTTTAGTGTAGTAGTTTTTCCTGAGCCTGTACCTCCAGCAACTAGAACATTAGATGGAGCTGCACCCATTCCATCGGCAAACATCCATAGTAATGACGCTAATCTTGGAGACATAGTTCCAAATTTCATTAAATTTACAACAGTTAATGGATCATTCATCTGTTTTCTGATAGTCATTGTTGGACCATTTGGAGAAACAGGAGGAATTGTTGCGTTTACACGACTTCCATCAGGCAATCTTCCATCCAATAATAGATTTCCAGGCCCGACTTTTCTTCCAACATACTTTCCAACTTTTTGTATAATTGCTGTAGCTTCTTCACTAGTCAATTTTACATTTGTTACACACATACCATGTTTCCTATGTGCAACCATTACGGCCTTATCTGGATGATTATACATGATTTCTTCAAGATTATCATCATCTAGTAATGGTTTCAAAGCTCCATAACTCGGAGATTTGACGGCTTTAGTTACCTGGTATAGAGGTCGCTCAGCATCAGGTCTTTCGACGATGTTGGCAGTCGGGTATTGTTCAATTATTCGTCCTTGTTGCATATTTATACGATTGAGATTTTTAGTGCTAATAATAGCGTAGTAGTAGCTATGAACATGTACATAGGCATTCTCCAGATGGCAGTTTGAGTAGTTTGCAAAATTACAGATTGCATCCACACACCTCCAGCTCCTAACACCATCATATAGAAAAATAATGATTGATTCAATAAGCTCAAATCAACGTTGAGTTCAAATGAACCTGCTTTTCCACTTCCAAATACAGCTACAATTAATCCTAGTAATATAGGACAAATCATTGCACCACCCCATAAAATGAAGTTTGCAGTACCTTGGGTTTTTGTAATTCTTTCTTTTCTAAGCATATATATTTCCCAAAATTCTTCAGAAATATTTTCAAGTGTAGTTGCAAAACTTCCAGAGGAGCCAAGAGCTACATTCAAAATGCTTACAATTCGGACAATCATTGGTGATTCAGTTTGCTTTGCAAAATCTCTCATTGCCATACCAAAACCATCATCTCTCATTCTTTTTACAGCTTCACGAAGCATTAATCCCATACGATCATTTCTTCCAGAGGCAATAGCGTCTAACGCAGATTCTACACCCATGCCAGCACGTAATTCTTCAGCTAAATCAGCTAAAACGTCTGGCCATACAGCTTCTAATTCACTTATTTTATCTTGTTTTCTTTTTGCAGGTATGTAGAAAAGCGTACCAATAAGGGCCCATACTCCTAATGCTATCCAAATAATTCCGTGAATTGATGATAGTCCATCGCCACTAACTAAATCGTCTAACAAACTCATACTCCAGGCTCCTTTGCTTTGGTTTGTACAATCATCCCTGCTATAATTATAGTTGCTGTAATGAATAAAGCAGGTACACAAACATCAGGCATTGTCGGAGTATTTCCTAAAAATCCTCCTCCAGCAGCTTTAGCAGATTCTACTAATCCATTAACAACAGCACCAATTACAACAATAATTGGTATTAGTATAGAAACAATAATAAATTGNTCAGAAGTAGAAGATAGTCCTTCAATAAAATTATCTAGATTTATTCTTCTTTCTTTAGCTTCTTTATCAGCGATTGATCTTAATCTATCAATTACATTAGTATCTTCTTCGATAGACATTATTAAGCTAGAAAGAACTTTTCTCAAGCCAGGAGAATCAGTACTTCTCATCTGAGTTCTAATTGCATCACTGAAGTTTTTNCCTCCTTCAGTATCTCTAAAAATTTGTTTGAATATTCCACTNAAATCTCCATAATCCTCATCTGCAACGTGTTTCATTGCNTCTGCAACACCAACGCCAGATTCTAAGAGAACTTCAATTCCTCTAATAGCAAAGAGTAGTTCTTGGTCAACGGTCGCCATAAGGTATCAATAAAACCCCATTATAAACTAATTAACTTTCTAAATTTGTTCATTTTTTAGAAAATTCCGATAGGTGCTTAATCCTAAATAAAAGGAAAAGACCATACTCCATTCACATAAAGCAGTAAGGTTAAGATACATACTTCTTTCAGTTTCTACATTAGGTGGATTGTCCATTCTGTAAAAGAAATCATCTTTTTCTTCAATCATTTCTAGATTGTCTAAAACTGAAAATATTGCCATCATAAAATAGAAAAACCAAGCAGTTATTACAGTATATTTTCTTATTTTATTCTCATATCCATTTTTCTTTAAAATATCATAGGTACAAGTAGTCCATATTAGAAAAGAGGTAAATGTAATAAAGGCAGTAACTCCATGTATTACTGGAAAAACATCCCAATTAAAATTAACAGTAATTATTCCACATATAGACCCAATCGTTCCCACCACTCTCATAATCTTATTTCTATTAACATATGTTTCACTGATATTTTCGGCAAGAGGTTTTAGTAATCGATAAAATACTTGAGTAAGTATTAGACTTCCAAATANACTAATACCTAATCCCATGGAAAAGATACTTGATTCAGGTTCTGAGAATGGCATCTCTGAGATAATGGGTATAAATGGTGCAACCCTTCCACTAAGGGTAGAAATTAGATATGTTGTTACTAGTGTAGTTAATCCTAAAATAATACTAAATTCTAATAAAGTTTTAGCACTATTTTTCATTCAATACCGCTTGCGCTGCAGANAATCTAGCAATAGGAACTCTGAATGGTGAACAAGAGACATAATCCATACCTATCCCATGACAGAAATGAACTGATTTAGGTTCTCCACCGTGCTCACCACATATTCCAACTTTTAGGTCTGATTTTGTTTCTCTTCCTTTCTCAATACCCATTTTTACTAGTTCACAAACTCCCTCGTCAAGACTTGCAAAAGGATCTTCAGGCAGTAATCCTTGTTCTAGATATGCAGGCATAAATCCTCCAGTATCATCACGACTAAATCCAAAGGCCATTTGAGTTAAATCGTTAGTACCAAATGAAAAGAATTCAGCAGTTTCAGCAATCCTATCAGCAACAAAGCTTGCTCTTGGAATTTCCATCATTGTCCCAACCATATAATTTTCTAGTTCTTCTATATTTCCAGCAACTTCTCGCACAATTTTTTCTTGATGATTATATTCCGTTTCCATTCCAGTTAGTGGAATCATTATTTCAGGGAAAGTTTTTACCTTTTCACTAGAAAGTTCAGCTGCAGCTTCTAAAATAGCTCTAGCTTGCATTTCTGTAATTTCAGGGTGTGTTATTCCTAATCTTACACCTCTATGGCCCATCATTGGATTTGATTCTTTGAGTGCATCAGATCTCCTTTCTAACTCTTCAGCATTAATTCCTAAAGCACTGGCAAGTTTCTTTTGTCTTTTAGCATCGTGTGGAATAAATTCATGTAATGGCGGATCCATTAATCTAATAGTTACAGGCAATCCTTCCATTGTTCTTAATGTTTCTTTGATATCATTTTTCATGAAAGGAAATAAGGAATCTAAAGCAGTTTTTCTTTCTTTTTGACTATTTGCCATAATCATCTCTTGAAGATGAAAAAGAGGTTCTTCCGAACCCTCACCATAGAACATATGCTCTATCCTGAAAAGTCCAATTCCTTCAGCTCCAAAACTTAAAGCTCTCTTTGCGTCAGCTGGGGTCTCAGCATTAGTTCTAACTTTTAGCCTTCTTACCTCATCACAAAGTCCTAGGAAGTGAGTCAAATAATCACTAGCAATATCAGTTTCAATTAGAGGCAATTCACCCTTGTAAACTTTACCTGCAGTTCCATTAAGAGTAATCTCGTCACCTTCATTTACAGTGATATCTCCAACAGTAAATTCTTTTTTAATTGAATCTACTTTCATTTCTCCAGCACCCACAACACAACACATTCCCCATCCTCTCGCAACTAAAGCTGCATGTGAGGTCATTCCACCACGAGAAGTTAGGATTGCTACAGACGCCCTCATCCCCTCAACATCTTCAGGGTTTGTTTCTTCTCTAACTAATACTACTTTTTCACCTTTAGCTGCCCAATCAACAGCATCTTGTGCTGTAAAAACAGCTTTACCAGTTGCCCCTCCTGGCCCAGCAGGTAAACCTTTAGCTAGAAGAGCAGTAGTTTTTTCAACATCAGGATCAACAATAGGATGAAGCAATTCGTCCAATTGAGATGGCGTTACTCTACCAATTGCAGTTTTTCCATCTATTCGATTTTCTTTTACCATCTCAGAAGCCATACGAATGGCAGCAGGGCCATTACGTTTTCCAATTCTACATTGTAGCATCCAAAGTTTTCCAGATTGTATAGTAAATTCAATATCCATCATATCGCTGTAGTGATCTTCAAGATTTAATCTTATTTTGTTTAATTCTTTGTATAAATGAGGTACCGATTGCTCTAAACTAGGCAAATCTCCACTATGGTCAGTTCTACAAACTTCGTTTAATGGGTTTGGTGTTCTAATTCCAGCAACCACATCTTCACCTTGCGCTTTTGCCAACCATTCACCATAAAAATTATTTTCTCCAGTAGCAGGATTTCTAGTAAAGGCAACACCAGTTGCACTATCTTCTCCAAGATTTCCATAAACCATGGCTTGAACATTAACGGCAGTTCCCCACTCTTCAGGTATATTTTCTATTTTCCGATATGCTTTTGCTCTTTTTCCATCCCATGAATAGAACACAGCAGAGATAGCTCCCCAAAGCTGTTCCCATGGATCTTCAGGGAACGGTTTTTTGAGTACTTCTAAAACTTTACCTCTGTAAATTTCTACTAGATCTTTTAGATTTGTTGCAGATAAATCAGTATCTTCAGTTACACCTTCCTGTTCTTTCATTTTTTCTAATTCATGTTCTAGTTGGTTACGAATACCCATTCCTTCTTCGGGTTCAATTCCAGATGCCTTTTCCATAACAACATCAGAATACATTTGAATTAGTCGTCTTTGTGCATCATAAACAAATCTTGGGTCTCCGCTTTGAGCTATGAGTCCTTCCCTAGTAGTATCATTTAATCCTACATTGAGGACAGTTTCCATCATACCAGGCATAGAGGTTCTTGCTCCAGAGCGGACAGATAGTAATAATGGATTCTCAGAATCGCCAAAAATAGTTCCTACACTATTCTCAATATCCTTCAGTGCATTTTTTAATTGCCCATCCAGCTCTTTAGGATAGTTTTGGTTGTTATCATTAAAGAAAGTACATACTTCAGTAGTAATTGTACAACCTGGAGGTACTGGTATTTCTAAAAGCGCCATTTCAGCTAAATTAGCTCCTTTTCCACCTAGTAAATTCTTCATATCTGCTTTGCCATCGGTCATGCCTGGACCGAAACGATAAACGTGCATTTCGCTCATTATTATTCAAAGCTCTAACGAAATAGGTATAAATTCTCTTTCTCTTTATTCTATAGGGTCATGGAGTTTACCAATTAAAGGCCAACCATGCCATAATAATCTATCATCTAGCTCAATTAATATTTTGTAAATTTCGTCATATCCTTCAATAACATGTTCAACAAGGCAGGGTTTGCATTCATCACTTAACCATTTATCAATTAACTCTGAATTACCAACTTCAATAATCTTTGCAATAGCACTCATTTCTTTTAGTCTTGTTTGTAAATGATCTAGAAAAATGTCTGAATTTTTCAGAGCCATAGTTAAGTGCAAAAATCTTAATTTTTCATCATTAACAATTTCCTTAAGATTTTTATCTTTCGGAGCACCCTCTGAAACTAGCATCTCAAGTAATTTTTTTTCTCCAAAAATTTTGTTTGCAGCCTCAAGTAAGTACGATAGACTTTCCCTTTTTTTTTCTTTATTCATAATTACTATTTAGATAATCTACAACTGCCATAATATCATTTTTTGAAGCTACAGCTGTTTCTTCATCAATGACCTCGCCAATTCCTACACAAAATATTTTTTCATTAGTGTAAGAGTTCCATTTTTCATTAATTTTTTCTATACGATTTAATATAATAATTCTTTTTGTATTCGGCGTGTTTTCTTCCAAATATTTCCATAATTCAATAAAGTGTTTATCAGGTTTCTTAAGTCCATTTCCTACAATAATTTGAACATTTGCAGCTTTAAGCCAATCTATCCAAACTTTACCAGTAGCTGTAGGTGCATCAATTTCATAAAACATTAATTTGTTTAATTCACAAGCATAATCTAATAACATGTTAGGCACCCCTTCAGGAATTACAAAATTTCCCCAAGGTTTTGGCAAACTTCTCATAAATGTTGATTTTCCTGCCCCCATTGGTCCTGTAACCATTATGTAATTCATTTATGTTTCCTCTGCACTCCAAGTTTTCACTTTAACGCCTTTACTTATGTGTACTAAATCAGGTTGCAATATATTAGATATTCCAAGTTTGTAAAATTCAGTTAAGGAGTTTGTCTCAAGTTCTGCAGTTGCATCTTGAAATTCCCATTGTTCGTGACATGTATAAGCAATATGAGTTTTATTTTTGTGAGTAACATATAGGCAGTATCTTTCAAAGAGAAATTCTTCAAGACTATTTTTGTCAGCTTTTCTTAGAAATCCATTAGGCTTTGAGTTTCCCCTGATACCTATTCCATTACTTTTTCTTTCGGAGTACCATGAAAATCCGCCTTCTTCATTTTCTTCTACTTTCCCTTTTGCAAAAATATAAGGCAGTCCATAAGCCCATGGTGCATACATACTTGTTATTCGACTTTCAGCATCTAAAGTTAGAAATAAAACACCAGCTATCCCTTTCTTTGAAACATAGGTTCTAATATTAAATTCAGGAAAATTAGAAATAAATGGTATAGAAGGTAAAAAACGAGGTCTTATTTTTTCCATTCTAAACGGTATAGTTCCAACGTAAGTTTTTCCATTAAATGTTTCTAATTTTAAATCCTCAGGAATGTATTTTTTTAGTAAATCATGGTCAACTTCCCAATGTAAAAATGTAAGGTCTACCCAATTTTGATTCAATGCCCAACCTCTTGTTGGCATTTTAAATGGAATATGGTCAGTTTTCATCTCTTCCCTTCTTTTATTGCTTTGAAGATTCCCATTAAATTTTCATATTCTCCTTCATCAGGATTTCCTCTAGAAACTAATCTTCTTAAGGTAGTTCTAGAACGATCTAATCTTCTTTCGGGATAACTACTATTTTCTAATAAATTCATAATTCTATCAACTAATCTTTCAAATTCCTCTTGAGAAACATTCTTTCGTTTTTTCGGACCTTTTACTTTTTCTTTTCTTTTAATTTCGTAAAGAACTATTGCAACAGCATGCGAAAGATTTAGTATAGGATATTCAGGATTTGTAGGGATAGTTATTGTAGCTTCACAAAGTGCTAATTCTTCTCTATAAAGGCCATAATTTTCCCGTCCAAATAGTAATGCAGGATTTTCTCTTTCAGCTATAATGTCATTGATTTTTTCAACATTCTCAGGAGCCCTAAACCATCTTTTATCACCTTCAGGCTTTATTCCACTAGTTCCTATTGCAATATCACATTCTGAGATTGCTTCTTCAATAGTATTATAACGTTTTGAATTTTCTAAGACAGGCCTTCCAGATTTAGATCTTGCAAAACTTTCATCAGCTAAATCACAACCTTTTATCATTGCTAAATCATCTAATCCGAAATTTGCCATTGCTCTAGCTACAGCACCTATATTTCCCGGATGTTGAGGTTCAACTAGTACAATTCTCAAGGGTACTCAAAGGAGTACTTTTAGATAACTTTCTGTAATGAAATAATTAATATCAGCATGCTATAAGGCATATAGAATGGTAGAAATCTACATTATATTGAGTTTGATTATTGGTATTGCTATAGGATTTTATTTAGCAAATCAAAAAAATCAATCTAATGAGGAAGAATTAGATGGAATTAAGGAGGAAATGGAAAAGGCATTCAAATCTGTAGCATTTGATGTTAACAAATCTAATACGGAAGAATTTCTTAAGATAGCTGACGATAAATTTCAAAATTTTTCAAAACAAGCTGATAAGGATTTGGAAAATAAGAAAAAATTAATTGATGGGAATTTGGAGACAATGTCAAAAAAGCTTCAATCTATAGAAGAACATTCTATTCAACTTAATCAAAGTCTAGAAAATACAAACACACAGACAAAAGATTTGAAAGAGACAACAACCAAGTTACGTGAAATTCTTTCTTCTTCACAAAAAAGAGGCCAGTGGGGGGAAAGAATAGTAGAAGATATATTGAATGTTATTGGCTTAATGGAAGGTGTAAATTATACTAAACAAGAGGTTGTTGATACAGGAGAACGCCCAGATTTTACATTTATACTACCCAAAGAAAAGAAACTCAATATGGACGTTAAATTTCCTTTAGCCCATTATGAAAAATATATAGACACAGA
Source organism: Methanobacteriota archaeon (assembly GCA_002718915.1). Classification (GTDB taxonomy): domain Archaea; phylum Thermoplasmatota; class Poseidoniia; order MGIII; family CG-Epi1; genus CG-Epi1. Next base: position 38,867 of record PBGF01000010.1, on the reverse strand, counting down.
AGATGAATTAGTTCGTTCAAGTGAAAAAAGTAGTTTTCTCAAGGATGTAAAGAAGCATGTTAAAGATATTACAAAAAGGAATTATATCGATCCTTCATCTGGAACAGTAGATTATGTTTTGATGCTTGTTCCTAATGAATCAATTTATTCTTTTATTAATAAGGAAGATAGTGCTGTAATCGATTATGCATTGCAAAATAAAGTTCTACTTTGCTCGCCATTAACTCTGTATGCAATTCTTTCTCTTATTAATCAAGCAACAAAGAATTTTGCTATGGAAGAGCAAGCAACAGAAGTCATGAATTTATTGAATAATTTTAAGCTTCAATGGGGTAAATATGTTGAAGTTATGGATAAGATGGGAAGAAGTTTAGATACAGTCAAAAAAGACTATGACAATATGGTTTCTACACGTAAGCGTCAACTTGAAAGGCCACTTGATAGAATCGAAGATATTACTAACTTAGTTGAATCCTCAGAAACAGAGAAATTAGGTGGCGGTCAACAAAAATTTTAGAGTTCTTTCATTGAAGAAACTAACTCAGTCATCATTTGTTTACCATCACCGAATAGCATCATAGTTTTGTCTTCATAGAATAAATCATTATCTACTCCAGCATAACCAACAGACAAAGATCGTTTTACGATTACGACAACACCAGCTTTATCAGCATCAATAATTGGCATTCCAGCTAATGGACCCTCTCCACTTCTAGCTGCAGGATTAACAGTATCGTTTGCCCCAACAACTATAGCTACATCACATTCAGCCATTTCTGAATTTATGTCATCCATTTCAATTAATTTTTCATAGGGAACGCTAGCTTCAGCCAATAATACATTCATGTGCCCAGGCATCCTTCCAGCAACAGGATGTATGCCATATTTTACTTCACAGCCATTTGCTTCTAAGATATCTGCAAATTCTCTAACTTGGTGTTGACATTGTGAAACAGCCATTCCATATCCTGGAATTATAACACATTTAGATATCCCATCGCAAACCATAGCTACTTCTTCAGGATCGGATCCAACTTTTGTTCTTGTAACTTGTTCTTTATCAGAGCCTCCAAATGATTTGAATAATACATCAATTAGTTGACGATTCATTGCTTTACACATGATATTTGTTAAAATCAAACCGGCAGCACCAACCATAGATCCTGCAATTATCAAAACATTATTTCCTATAATAAATCCAGTGAATGCTGCAGCAATACCAGATAAGGAATTCAATAGACTTACCACAACAGGCATGTCTGCACCCCCAATTGGAAGTACGAATAGGATTCCAAGAATAGATGATAGTGCAATAATTGCTATAACATAATCCTGATTCCCAGGTTCTTCTATGGTCATGTAAAGAAGCCCTATGATTGAAATCAACACTAATCCTTTAACATAATTTAGCCACTCAGGCCCCCAAGTTGGAGTTCTGTACCAAGTTCCAAATATTTCTACTCCACCCTTTAATTTCATCATAGCAAGTAGACTTCCAGTTAAAGTTACCCAACCAACTAATGCAGATAAGCCGATGGCAATCCAAGCAACATGCAATTCTAAACCCTCAGGAAGGTCATTTTCATTTATTCGCCTAAATACTTCAGATGCGGCAACAAGCGCACTTGCAGCCCCTCCAAATCCATTGAATAAAGCCACCATTTCAGGCATGCCAGTCATTTCGACTTTTACAGCCATATAATAGCCAATTAGCCCTCCAATAGCAAGTCCAGCAATAATCAGTGTAAAATTATTAGTTAATCCAAAATCCATTTGTGCAATAGTAACAACAACTGCAACAAGCATTCCTAAGGCACCATACAAATTACCAGTTGGCGCAGTTCTAGGATGGCCTAATTTCTTCAGACCCATTATGAAAAGTATTGAGGCTACCAGATACCCTATGTCCCAAACAGCTTTGTCCATTATTTGCCTCCTCTTTTACCAGCAATCATGTTTAACATTCGGTTAGTAACAGCAAATCCTCCAACTACGTTAATTGTAGCTAAAATTAGTGCAAAAAATGCTAGCCATGCTGCAACTCCAGGATTGCCTTCATTGAAATCAGTATTTGAAAAAATCAAAGCACCCACAATTGTAATTCCAGAAATTGCATTAGCTCCTGACATTAGTGGAGTATGCAAAGTTGGTGGAACTTTTGTAATAAGTTCAAAACCCAAAAAAATAGCCAAAATGAAAACAGTTATTGCACCAATAAGAGTGATTAATTCCATTATTTCATAGCCTCCATTAATTTAGTATGATTTCCATGTATTTTTCCATCCTCAGCAATTAATATTCCACCATATCCTGCTGAAATTCCACCTTCGTCTCCAGTAAGTACTTGTTCTTCTTGATTGATGGTGAGTTTTCCCTCGCTAACCAATACAGTAACGAAATTAGTAATATTATTTGAATAGAGCATAGATGCTGTATTTGGTACAGTTCTACATAGCATTGGTATTCCTACAATTGTAACTCCATCCTTTTCAATAATTTCCCCTTCTTTACTTCCAACTATATTGCCGCCAGTATCCGTATTCATGTCAACAATTACAGACCCTTCTTTCATTTCCTTTGTCATTTTTTCATTGTTTTCCTTTCCAAAGAATAATTTTGGTGCATTTGCGCCAAATAATCTAGCAGTAGTAATAACTACATCAGCATCTTTCACAGCATTCATTAATGCATTATCGAAAGCATTCTGTAGATCCTTATCTGTAAAGAGAGAAGCATGTCCGCTAGAACTTTCAGCGTCTTTCCATCCAGGGACGTCTATGAATTTAGCTCCCAAACTTTCAGTATCTTGTTTTGCAGCTAATCGGACATCAATAGCTTGAATAGCTCCACCCAGTCGTTTTGCAGTAGCGATTGCTTGGAGGCCAGCAACAGCAGCACCTTGAATTACAAATTTAGCAGGCCTTACAGTTCCTGCAGAGGTCATCATCATAGGTACCATTTTTGCAATATGTTGAGATCCCATCAAAGCAGCTTTGTAACCTGATAAATTATCTTGACTAGAATTAACGTCCATTGATTGGCCTTTGGACAATCTTCTAGGAATAACCTCTAAAGAAAGTAGTGTAATTCCAGCCTCTATTATTTTTTTTGTTTGTTGTAAATTTCTAAAAGGATCAGCAACACATGCTAGCATTTGTCCTTTTTTCATATTTTTAAAATCAGGTACATCAATAGATGCAATTAATTCACATTTCATTACTTCATCTAGTGTTTTAGTTTTCGCACCCTTTTCTTCATATTCAGTATCAGTGTATCCTGAATTCTCTCCAGCACCCTTTTCGATTACAACTTCAAATCCCAATTTTAACAACTTTGGAACTGAAATAGGTACAATAGCAACACGAGTTTCTCCCTCGCTTTTCTCCTTTGGTATTCCTATACGCATCATTTACACCATTAATTTATGTGACGACTAAAATAGTCTATAGAGTAGTTTACAAACACACTCATAAAAGTTTTCCCATTATTTTCCAATTTCCCGTGCAATTACTAATCGTTGAACTTCTTGTGTTCCTTCGTAAATTTGAGTTATTTTTGCATCTCTAAAAAATCTTTCAACAGGAAATTCAGTAGTATAACCATATCCGCCTAATACTTGAACAGCTTTTTCTGAAACCCACATTGCAGTATCACCAGCATTTAATTTCGCAAATGAAGCTTCTAAAGTATGTCTATCAGCTCCATTCTCATAGTGCTGTTGTTTTGCCCACGCGGCCTTGTAGACCTGCAGCCTTGCAGCATCTATTTTCAATGCCATATCAGCTAAATAATTGCCAATTGTTTGGTGCGCAGCTATTGGTTTTCCAAAAGTTTCACGTTCTTTTGAATATTTGACTGCAGCTTCATATGCACCTTGAGCAATACCTAGTCCCTGTGCAGCGATACCTATTCTTGAATTATCTAATGCATTCATTGCAATAGCAAATCCTTTTCCGACATCACCTAGAACGTTTTCTTTTGGAACTTTACAGTTATCAAGAATTAAGGTGCAGGTATCACTTGAACGAATACCTAACTTGTCTTCTTTTTTACCTATTTTAAATCCTTCAAATCCTTTCTCAATAATGAAACAAGTTACACCTCCGTGGTTTTTCTTTCCATAATCAGGATGATCTGTAACTTTCGCAAAAAGAACAAATAAATCTGCAGTAGTCCCATTAGTGACCCACATTTTTTCCCCATTTAATGTAAAAACGTCTCCATCGTCACTGGCACGTGCAACCATAGCTGCAGCATCAGTTCCAGAACCAGCTTCACTTAGAGAATATGCGCCTAAATACTCTCCGGAGGCAAGTTTAGGTAAATATTTTTTCTTTTGTTCTTCATTTCCATTCAAAACAAGGGTCATAGCACATAGTCCAACATGAACGGCGACCATCACACCTAGTGAAGGATCAACACGTGACAATTCTTCAACTACAATAGCTTCTGAAATATCGTCTAATTTTTGTCCACCATATTCCTCAGGAATAGTCATACCTGCAACACCGAGCTCTGCAAATTGCTTAAATTCTTCAATAGGGGGTTTTTGTTCTTTATCTCTCTGATTACATGTAGGTCCAGCTACAGTTTCAGCAAAGTCACGAACCATGTCGCGAATCATTTTCTGATCTTCAGTTTCTGCAAAATCCATATTATTCACTCATTAATTTGATAATAGCCTCAGCAGGCTCACCGTTACATTCCTCAAGAGCCTTTTTTGCTTTTTCAGTAGAAACGCCAGCCTGTGAAGCCACTAGTTCTATGTCCTCGTTAGGGATATTTGTAGTTTCTCCACTACTGCCTATTTCTCTTTCTTCAGGTTCTCCTACAATTTGATAAGATTGTTGCCCCATCATATTCATGGCACTTACAGAAGGATTACTGAAGTATAATTCTTTATCTTTAGTTCGTATAATGACTTCAGTTGCATCTAATTCCTCAGTAGCACTTTGTAACTGTTTTTGCAATTTTTTCATCATACGGGGATTCATACGCCCCATGCCTGGCATCATATGGTGCTTACAACCTCCCCTCTAAAAGAATTTATGTTAATTTATATCTAAGAATTACAGCAATACCGCCCAAACCAATTAGCATTTCTCCGCCATGGTGGTGTGAAGACACTTCTATGACTTTCGTTCTATTTTTTTGAGCCATTTCTAATAATTCTAATCCTTCTTTTTCTTTTGTTTTTTCAGAAATTAGCAAGACGCTGTCTGCAGCTCCACTTTCAACAGCATTTTTAACTTCATTTTTGCCATAAGTTCCTAATTCTTTTGCTATAGCCTCTTTGAGTTTTTCTACAGCTGCCATTTCTTCTTGAATTTTAATTTGTGCAACGGCATTTGGTAAATCTCCTCTTCCTATAGCTTCATGAATTCCAGCCATTCCGCCTTGTCCGGAGTTCTCAATCACACATCCTTTGAATATCTCAGTAGCTCTTGATTTACCAACTTCAGCAAAATCTTCTTTTAAAAATCCAGGCCCTATTATAACAATTACAGAATTTTGTATGTGAACTTTGATAATTTGTCTAACTGCCCTTTTGTAAAAATCATTTAATTCTTCTCCTCCAGTTGATTTTCCACTGCCCTCTCTATTAAGAGTTTTTAATTCACGGATTCCATATGTTCTTAATTCTGCAATAACTATCGAATCACTTTCAACAGCAATTGCTGTAGCAGTTACTATTGGCTCTGCAGCTTTCTTTAATCGTTCTTTGTGATGGTTTAGCCAAAATTCTTTTCTTACATCAAATGAATCTCCAGGTTCTAGAATTAAAGTGTGGTGAAGGCCTTGGTTGTTTTCACCCAATGAAATAATACCATGACATCGAAATCGCTGTCCAAAGGATTGATATTCTAAATTTTTAACATCAATAGTAAGTTTCATTTTTTGTTTTTTACCTCTTTCTTTCTTAATTCTATCTGATTGTGAGGATTCTCTTCTTTCAGTTAAGGCACGTACTTGGTCGCCTTCACTTAGCAATAAATTTAAATGATACAAATCATCTTCATTTTCTAAACGAATATGATAGGTATTACTATCACGTTTACTATATTTCAAAAAAACCTCACAAATAAACTACAATATCTAAATTCTTAGCTAATTCCTTGTAACGATTTCTTATTGTTACTTCAGTAACGCCCACTGTATCAGCAATAGTTTTTTGAGTTTTTCGTTGATCATGTACAACAGATGCAATGTAAATTGCAGCTGCGGCCACGCCAGTTGGACCTCTTCCAGAGGTTAATTCAGCAGCAATTGCTTGGTTGAGAATACTGATTGCCGTATTTTCAACATCACCAGGTAGTTCAAGTTCTCTACAGAAACGAATAATGTAAACTGATGGAGAGGCAGGTTGAAGGTTTAATTTTAATTCTCTAGAAATATATCTATATGTTCTTCCAACTTCTTTTTTTGAAGCTCTTGAGGCTTCTGTAATTTCAGTTAATGTTCGTGGGACTTCACATCTTCTACAAGCTCCATAAAGTGCAGCAGCTGCAACTCCTTCTACGGAACGCCCTCTTACAAGATTATCTTGAACTGCACGCCTGTATAGCATAGCAGCTTCTTCTCTGACTTGCCGGTGCAAACCAATCTTAGATGCTAATCTATTTAATTCATTAAGAGCTTGAGCTAAGTTTCTATCTGCAGAATTTGATGCTCTTGTTCTATTCTGCCATTTTCGCATTCTATAAACTTGAGCTCTATTTTTAGTTGGAACATTGTTTCCGTTAATGTCACGCCCGCCCCAACCAATATCTGTAGAAAGCCCTTTGTCATGAACCATTACAGACATAGGAGCTCCACCACGAGCTCTTCTTTCATTCTGCTCAGAATCAAAGGCTCTCCATTCTGGCCCTTGATCAATAACTTGGTCATCTACAACTAATCCACAGTTTCTGCAAGTAACTTCCCCACGCTTGTAATCACGTACAATATGTTCCGAGTCACATTCTGGACATTCAGTTAATTCTTCAACGTCTATTTCGTTAACTTTTTCGGAAATATTCATATGCATTTTAGTTAAGGAATTTTGTCAATATAAGCTTTGGGCCGTTCCCTTTAAATTCCCCATTTTGGGAGAAGGTGGAACACACATCATAGATAACCTATTTTATGAACCTCGTATCAAGTAAGTTAATGCGTCGGGTAAGAGATTCTATACATGATTACATTGACTTAAATTCTTTGGAGTCTTCTTTAGTAGATACTGAACCTTATCAAAGGTTACGTTGGATTAAGCAATTAGGGTCTGCAAATTTAGTTTATCCGGGAGCTAATCATACAAGACTCGAACATAGTATTGGCACTTGTCATTTAGTAACTCAAATGGCGAAACAATCTGGAGTTCCTGGGGATGAAATCCATTTAGTTTCAATTGCAGGCTTATTACATGATTTGGGTCATTCGCCTTATTCCCATTTAGCAGATGAATTGCCATTTGGAAAAGATCATGTTGACGTAACTCAAGATATAATTAAAGAAAGTAAAATATCAGATATTTTTAATTCAGAAGGAATAGATACTAATGAAATTTGCGAATTGATTAAAGGCAATCACAAATATGGTTCTTTGATTTCAGGAGATATTGATGGAGATCGTTTAGATTATCTTATGCGTGATTCACATTATACAGGTGTTAAAACAGGAGTAGATACAGGTAGATTAATTACAAAGATGTCTTTTTCTGATAATGAATTAGTAATTGGTGAAGGTGGTTTGCCAGTAGTTGAAACATTTTTGACTTCACGATCAATAATGTTTCCAACAGTTTATTTTCATCCATTTTCAAGAGGTGCTGAATTAATGCTAGCACGAGCTACAAAAGCAGCTATAAATGAAGAAAAATTTTCTTATGAGGCTTTTATTTCTTACACAGATCATAAGTTTCTTTCTGAACTAAATTCAGCAGGTGGTCTTTCAAAAACATTAGTCAATAATTTTGAAAAAAGAAAAATAATCAAAAGAGTAGTTAGTATTACTAAAGATGAAACTGAAGAAATGGGATTAACCAGAGCAGATATAGATACAATGGAATCTTCTATTGCTGGAAAATTAGATATAGATAAATCAGAAATTTTTATGGATATACCGCCCTTAAAAGTGGTTCCTACAATGAAAGTTAAAATTCTTAAAGAAGATGGAACGCTGGATTATGCAAGTAATATGTCTACTATAACGAAAAGTTTGTATGAAGCTCAGTTCGATCATTGGAGATGCCGAATATATGCGCCACCCGAGTTATCACATCAAGCTTCAAAAATTGCAAAGCAGGAATTAGGAATTTGAATGTCTAAATCGATACAGAAATTTATTGAAGGCCTTAATTGGAAAGTAGAGGATAGTAAATGGGATGGAAATGCACATTTATTTTTTGTTAAAGAACCTGAAAATTTAGAGAGAAAATTTGAAGAATTACGGTTGGCTCTTAAAGTAGCAAACACTTTCGGAGCTAGTCGTTTATTCCCAATGCTTAGAAGAACAGGCAATGAATTGATATTAGTAATTTTACCACAACCCTCTTATGATTATTATGAAAGTAAAATTAATTTATATTTACTTTTAGCAACTTTTTTTACTACAACATGGGCCGGATCTATGTGGTGGGCTTCATATGCAGATTCTTCAATTATTGAGATGAGTTGGTGGTGGCTTAGGATTTTGATAAGTCCTCAAATATTTTTTATGGGTTTTCTTACTTTTTCTTTGCCATTAATGTTGATTCTGGGAGCTCACGAAATGGGCCATTATTATTATGCAAAAAAACATAATCTTGATGCATCATTACCTTTCTTTTTACCAATGCCTCCTATGATATTTCCATTTGGTACGATGGGTGCATTCATTTCAATAAGAGAGCCCATACCTAATAGAAAAGCATTGTTAGATGTAGGAGCAAGTGGCCCAATAGCGGGCCTCATAATTGCCATTCCAGTTACACTTCTTGGATTTTGGTTGACTGAACTATATGCAGTTTCTGTACCTGTAGATTCAGGAGATTCTTTATTTTTAGGTTCTTCCTTTTTCTTTGAATTACTTTTTTCAATTTCAGAAAATTTAAATCCTTCCTCAGGCGATTATTTATCACATCCCGTTGTTCTTGCAGGATGGACTGGTTTCTTTGTAACTGCACTAAATTTAATGCCTGCAGGGCAACTTGATGGAGGCCATATTGCACGTTCTCTTCTTGGTCCAAAAGCAAACATATTATCCTTTTTTGTAATAATCTCTCTTGTTTTTATGACCTTTTATGGGATTCCAGGTTTTGGTCCTCCATACATGGGTTGGGCAGTCTATGCACTTCTCATTTATTTTTTAGGAACATACCATCCACCTCCTTCTGAAGAAATTTCTCCACTAGGGACCTCTAGAATAGTTGTAGGCTTGTTAACTGGCATGTTATTATTTACAACATTTACACCGTCTCCTATTTTTACGGTAGATTCACCTTTTTCATTAGATATAGATTCAGATGATAATGAATTCTTTCAATATCCTGGAGAAACAAATACTACATCAATAAAAATATGGAATAATGGCGATGAAGAGGGATGGGAAAATCTTTCAGTAAGCTTTGATGAAATAGAAAATGTAACTATCTCTTTTACTGTAAATTTTGTTAATCTGAGCTATAATTCAAAGGAAGTAAATTCTACTTCTGATGAATTTCAGAAATATGTTTTTTACGATATTGAAAATAATGTTACTCTTGTGAATTTATCGTCAGGAGATTATGTAAATTTAACTCTAACAATTACAACTTTAGATAATACAACCTTCCAAGATACAAAATTTGTTATGAAGGTAAAAAGTCGAACAGAAGATGTTTATACTTCAACCTTTCATTTGTACAACAGAGAAAAACAATAATGTCGGTTTTCGAAGGTAAAGCATGGATATCCAATCAAGGATTACTTGATGTATCAATTGAAGTAGAAGACGGTTATATTTCTTCAGTTAAAAAAACAAATTTAGAACCAAATAAAGAAAAAGTTAAGGGTTTGATTTTACCTGCCGCAATGGATATGCACGTTCATTTTCGAGATCCTGGTTATACACATAAGGAAGATTGGAGAACAGGTTCTGAATCGGCAGCTTGTGGAGGAGTTACTGCAGTAGTAGATATGCCTAATACTAATCCTTTCACATCAAATATTTCTTTGTTTAAAGAGAAAGAACAAATAGCTAAAAATAAATCAGTAGTTGATTTTGGTATAGGAATTAATGTAGAAGAAAAATTAACAGAACAAGATTGGTTTGATACAGTTCCAGCGGCTTTTTGGAAATTATATCCCTACGGTATATCTTCAGAAGATTATTTTAGATTAGCTAGAGAAGTATTAGATAAAACAAAAAAACCTTTAGTTATACATTGTGAGCATCCAGACCACATGCATAATAACCCTCTTGAAAAATTATCAGATCATACAGAGAATCGTTTGTTTGCAGAGGAAAAATGTCTTTCAGAGATGCCCTCGTCAGAATATTTACACGTAGCTCATTTATCTACTTCTAACGGTCTAAAAAATCTTCCGGCATTATCTTCTACAGAAGTTTGTCCACATCATCTTTTATTAAATTTGGATAATTGTAGTACTTTAGATTGTAAAGTAGACCCACCATTAAGACACATTTCAGATAATAATGATCTTTACAATGCTTACAGGAATGGCATAATTCCCATATTAGCGAGCGATCACGCTCCGCATACAATTGAAGAAAAAAGATCAGATACTCCTCCATCTGGTATGCCAGGTGTAGAGACAATGGTTCCATTAATGCTGCAAGAAGTTGTAGAGAAACGTTTAGATTTGAGTAGATTAGTAAATAGTATGGCTGAAGCTCCTGCAGATCGTCTTGGGTTACAAAGAGGTCGAATAGAAGAAGGACAGCCAGCAGATTTTATGTTTGTAGATTTTAAAAATTCAGAAAAAATTAAGCTTGATAATCTTCATTCAAGAGCTAATTGGTCACCTTTTGAAGATTGGAAAGCAATCTTTCCTCATAAAGTAATTAGACGAGGAGAATTAATATCTGAAAATTCGGAAGTTGTTTCTAATTCAGGAGGCATTAACCTTTTTGACTAGTATTTTTTCTAACGAAACTTTAATACTGTCATTATTTTAATTACATATGATGCGAGGTCTGGGTTATACCTTAATTTTGTTAGGGTTTTCAGTATTGTTGTTGTCTGTTCCAGCAGACGCAGAAAAATATTCTAACACTGAATTTTTCTTAGATAGATCTGGTATTGGCGATATTTATGATTTAACAATAGAAGAACCTTCAGGAGATAAACCAAAATATTGGAAATGCCGCGATGACCCAGATCAAGCGAATAATTTTTTCCCTTTAGCTTCTTGGGAAACAAATATGGGAGGTCCATTGGAAATAGGGGATTCATACAGCTATATCATATGGGTAGAATCAACAAATGTTCAAGAAATTAGTTTTAGAACAACATTATACATTCGTACACAAGAGGGGTACAATAATTTATCAGTTGATGAAGTTAGTAAAAATGCAGGTTTTGGCACTTTCTTATCTGAAAATTATACTATTGAATTAGAAGGTTCCGATCTTGACAAGACTTTGTTTCCAGATGGCGTTCCACCATACACCACTCTTGGAATTAAATTAGAAACAAGTGTTACTTGGGCTCCAGATACAGATAATAGAACAGTCTGGGTCAAAGCTGCACATTCAGATTTTTTATCCTCATTTATTTTAGATTTTAAGTATGTAAATATTGAAAATGATGATTATTATTTTGTAAATGATAGAGTAGAAGCAATAAATGAAGATTCTTTATTTATCAAAGTAAATGTAACTAATGCATTGGGTGCCGATAATCTAGATGTATCTTCAGCAGAAATAATGATTGAAGGAGTTAGTGGCGGAGGAAAATTCAAGGACTCAATACAATTAAAAGATAAACACACTTATGCTAAATATATTCAGGGAAAATGGTGGTATCAAGAAGATAATAGTATTACTACAGGTAATTATGTAATTAAGTTTTCATTAAAAGATAATTATGGCAATACTTGGACTTCTTCTTTTTCCTATTACTTGGAAGTTGATCAGTATGGTTTAGAAATTGGGTTTGATGAAGGTTCTAGTTCCAATGGTCAATTGCCTAAAGGAGGTAAAACAGATTATTCCTTTAAAATTTTGAATACAGGCAATACTAAAGATATATTTATGATAACTTTTGATGATTCAGATCTTCCTTCTGGTTGGGAAGTTAGCCTTCAGTCAGACTCTTCAGTCGAGCTCGAAATGGATCAATCCTCTTCAGTTCAAATTAGAGTTGAAGCCCCAGTTTCAGCAACGGGCGGCTCATCAGAAAGAGTAACAATTACAGTCACATCATCTGGTAATGAAAATATTTATGAAGAAGTTAATCTAGATACTACAGTGCGAACTTATGGCGTATCATTTTTATCAGTTCCCGAGAAAATTATGATTGATCCAGAGGAATTAGACATCGATGGATATTATAAATTTAAAATTAATTTGAGAAATACAGGGAGTGATAAAGATACTTTTGATTTGGGAGTTACAACATCAAGAAGTGATTGGACAGTCCGTGTAGAGGTCCAAGGAAATGATATTTCAGCAGTTACAATTGATAAATCCCAATCAATTGCAGTAGATATAGTAGTGAGGCCCGTTAATTATGAAGACAGTCTGGGGGAAGAGGTCACCTTCTTAATGACTGCAGATTCGATTTCTCCAGGAGATGGTTCAGCTACAGTTAATTCAAAGATAGTAGTAGATGTACCGGTAGAGAAAATATCGGATTTATCAGTTAGTATTGATGATGTATTGATAAACAATAAACCTATCGCGATATTACAACCTGAAGATCTTCAAGAAGGAACCCCAATAATAATTCAATTAACTGTTAACAATAATGGTGGGAAAAGCACAGGAATATTTGGCGTTACTCTTTATGAAGGCTCTAGAATAGTAGATGAATTTGTTGTTGAACAAGGAATAAGTGGTTTTAGTTCGGTTCCAGTTATATTGAATTGGGAAACTCCCTCTGAAGGACTTAAGACACTCAAAGTATATGTTGATTTTAAGCAGCAAACAGATGAATCAAATAGTAAAAGGGCAGATAATACTTTGACTTTACCTCTCACAATAAGTGAGAAAACTTCTTCAGAAAGTGGAAAAGAAGATAATGAAGATTCTCTCCTATTTGGTCCTAGTTTACTATTGTCAGCATCAGTATTATCAATAATGTCCATTTTTTACAGACGTAAAAAATAAGCATTTTATATTAACAAGATTTTATATCAAGCCTATTTTAGAGGTAAATCCGGAGTCCGATATATTCTAGTATTACGTAGCGGGGTGGGGTAGCTAGGAAATCCCGTCGGGCTCATAACCCGGAGATCGATGGTTCAAATCCATCCCCCGCTACCATTTTATTAACAAACTCTTTTGGAAGGTATTGAGAAAAAACTTTGAACACACTGCAGATATCGGGATTGAAGTAGAATCTTCAAATCTTTCAGAAGCTTTTGAAGAAGTTTCACTCAGCTTCTCAGAGGTAATTACGGGTGGTAATTTGCCTAAATCTTTAATATCTAAGAAAGTTAATTTAGAAGCCGATAATTTCGATTCGCTTTTAGTTGATTTTATGTCTTATTTAATAATTTTATTTGATACAGATCTTTTCATTACAGGTTCCGCAGAGTTAAAGATTACTAAAGATTCTAAGTTATTATTAAAAGGTAAATTGATAGGAGAACATTTTGATCAGAACATACATGGTTATGGTGTTGAAATTAAGGCCATTTCCTATCATTTGTTATTAGTTGCTGAAGGTCCACCTGCACGTATACGAGTAATTCTAGATCTTTAGTAAAGTCTAAATCTATACGTTTATTCATTACATATGGTTCAACTAGCTGAGGCTTATTTTAATGGTAAAAAAGTCAAGCCAATTTGGAGAGGAGATAAATTTAGTATTGAAGAGAAAAACACTAAATTTGAATATTCTAAATCAGCAAAAGCACAACTATTCTGGGATATGGGAGGAATAATTAAGAATAGACCATCCATTTACACATTACCATCTAATCCTGAAAATGAAGTTTTTGTAGACTCAGGACTTATTTGGGGGGAAGATATAATTGATTTAATTTTAGCAGATAGAGGAAAAGTTGTTTTACCTCTAAGAAATTTGCAAGGATTTAATGAGCTAGATGATGCACTTAATTTTACTGAAGATATAGCCATTGGTATTGATTGGTCAGATAAGATTGAGACAAATCACATTGATTTTAAAATAGACATAGTAGATTTGTTGCATCAATTGATAAAGAGAAATCAAGTTACAGTTATAATTTATAGTTTAACGGGTGAATATCCTTACATTCCTGCAGGAACTTCTTCAAATCTTAAATTATATTTGGCTTATTTATCGAATAAAAACACACAACCATCCTGGGCAAATGAGGTATTTCATTTTGAATAGTTTATTATGTTACACATAGGAATAGATGATACAGATTCGTTAGATGGCGGCTGTACTACTTGGCTAATAACTGAGATTATTGCAGAATTATCGGATTTTGATTTAGTTGCACCTCCTAGATTAGTTAGGCTAAATCCAAATGTGCCGTGGAAAACTAGAGGCAATGGATCACTTGCACTTGTTTTTGGTGAAGGAATTGGTTCTAAACAATTGATTGGAGAAATAGAAAATAAAAAAATTTATTTTTATTCCAATTTTAAAGAAAAATCGTTTGACAAAAAAAACATACTTGAAAGAATTTCTAAGATTGTTATTAAGCAATCAAAAAAAGATTCTCAACCAGGCATTGTGATCTCTGATACTTTTTTGCCTGAAGGACTTTATTGGCAAGGTGTAAGAGGTATAGTTTCTGAGGAAGATTTAGATCCTATTCTTTCCAATTGCTTAACTTTTGGATTAAGAGGTTCTAGAGGTTTATTTGGGGCAGCATGTGCCTTAGCTTGGTCAGGCTATCATAGCCATGGTCGAGATTTAAATTTCACGTGGGAATTAATTGGCTATAGAGATAAAAATTTATGGGGAACACTACGCAATATTTCTTTAGAAACTGTTTCTCAAGTTTCTAAACTAGAAGGTGTATTCTCATGCAATGATCCAGATGGTAAAGTAGCAATGGTTCCTAATTCTCCATGTCCTGTTCTGTGGGGATTCCGAGGCACAGATGAGCAAATATTGGTTGCTAATTTTCAAAAATTAGGTCCTGAAAAACCAGTAAGGTGGTTTCTATATCAAACAAATCAGGCTACCGATGATCATTTTTGTTTTTCGGATACTTTAGATATTGTAGATGGTACTTCAATTTGGATAGATGTTAAAATCTCCTCAAAAATTGAAACAATCAAGGGAGGCCATAGGTTTGTTCAAGTCGAAGATTTTGAAGGTAATGAAGCAAGATGCGCAGTGTTCGAACCATCAAAAAATCTGAGGAATATCGTTGATAAGTTAGAAATTGGTGATGAGATTACAGTATGCGGTAGTGTGAATGAAAATACTATTAATATTGAAAAATTAAGGATTATTAGTTTAATCCCACGTTATTCTAAACCACCAAATCCTCTTTGTAGTTGTGGCAAAAGAACACATTCCTCTGGTAAAAATACAAAATATAGATGTAATTCTTGTGGGAAAAAATATGAAAGGCCTTCTCCAATCCCTGAACTTCCAAATTTAGAACTAGGTTGGTTTGAACCTCCAGCATCTTCACGAAGACATTTAACAAAGCCTATTGAATTAATGCGATAGGATGATTAAGCCCATGTTTCATTATATGCTGTGTCATTAATCAATTTAGAAATTGGAAAAGATTCAAGATTACCTTATTTGGCACTTTTGATAGGGATGTTTGCAATTTCAACTTCAGCAATATTGATTAGGCATAGTAATAGTGAACCTTTAGTGATTGGTTCTTATCGTCAAGCTTTTGCTACACTAATGTTTTTACCATTTATTTTAAGAGATAGGGCTCAAGAAGTTCGTGCACAATCATCATTTACTCTTTTAGAAATGAGTCTAACAGGAATCTTACTAGGAGCACATTTTAGTTTTTTCATTACTTCAGTTAAGGAAACCTCAGTTGCAGCTTCAGTTTTATTGGCAACTTGTCATGTTGTTTATGTAGCTATACTCGGTAGAATCTTTTTTGGAGAGGTTTTATCAAAAAAAGCAATTCTAGGTACCTTAATAGCACTCGGCGGCATTTTAGTTTTGTTTGGCGGTGATTTGTTAGATAATCCCGGTAATTTTAGAGGCAATTTTTTCGCATTTATATCTGGAATTCTTGCAGGTTTGTACTATCTTAGTGGCAGAAAGTTACGAAAGACAATTAGTTTACAGACTTACGCCTTCATAGTATATTTGTTTAGTTTTTTGACAATGTTTATTATAGTTTTAATTCAGAATTTGAATTATGAAGATTTGCCGATGTCTGAAATACAATTATTTTTGTTGATGGCTTTGATTCCAACTTTATTAGGACATACTATGCAAAATTGGGCTCTTGGATATTTGCCGGCATATGTTGTCTCAATTTCATTATTGGCCGAACCAATTGGTTCAGGTTTGCTTGCTTGGTTATTTTTTCAAGAAATACCCAGTTTTGGTGTAGTCCTTGGTGGATTAATTGTCATTATTGGCCTTTATGTAGTAATACTAGCAGAAGAATCAGATTAATTTTTTCCTTCTAAAACTTTTTTTCTTCTATTTCTTTCCCTTAATTCTCCTAATATCTTTGCAGCTAATTCCAATTCTTCCCCACCACTAGCTTTTGCCAAAGCTTCTTTTGCTTCATTTTTTCTCTTTTTTTTGACAATTTTTCTCTTTATTGGCATATGATTTAGGCCTATTGAAGGCATGAATAAATACGAATCGTATCATATGAAAATATTTTAACTACCCTTGACCTGCGAATATTATGTCAGGTATTACTTTACTTAGAGGTGAAGAATTGAAAATGCAATTGAAGCCTCATATGTTTTCGTTTTTTCATCTTTATTTCACGTTCTTTTTACTATTAATTTGGTCTTATGTGATTTATGATTTCTTTGATTCAGATAAATTCTCTGATTTTCCATTTTATGATAACATAGAAACTTTAGTTCAAGATAGTGAAGTTTTGGCGGGAGCTATTATTTGGTCTTTTGGTCTTTTTATTGTTGGCTTTGTAGCACGTTATTTCTTTATTGATTCAGGAGGTCACGGAATATTCAGATTATATGCCGGTGTTGCTCTTTTTGGTATAATTGTAATGGCTTACCATGGCTACAGCGATATGACAGATACAATGAAATTTGGGCGTTGGTTTATACCTAGCCTAACTGCAGTAGTAGGTCTTGTTGGATTATTTTCAGTAGATTTCTATAGACGATCGTTTACGTATTATCTAACAGATAATAGGATAGTACTTCAGAGTAGTTTCTTGATGAATCGTAGTGAACGTCAAGTACGATATAATCACATTGAGGATATAAAAATGGAACAAGGTATTTTTGGTACAATATTTGGCTATGGTACTGTATTGCCTTTGACAGGTTCAGGTTTAGGAACTGGAACAGATGAATCAATGATTATTGGAGGAACGGGAACTGAAGTTAAGGGCATGAGTTTAGGAATAGGTGGTGCCGCACGCAATTCATCTAGAAGTGTTAGGCATAATCCTCATGATTGTTTATTTGGCGTATCCTCACCTTCTAAAGTTAGAGATATGATTACAGAAAATATTCAATCAGATACTGGAGTTGAGCATCTTAAACAGATAAAAGAATTATTAGGTAAGGAAGAATTAGAAGATTAATTTATTCTTTTCGAACAAGAGTCTTCGCTTCTTTAAACATATTAAGGGACATTTCAAAATCAACTTCCCATCTACTAGGTATTTCTACTTCTTTAGGGTAAACAATTTCGGAAACTCCGGCTTGAATTAGAGATCTTGCACATCTTGTACATGGAGGCCAAGTTACGTATGCAATACAATTTTTTAATGAAATTCCGGTTCTAGCAGCATGCATTATTGCATTTTCTTCAGCATGACAAATCATAGGATATTTAATTTCACGATTATTCAATCTTTCATCAGTATCTTTAATCCCACGAGGCAATCCATTGAAGCCAGTACTTCTTATCTCCCTATCAGGACCAACAACGACACATCCTACTTGAGTTGATGGATCTTTACTCCATGTAGAGATTTGTTTTGCTAAATCTAAAAATCTCTGATCCCATTTACTCATATTACACATTCTGCAAACCTCGCAATATAGCTATCTACCTATGATACAGTTTTACAAATATCACAAGTACATTTTTTTTTTCGAGCTTGACAATATTCTCTACCGTAAAAAATCATTTGTAAATGAAGTTTGTTCCAAAGTTTTTTGTGAAATTTTCGTTTAAGATCTTTTTCAGTAGTTTGGACATTCTTTCCACTTGATAATTTCCATCTATATGCAAGTCTATGGATGTGTGTATCTACTGGGAAAGCAGGTTCACCAAAAGCTTGTGACATAATAACAGACGCAGTTTTATGACCAACACCAGGTAAATTTTCTAATTCTTCAAAGGTGTTTGGTACTTCACCATTATGTCTTTCTATCAGGAATTGAGATGTTTTCTTAATGTTCTTTGCTTTTGTAGGTGCTAATCCAATTTCTTTGATTATCTTTTGAATACTATTTATAGATAATGTATTCATTTTCTCAGGAGTATTTGCCCTCGAAAATAATCTTGGAGTAATTTCATTTACTTTTTTATCAGTACTTTGAGCACTTAGCATTACAGCAACTAAAAAAGTAAAATTGTTTTCGTGATCAAGCGGAATCTCTGGATTAGGATATAATTGTTCTAGTTTTGAGGTAATATATTCAATTTTTGGTTTTAATCTCAATTTTACTTTTAATTTCCTTGAAATTCAGGTTTTCTTTTTTCAATAAATGCCTTAATTCCTTCTTTCCCGTCGTTTGAGTTAAAACATTCAACAAATAACTCTTGTTCTATCCTTAGACCTTCTACCATTGAATTATTTGAGGCTAATTTCACACTTTTCTTAGCTCTTTCAACAGCAAATGGAGATTTATCAGCAATTTGCTTTGCCATTTTCATGGTCAGATCTTCTAATTCTTCTTCCTCGGTCACT
Source organism: Methanobacteriota archaeon (assembly GCA_002718915.1). Taxonomy (GTDB): domain Archaea; phylum Thermoplasmatota; class Poseidoniia; order MGIII; family CG-Epi1; genus CG-Epi1. The sequence goes on along the minus strand of PBGF01000010.1, from coordinate 19,677 downwards.
AAATTTACTAATCCCCAGCTTTCTGCCTTTTCTGCAGAAATCATATTTCCGGTTAAAATTAATTCTATTGATCTCCCTTCACCTACAAGTTTCGTTAGTCTTTGAGTTCCACCAGCTCCGGGGATTATCCCAATATTTATTTCGGGTTGACCCAATTTTGAATTTTTACTTGCAATTCTTAAATCGCAAGCCATTGCAATCTCTAGCCCCCCTCCAAGGCAAAAACCATTAATCATAGCAATTACAGGTTTTGCAGAATTTGCTATAACATCAGTAACTCTCCAATCTTCTTTCATGGTTTTCCTGTCTTTTATTTTCATTTTTGAGAATTCCTTAATATCTGCACCAGCAATGAAAGCTTTTCCTGGTGCACCTGTTAAAATAGAAACATGAACCTCTTCATCTTTATCTAATTTTTCAAAAGCAGTAGCGAGTTCTTTTCTTGTTTCAGAATTCATACTATTGAGCTCCTTTGGCCTATTAACAGTGACGATTCCAATTTGATTTTTCTTTTCTACAGTTATATTTTTCATTTTTTTTTATTCCTTTAATATTCCACATGAAGGACAACTTGTTTCAGTTGGATCAAACATTGCACCACATGCATTACACAATAATTCTCCATCAATTTCACTAAATTTTTCTTCATCAATATTCTCAGACAAATCTCCCATAACTTGCACAATTTCTTCGGTAGATTTTCTACCCACAAATGCTATAATTGCAGCAGTTCCACCTATAATTCCAAGTCCAATAAAAATATTAGTAAAATTAGATTCTTCTTCCTCTTCTTTTAATATTATATTTTCATCAATACTTAAGTCAAGAAATCCCTTTTCATGTTCAGATTCAAAATTCATTCTATCCACGGCTACAATTGAATAATGATATATTTTACCCATTTTTATATTTGAATCTTTATATGATAAATATTGTTCACCATAAGGAATCTCAGTTAAGAGTTCACCAGTATCATTTACAGACTCAGATCTATAAATTCGATATTTCACTAAATCTTGAGATTGAGAAGACATAAATGATACCAAAATATCTGTTGTCGAATTAACTACAGTTTTCCCCTGTGAAATTTGCAAATTTCTTATTTTCGAAGGTTTATCTCTATCAATTAAAGTATTAGCTATATCTTCTCCATTGTTCCCTACAGAGTCAAATGCTAGAATTTTAAATTGATACTCATATTTGTTTTCAACAGGTATCTCAATAGGCAAATCACTTGTTTCATACATTCCATATTCTTGCCATTCAAGATTTGCATTATTTTCCCCTTCTTTGTTTAATTTGTAATAAATAGTAAAATTAGTAATATCTTCTAAGTTTTCTAAATTTAGAATAATATTTTCTGCATCTGTTAAATTAGGAATTCCTGAAATATTTACGTTTGGCCCTTCTGTATCAACAAGAATAATATTCGTGATATCAAATCCTTTGTTTCCAGCTAAATCATTTCCAACAATTTTAAATTGGTAATATCCATCATTTCCTGCATAAAAAGTATTTGATTTTTGGATAAAACCTATATTCTCTTCAATCCATGAGCCATTATCATATTTATAATAAAAATCAAATCCAACAATTAATTCATTATTATCTTCTGCGTTCCAGAAAAATTCAAGAACTTTTGTGTTAGTTGCATTATTTTCAATATTCATATCAGCAAATAGTGATGAGGTAATTTTGGTTATATTAATAATAGGAGGAGAGAGATCAACGAAAGTTACATTGTCGATTTTTTCTTCCTTGTTTTCAATTTTACCGTCGTCATCTCCACCTATAGATCTGAAACGATACATATGGTCACCTTTTGCATCTGTGAAAACTGTTTTTCCGATATCTGCGGTAAAATTTCCCCATATCATCCATTCGCTCCATTCATTTCCATCAGTTCCATTATCTGTAGAATATTGAATTATGATAAATTTTGTATCATTCCCTGATTCTAGATTATTTTTGTACCATTCTTGAATATACCACTGAATTTCAAATGATGTAGAATTTACTAGTTCAGGACTTACAGCATATGTTGCAGGAGCTACAAGATCAGGTGGAACATATAATCTAGCAAAGATATTTGTTTGTTTTACTTTACTATCAGTTGAGTTTAGTGAAGTAATAGTTATGTTAAATTCACCCAAATCAAATTTATCAATATTTTCATTTAAAGAGATAATTAATTCTATATTTCCATCTGAACCATATGGCACACTAATTTCTTCATTGTAACTAATAATATTGAAATTTTCAGTATCATTAAGGCTTATTGATATATTATATGTATCCTCAATATTTCCTCTATTTAGAATCCAAACAGTAAACTCATAAGGTTCAGAATCTTCTATTTCTTTAGTAATTATAGGTACTAATATTTCATATTCATATGTTTCATTAACAGACACAATAAGTTCTTCATAAATTTCTTCAAAATTCCAAAGTTTAGATCTAAGGTTTGCAACTTCTAATTCTTGATCAAGCCATTGTCTTCCATCACCACCATCGCCACCTCCCCAGCCTTGTGTATTATCTCTTACTGCAATAGCAATCAAATTTTGGCCTTCATTTAACCATGATTTATTAACATTCATAGTCTCTTCCCAATAGCGTCCATCTCCTCCACAACCCCAACCACTAAAACAATCTCTTATCAAGTTATCATTTAGATATACGCGGAAATAGTCATCATGAGCTATTCTTAATCTTAATTCACTGAAATCTAGATCACCACTATAATTAAACCAATGGCGAGCTCCGATATGTGTATAATTCTTATCATCAGTAAGCCATATTGTATTAGGATTTATTCCTCTTAATTCATCATTGCCAAAAGGAGCAGCACCTATATTCCAGTTTGAAGTATTATAATCAATTTTGTAAAAATCATCAGGAAAATCACTATTATTCCATATTCTATAAGAATATTGAGTAGCATTGGCAACTCCGGAATGCACTAAGGTTTCTATAGTTTGAGAATAATATTGTGAGAAAACCATAGGAAAAACACTATAGTTTCCTGCCTGAGCATCATCACTAATAGTAACATTTAGCTTAATTTCCATAGATTCACTTGGCCCTAAATCTGCAATATTTGGTGAAAAGGCATATTCCCAGCCATTAGGAATCTGACTCAAATAAAATGTAAAATTATCGTTAACATCTCCTTCATTTGTAATATTAAATCTATATTCAATTGTTTTATCAATTTCAGTAGACTGTTGGGTAGTTATGAAATCTAAACTATATGCGTAATAACCAATATGTACGCTTCTTGTTAGTGTGTTGTCAAATACTTTAGCTGTTAAATTGATATCTCCTAATCTTGTAGGTGTCCATTCAATGAGCCATTCATAGGTTTCATTTTTTTGTATATCTATGGTGCCATTAGCAAATAATTCCCCATCTATTTCTAGACTAACACTAATGTTTGTAATGTTGTGTTCTTCATTATTGAAAAAATCAATTCCAAGAGCTAAATCATCACCTAGAACAATTGGTTTATCTTTCCAAGATTGCACATTAATTACAAGTTCCGCATCTATCCATTGATTAGGGTCGCCTTGGTAACAACAATGGTCATAAACTAAGATAGCAAGTAAATTTTCTCCATCAATTAACCAATCAGGATTTGGCCCCGATTCACTACTTCCATCATATGTTAGAAAATTATCGCCATTTGTTTTCCAATATTCAGGATTATTCTCATAGCAATCATCATGATAATTGTAATAATAGCAGTTTCGAATAAGTTCACCATTAAGATAAGCAACATAATAATTGTTATGAACTATTTTTAAGGTTGCACTGAGTATATTGTCTTCTTTTGTATAATTAAAATAATGACGTATTACGAGATTATCATTTAAAACACCAGGATCCGATCCTTCATCAGATTCCCAGATTGTTCCAGGATTTACCCCATCCATTTCTTCATCCCCAAATGGTGCAGCACCAGTATTCCAATCAGAGTCATCAAAGTCGGCAGTGTACCAATCTTGAGGAAGGCAATTTTGTACATCACAATTATCATTATTTCCTCCATCATCATTGCTTCTGTATTGATCATCATCATCATCATACATTTTGTAATTGTAGATTGTACCGTAATCCTTTCCATTGCCAACGAGAATAATTTCTTCACCGATTTCTAAATCATTAGTGTATTTTATTGCAGAAATTGAGACATCCTCTTCATCACCTTCAGCATGTCCAACAAGAATAATTGTAAGAAAAAATACTAGTAAAAAAATTAAATTTTGTTGGAGTTTCATGTTTCTAGTTATGTCAATAGATTTTTATAGGTTTTTACCAATTAATGATTAATTTTTTCAGTTCCGTTAAGTCACCTTTAAGATGGTAATTGGCTTTACTAATGACTCTTTCATCATCGGTGTTAACAGCAATAGATAATCCAGCTCTCTCAAAAGTTGGTATGTCTACAATAGTATCACCAACGGCAGCGATTTCGTTTTTCTTACAGTTGTATTTCTCGATCATTTTTTCCATTACTGGTCCTTTGTTATGTCCACTAGATTTGATAATTGCAGTTAAATTTCCATCTGAATCATCAATTAAGTCATTTGCTAATGCCTCACTCATATTCCATTTTTTAGCCCATTTATCAGCTAAATATTGGATGCCTCCAGATAGAATAATAGTTTTGATATTATTATTATGCAAACTAGTGATTAATTCTTCAGCTCCTTTTCTTGGTTTTGCTTTATCAAGTATAGAATTAATGTATTTCTCATCAACAGGTTTATCACTCTTACTATTCCATAATTCTATATCAGCTTTTACAAATTCTTTATCGGAAATTTTATGATTAATATACAATTTCAACATTTCAGTATTATCAGTTCCAAAATGGTCATGAATCATGGCCCATGATGAACGAGGTTCGATGATAGTCCCATCCATATCAAAAACGACTAACTTTATTTGCGTCATTATCCAAAAGAAGAACTAAATCTATCAGTAGGTCCTGTTTCACGTTCTAGCATCATTTTCATTTGATCTTTAGACATTAGATGGGCTTTTTGCGCCATATCGTATGATTCTTTAGCATCTTTTTCATCCATTTCAATTTTAAAACTTAATCCCGAAAACATTACAGATTCTTTTCCTTCATTTTTGAATATAGCTAACAAACCAGCTTCAGGATTTGACTGAAATTCAACATTTTTGAATATCTCTTTTTCCCCTTCTCCAGGTAAAAAAATAATTATTTCTTTTGCTTTAAGCATATTAGTCTATTTCGCCCCTATTCAAAAGAGTTTATTGTTTTATGATATCCAATTCTTGTTCAAGAGTTCGCCTTGAATCATAATTTTCATCAAAATCGTGCCAATATTTAACAGATTTTTCCCCTAGTCTATATGAAAGAAATACGGTTTCTATACCTCTAAGTGATGGAAAATTAACAATACCAAGAGAAGGATCATCAATCTCAACTCCCAATTTACCTAATTCTATAGTTAAGTTATTTACAATATTAATGTTATTTTCTAATTCAATTTGCAATTCTTCCCATCCAGGCCTTAATGCAGCACGATAATCATCTTTTACTTCTTCCATAATTTCTTCTAATTGTTCTTCAAGCATTTCTTGTTTTACGGAATAATCTGATAGTTCAACAATAATAGGATTAACCAAATCNAGGAGGCTATTTGCCTCTTCCACGGTGAAAAGCCGAGTGGCATTTACTACCATGGAAGTTCTTAGTTAGGAAAGGGCAAATAAATGGAACGGATGCCTAAATTAGGCGAAACACTCATATGGCCCAGTCCTAGTTGTTAAGGAATCATTATGAATGATTATACTAAACATCCAGACAATTTTAGTCAACGTCATATAGGTCCATCAGACGATGATGTTGTTTTGATGCTAAATGAATTAGGTTATTCTTCCCTATCAGAATTTACTAAAGACGTGATTCCAGAATCGATAATGTTTGATTCAAAATTAAATCTTGATGAAGGAGTTGGAGAGCAAGAAGCATTACAAATTTTGAAATCTTATGCTTCTAAGAATAAAAATTACAAAAGTTATCTAGGTAATGGTTACTATGGAACAATAACTCCTGGAGTTATTAAGAGAAATATTCTTGAGAATCCTGGCTGGTATACACAATATACTCCTTATCAAGCAGAAATAGCACAAGGACGCTTGGAAGCATTGTTAAATTTTCAAACTATGGTTTCAGATTTAACAGGTATGGATATTGCTAATGCTTCACTGTTAGATGAAGCTACAGCAGCAGCAGAAGCAATGAGTATGGCATGTAATGCACTTAGAGGTAAAAGGTCAACCTTTGCTTTACTTAATGATATTAATAAACAAACGGTTAATGTGGTTAAAACACGTGCTGAGCCTTTAGATCTTAAAATAGTNACCAGTTCAGTATCAGATTTTAAAATCAATGATGACATTTTTGCAGTTTTAGTACAGTATCCAACCAGCTCAGGGTCAATAATAGATTATTCTGAATTAATAAAAGAAGCCCACAATAATGGTAGTTTAGTTATATTTGTTGCAGATTTATTATCTCTTTGTTTATTGAAATCTCCAGGAAGTTTGGGAGCAGACATAGTAATTGGCAATTCACAAAGATTTGGAGTTCCAATGGGTTTTGGTGGACCACATGCAGCATTTATTGCAACTAAAGATAAGCTGAAAAGAAATCTTCCAGGTAGATTAATTGGAGTATCTAAGGATTCACATGGTAATGATGCCTTGAGATTAGCTTTACAAACTAGAGAACAACATATTCGTAGAGATAGAGCTACCAGTAATATTTGTACAGCTCAAGTTTTGTTAGCCATAATGTCCTCAATGTACGCCGTGTATCATGGTCCAACTAAATTAAAAGAAATAGCTACTAGGGTCAATTATCTTACAAGAGTTCTTGGNTCTAGTCTTAAAGATAAAGGATATGTTTTGCATACTGATAATTATTTTGATACTATCCGTGTTAAATGCGATTCTAAGAAAATATTAGATTTGGGCTTGAAAAAAGGGTATAATTTTTGGAATTACGGTGATTCTATAGGAATATCATTTGATGAAACAGTTGAAATTAGCGATGTTAAATCTATAATTGATATTTTCGATTCATCATGGATAGAACCATTAGAGGCGAGCATACCTCTAAATTTAACTAGAAAAGATTCATTTCTTGAGCATCCAGTTTTTAATTCATATCATTCAGAAACAGAAATGTTAAGATATATTCACAGATTAGAAGCAAAAGATCTTTCTCTNAATTTTAGTATGATTCCTCTTGGTTCATGCACAATGAAATTAAATTCAGTTACAGAAATGGAATCAGTTACCTGGCCTGAGTTTTCAAATTTACACCCATATATCCCCATAAATCAAGCTGAAGGTTATCTTAATCTTTTCTCCGATCTAGAAAATTGGCTTTGTGAAATTACAGGTTTTTCAAAACTTTCACTTCAACCAAATGCAGGTAGTCAAGGCGAATATGCAGGTATGCTTGCCATTAGAGATTATCATTATGATCGTGGTGATAAAGGTCGAAATGTATGCTTAATTCCAACTTCAGCTCATGGAACAAATCCCGCTTCAGCAGTTATGGTAGGGATGAAAGTAGTAGGCGTATCTTGTGATAGTGAAGGAAATATTGATTTAGAGGATTTCAAGTCAAAAATAGCAGATTATTCTTCTACGCTTTCTGCAGCTATGATTACATATCCTTCTACACATGGCGTNTTTGAAGAAAAAATAAAAGAAATATGTGATTTAGTTCATAAGCACGGAGGTCAAGTTTACATGGATGGTGCAAATATGAATGCTATGGTAGGTTTGTGTAAACCTGCAGATATAGGNGCTGATGTTTGTCATCTTAATTTACATAAAACTTTTTGCATACCACATGGAGGCGGNGGTCCCGGTATGGGTCCTATTGGCGTAGCTTCACATTTAGCAGATTTTTTACCTTCAAATCCATTGGAAGAATACAAATCTAAAAGTAAAACTGGTCCAGTATCAGCTACACATTGGGGAAGTGCCAGCATTCTACCTATTTCTTGGGCATATATTGTAATGATGGGTTCTCAAGGCTTAACTTATGCAACAGAAGTAGCAATACTGAATGCTAATTATATGGCTAAAAAATTATCTAAGGATTATACTATATTGTACAAAGGAAAATCAGATCTTGTTGCGCATGAATGTATTTTAGATACTCGTGAACTATTGACAGAAGCTAATTTAGCTATAGATGATATAGCAAAAAGATTGATGGATTATGGTTTCCATGCTCCAACGATGTCTTGGCCTGTTGCTAACACTTTAATGATTGAACCGACAGAATCTGAATCTAAAGCTGAAATTGATAGATTTTGTGAGTCCATGTCTTCAATTAAAAATGAAATAGATAAAATAATTACAGGAGAGTTTTCTAACGACGATAATCCATTACGAGGTTCACCTCATACTTCACTTGAACTAACATCAGATCAATGGAATCATAAATATTCTAGAGAAGAAGCAGCTTATCCTAAATCCTGGTTGAAACAAAACAAATTTTGGCCATCTGTTGGTAGAGTAGATAATACACATGGTGACAGAAATTTAATATGTTCCTGTCTCGATGTAGAATCATATTCAGAGGAAAGTAAATGAGTAAAATATTAATGTATGGAACGCCAACATGCGGTGATTGTGTTTTAGCAAAGCAAGTATTTGCTGAGAATGATGTAGATTATGATTACATTGACATATCAGATGATGAAGAGGCAACACAGAAAGCTATAGAACTAAATAATGGGATAAGAAGAATTCCAGTTATTGTATTTGAAGATCAATCTATTTTGGTTGAACCTAATCGTGAGGAACTTCTTTCCAAATTAGGCTAATTTTTTATATTATTAATGCCTATTTCGGAGATTATTTTACTAAGAAAGCCTTTTTATGGGTGAGTTAAAGTGAGAAATTGTGTATGCTAGTCAATACACCCCTTTGGAGGAAAAAATAATGGCGACTAAAATTTCGAAAGCTCTACTACTCGCAATGCTAATGTTAGGGACATCATTGGTAATGTTTGCACCACCAGCTGATGCTCAGGCTGCAGTTGCGTATTCTATAAGTTTTACTCAAGGTCAAGTTCAGTTGGATGTTAGACCTGGAGCTAGCGGAATAGGTTGTACAGAAATGGTTATTTCGAATGAAGGTCAAGCAACTATAGATGTTGATATTTCCCTTTCAGGTGGAGGTGTTACAATATCGCCGGGGGCAGTTTCAGTGACTTTGGCNCCAGGTGGAAGTATTACAGTTCCAGTTTGTGCTTTAGCATTAACTCGTTCTTCCTATAAGACAGTTCAAGTCACGGCACTTGCTTCAGGAAGAGAAACTAACACACAATTAAATCAAGTTAATAAGAATGCAGGTTTTGCAGTTATTGTTCAACAATATGCTAGACTATCAGTTCAGGCCTCACAACCTTTCCAAAAAGTAGGGCCAGGTAAAGAATTTGTTTTGAATTTTATTGCAGTTAATAATGGTAATTATATTGATACTATTGCAGTTGAAGTATTGAATGCAGAGGATTTGGAAGATGCTGGTTTTACAGTTGCTTTGGCGGCTGCACAATACTCAATCGATGCGCAAGGTGAGCAGCCAGTACAGTTAACAGTGGCAACTCCAAGAGGTACAGTTGTTGGNTGGAGTAATGAATACCATACAGTTATTCTGCAAGTTGCAACAACTTTGCAAGGAGAGACTGAAGCAAGATCTGTGACAGCAACACTATGGATTCGTGGTGTTTTCCTTCCAGGTTTTGACCCAATTTTCACAATCTTCGCATTGGGAATGGTCGCAACAGCATTATCTAGAGCAAGAAGAGATTAAACTTTTCAGTTTGTTTTATAGATAATCTAGTTATAGTCTAGTCTTGACTGTAAAGTATGGAGAAATCATGTGGAATAGTTTTGTTTTATTCAGATGAATTCTTAATAATTCAACATTCAANTGAATCAAATGAACTTAAAGGTCACTGGGATTTTCCTAAAGGCCATGTTGAAGATAATGAAAGTGAATTGGAAACTGCAGTCCGAGAACTTCAAGAAGAAACAGGTATTGATGATTTTAAATTAATTGAGAATTTTAGACAAAAAATAACCTATGATGTCCACAAAAATAATGCAGTTATACCAAAAGAAGTAATTTTTTTTCTGGCAGAATCTTCTACAAAATTAATTCAATTGAGTTCTGAACACCAAAATTATCGTTGGTTAACTTTTGATTTAGCATACGATAGGTTAACTTATTCTAATGCTAAAGAGGTGTTAGTTAAAGCTAAAACATTTTTAGAAAAGTAATGTAAAGGTTTTATCTACATTTAGCTTTAGATGCATGTGAAGAATGATGAAGAAATGAAGTTAGAGCCCTTGTCCCGAGATGATATTCTTAGAGGCTTTATTTTCATAACTTCAATTTTTTTAATTTTTTTTTCATTTAGTTCAGATGATAAAACAACAGGTATTTTTGCACTTTCAATTTCTATTTTATTTTTGACTTTATTATTTGTTAAAGGCCCAATTTGTGTTGAACCTAATTATTTATTTGAGAGATATGCAGATAATTTTGGCTTTTATCTTGATAATGCAGAAGATTATCTTTGTAAATCCTTTGATGCTAAAAAGAAATCTGAGAAAGTTTTAGTTGGTGTTGCTTTTAATTTTCTTTTGGTTATGCTTTTTGTTTTACCTATAGATCTTTTGTTTCAACATCTGACTCGTGATGAGAATTCTCTTTTACTTTATCAACAATTCTTGACTTGGGTAATATACATAATCGAAAGTGCCTTTGGTATTGAGGTATACATAAGAGGAGAGAATTCAACAATTTTATCATATACCGAAATAATAGATATGGAAATAGTGGCTGAATGCACAGGTTTACATGAAACAGTATTCCTGAGTTTATTGATACTTTGTTTCAGAGGAGTTAAACCAATGGTCAGAGCTAAATGGGCTATTTATGCAGTAATATTTATTTTTGTTGAAAATTTAATTAGAATAATTTCGGGTTATTATTTAATTATCTTGTATGATTTTAGTACATGGGATAAATTCCATTATTTTTGGTGGCACACAGGTCAATATGCATTAATTATGGGAATATTTGTATTTTGGGTTATGACTGTTGCAGGTAAACCAGAAAATAAAAGTATTAAGAAAAATTTTATCCGTTAATCAAAAGATATATCGTGTCGCATTTTTTCAGCTTTAGTTTTCAAATATTCTTTATTTTCTTTATTTGGCTCAGGCGAGTGATTTGTTTGTGTGACATCAAATCCTTCTTTGATTAAATCCTCTACTTTTGAGGGATTATTAGTCATTAAGTTTATTTTTTTTACACCTAAATTTTTCAGGATTTTTGCAGCATTTTTATAATTTCTTAATTCTGCATTAAATCCTAAAGCNACATTTGCTTCTACAGTATCCAATCCTTCATCTTGAAGATTGTATGCTTTTAATTTATTTACAAGTCCTATTCCTCGTCCTTCTTGTCTTGAATAAACAATAATTCCTTTCCCTTCTCCAGCAATTCTTTCCATTGCTAAATCTAGTTGNTCTCCGCAATCACATCTCATTGAGTGCAGAACATCTCCAGTAAAGCATTCAGAATGCACACGAACAAGCATTCTTCCCTCAATATTGCCCATAATTAGTGCCAAATCCTCTTTATCTTTTTCATCTCCAGGAAATGCAAGAAGTTGGAAAGTACCAAATTTCGTCGGTAATCTGGCATCTACTAAGCAGTCATTTATTTTTTTCATATTTATTTTGCTAAAACAATTATTTTTTCTTCTTCAGTAATTAAGTTATAATCACGTCTTTTAACCATGGCCATAATATCTCTTCTTGCGTTTGGTTCTTCATAGGTAATATGTAGTTCCTCTCCATCTTTCATAGACACCATTTCTCTAAGGACTGCCATTACAGCTTGTGTACATTGTAACCCTTCAACGTTTATTTTTCTCATAATAATTATACACTAAAGCTATCTGTCATGTTGAGTTCTAATTTAGCCTCATCAGACATTAAATCCATAGTCCAAGCAGGCTCAAACACCAGCTCAACATTTGACTTTTTCACTCCATCTACCTCAGCAACTCTTGCAGCTACTTCCTTAGGTAGACTTCCTGCTACGGGACAGAATGGTGAAGTTAGTGTCATGATAACTTCGACGTCACCTTTTTTTATTTTGATATCATAAATTAGTCCTAATTCATAAATATCTACNGGAATCTCAGGATCATATACTTTTTTGATAGCTTCAACAATTTTGTTTTTTAAATCACTCATTCAGTGCTAACCTCTTCATCACCATCGATTGCGGCAATTAAGGTATGCCATGCAAGTGTTGCACATTTAACTCTTGCGGGATACTTTTTCACACCCTCAAAAACAGATAATTTACCTAAACTCTCATTATTTGAGTTATCAGTTGTGACTAAGTCATGAAAGTCTTCGAATAAATCACGTATTTCGGTGGTTTTTTTCCCAATAATGTATTCAGTAAGTATGCTAGAAGATGCAGTAGAAATAGCGCATCCTGAACCTGTAAATTTGATATCTTCAACAATATCATTTACAATAATAAGATCTAAAGAAATCTTATCACCACATAGTGGATTATGTCCGTCGGCATGATTAGTATGATCATCAATAATTCCTTTATTTCGAGGATTTTTATTATGGTCTAATATTACTTCCATGTAGAGTTCGTTAAATTCACTCATGCAAACACCTCTTTAGTTTTTTGAATNCCATCAATTAATTTATCTACATCTTCTTTTGTATTGTAAATTGCAAATGAAGCTCTTGCAGTAGCAGGAATTTCATAAAAATCCATAATAGGTTGAGTGCAGTGATGTCCAGCCCTTATTGCAATTCCTAAGTTATCCATAATAGTCCCAATATCATGGGGGTGAATTCCTTCCATTACAAATGAAATAACACTTGCTTTAACTTTTGAATTACCAATTATTTGGATACCTTTAATTTTCTTAATTTTATCGGTTGCATAATTTAGTAAATTAAGTTCATGTTTTTCAATTTCTTCAATAGTTATATTTTCAATAAATTCTACAGCTTTACCAAGTCCAATTGCCCCAACTATGTTTGGAGTTCCAGCCTCAAAAATATGGGGTACGTCATTGTATATGGTTTTTTCAAATGTAACAGATTTAATCATATCGCCACCTCCTTGGTATGGTTCCATTTCATCTAGAATTTCTTTTTTACCATACAGTATACCAATGCCAGTAGGGCCATACATTTTGTGACCTGAAAAGCAATAAAAATCAACATCCAATTCAGCAACATTAACTTTCATATGTTGAACAGCTTGAGCTCCGTCAATCATTATTCGGATGTCATTTTGATGAGCTTTTTGTATTAATTTACGGATAGGATTGATAGTACCTAATGAATTAGAAACATGATTTAACGATATAAATTTTGTCTTTTCGTCAATTAATTTATCTATTTCATCGATTATTAGTTCACCGTCATTATTAATCGGAACAACTCTAATCTTGATTTTTTTCTCTTTTGCAATTATTTGCCAAGGTACAATATTTGCGTGATGTTCCATTTGAGAAATAATAATGTTATCGCCTTCAGAAAGTAAGGGCTTTACGTAACTATTAGCTACTAAATTTACCGCTTCAGTCGCACCTCTAACGAAGATAATTTCTTTTGATGATTTTGCCCCTATAAAATGTTGAATAGTTTCCCGTGATTTTTCATATTCTTCAGTAGCTTTTTGACTTAAGTGATGTACACCTCTATGAATATTGGAGTTTGTGGACTCGTAATAATTTTGTATTGTTTCTATTACTGTTTTTGGCTTTTGAGTTGTTGAAGCATTATCTAAGTAAATTAGTGATTTATTGTTAACTTTTTTAGATAAAATAGGGAATTCTTCTTTTATCATCAATCTCCATCCGGAATATTCCGTATAATTTTTTCTAAAAGTTTGTCTTTTGTCTTATCATTTTTGATTCCACTAAGCACTTCACCTACATATGCCCTCATCATCATTTTTTGAGCATCTTTTCTCTTTATTCCTCTTGCTCTTAGATAAAAAATCCCTTTTTCGTCTAATTGACCAACTGTAGCTCCATGAGTACATTTCACATCATCAGCATAAATTTCTAGTTCAGGTTTTGTATGTATTATTGCATTATCGCTTAGCAAAAGATTTTGATTACTTTGGATCGCATCAGTTTTCTGAGCATCATCATGAACATGTATTCTTCCATTAAACACTCCGGTAGATTTTCCGGAAAGAATTCCTTTGTATAATTCATTACTTGTGCAATGCTCTTTTTCATGTTCGATTATAGTATGGTGATCAATATGATTGTCGTTATCAGCAAGATAAACTCCTCTCAAATCACAATGGGAGCCTCGTCCTTTCAGTTCAACAATGAAATCCTTTCTAGCTAGCTTTTTTGCGTTAGAATAATTATAGGAAGAAAAGTTACTATCTTTTTTCTGTTTAACAAGTATGTTTGATATTTGATAAGTATTTTTAGAATAATCGTCAATCATAACATGCTCAACATTTGCACCCTCTTCTAAATAAAAATTTGTAACAGAATTAACTAAATTTTTCATTTCACCTAAGAATCTTACTTCTTCTAATATAGTAATATTACTATTTTTTCCAGCAGTTACAACAATTCTGGGATGAATAATTTGTTCAGATTTTGCATTATCTACAATATTAAGAATTTTAATTTCTTTTTCACTATTCTTTTCAAAATTAATAACACATCCTTCTTTTAAAAATGCATTATTTAGATTGATAAATGGGTTGTTTGTTTTATTAAAATTATTTTTTCCAATAATTTTTTTTTCTAATCCAGTTTGTATATCAGTAACCTTAATACTATTATTATGTTTAATTACTTTACTATTTACAATAACAATATCAAAATCATTATTTTCAATATTATTTGGAATTCCTAAGCTGAATTCTGAATTCTTTACTATAGAAGGATCAGTATATTTCCAAAACTCTTCCTTTGATGTTGGAATTCCCGTCCTTTGAAATTCATCAAAGTTTTCAACACGAATATTCCTAAGATTAGCATCACTTTCATTGATTGTATTATCAAAATCAGCAGAAATCTTATTCAATACTTTCATTTATTTTTTCGCTTCCTTTATTACTTCTTCATATCCTTTTTCTTCAAGTTCAAGAGCAAGCGTTTTATCTCCAGATTTAACTATTTTTCCATCAACAAGTACGTGCACAAAATCAGGAACAATATAATTCAATAGCCTTTGGTAATGTGTTACGACAATTGTAGCTCTTTCATCATTTTTCATTGCATTTACTCCATTTGCTACAATTTTCAGAGCATCGATATCTAGTCCAGAATCAGTTTCATCTAATAATGCTAATTTCGGTTCTAGGACTGCCATTTGGAAAATTTCATTTCTCTTTTTTTCCCCGCCTGAGAATCCTTCGTTTACTGGCCTTTTTAGTAAAGAATCTTTTAAATTTAGAAGTTTGATTTTATCACTAATTATGTCCATAAAGTCCATTGCATCTATTTCCTCTTCACCTCTGTGTTTTCTTTGTGCATTAAGGGCAGATTTCAAAAAATAGGTATTATTGACTCCAGGTAATTCAACTGGATACTGGAAGGCCAAGAAAATTCCNTCACATGCTCTCTCATCAACATCTAATTCTAGTAAATCCTTATCTAAATATTCTACAGTTCCTTGATCTACTTCATAGTCTTCATGACCTGCAAGTACTTGAGCCAATGTAGACTTACCTGACCCATTAGGTCCCATAATTGCATGGGTTTCCCCAGCCTTCACTTCTAGATTTATTCCATTTAANATAGAAGTTTCTTCTACGCTAGCATGTAAATTCTTTATTTTTAACATTTTAACCTACACTTCCCTCAAGAGAAACTTCGAGAAGTTTTTGAGCCTCGACAGCAAATTCCATCGGTAATTCTTTGAACACTTCTTTACAAAAACCGTTCACAATTAGATTGATAGCATCTTCTTCAGATATTCCACGTTGCTTACAATAGTATATTTGATCTTCACCAATTTTTGAAGTTGAAGCTTCATGTTCAATATGTGATTTTGTATTCTTGACATCTAAATATGGAAATGTATGTGCTCCGCATTCTTCACCAATTAATAACGAATCACATTGAGAGTAATTACGAGCTCCAGATGCAGATTTGTTAATCATAACTTGCCCTCTATAGGTATTTTGTCCACGTTGAGCTGAGATTCCCTTTGATATAATCGTACTTTTGGTATTTTTACCAATGTGAATCATCTTTGTTCCAGTATCTGCTTGTTGTTTTAATGCAGATAATGCTACAGAGTAAAATTCACCTACGGAATTGTCTCCATGTAAAACACAAGAAGGATATTTCCAGGTAATTGCTGAACCTGTTTCAACTTGTGTCCAAGTTATTTTTGAGTTATCTCCTCTACAGGCACCTCTTTTAGTTACAAAATTATAGATTCCACCCTTTCCATCTTTATCACCAGGATACCAATTTTGTACTGTTGAATATTTTATTTCAGCGTCATCTAATGCAACTAATTCGACTACGGCAGCATGTAATTGATTTTCATCTCTTTTTGGAGCTGTACATCCTTCTAAATATGAAACATGAGATCCTTTGTCTGCAACAATTAGTGTTCGTTCAAATTGACCTGTGTTTTGCTCATTGATTCTAAAATAAGTAGATAATTCCATAGGACATCTAGTATTAGGAGGAATGTAACAGAAAGATCCATCGGTAAATACAGCTGAATTTAGTGCAGCAAAAAAATTGTCAGTTCTTGGAACTACAGATCCTAAATATTTTTTAATTAGTTCAGGATGTTCTTTAACAGCTTCAGATATTGAGCAAAATATAACTCCTTTTTCAGCCAATCTATCCTTAAATGTAGTAGCTACTGACATAGAATCAAAAACTGCATCAACGGCGACTCCAGCTAGAATTTCTTGTTCTTGTAGTGGAATACCCAGTTTATTGTATGTTTCAATTAATTCAGGATCAACTTCATCTAAACTTTTAGGTGCATCATCCAAGTTCTTTGGAGCTGAATAATAACTAATTGCTTGATAATCTATTTCAGGATATTCAATATTGGCCCAATGTGGTTCTTTCATTTTCTTCCACCTTTCAAAAGCTTTGAGCCTCCAATCAGTTAACCATTGAGGTTCACCTTTCTTTTTAGAAATGAATTTGATAGTTTCTTCATTAAGACCAGGAGGTAATGTTTCAGATTCAATATCACTTACAAAACCATATTTGTAGTCCTGTTCAGCGTATTCTTTTAACATTTCAGTTTCTGAATCTTGTTTCACAAGCTCATCTCCGTTATGTTTGTTAATTTTAATAATTTTTGACTTTCATCTTTCATTCCCATCTCAGCTAGATTAATATTTTCTAAAACTTCCTTTACAGCTTTATTTATTTTTTGCCAGGGTTTTCCAACAGCACAATATGATTCATATGAACATCCGCAATTATCACTTGCACATTCAGTCAAAGAAATAGGGCCTTCCATGGCTTCGATTACTTCTGCAACAGAGATTTCTTTTGCACTTTTAGTCAATGAATATCCGCCTTGTGGTCCTCTTTGTGATTCTAGTAATTCTCCCTTTGACAACATTTTTAGAACTCTAGTAACTGTGGGCAAAGGTATGCCTGTAGTTTCAGCAAGTTCTTTTGCAGTGTACATTTTCACTTCATCTTTTATGACCATATTTGTCATAATTACGATTGAGTAATCCGTTAATTTGTTTATTCTCATGTCAGTGCGAATGACCTCGGAGTAATTGGACCAAATTAGTCCTATATAAAAGTCACTTCATAGTGTCTCGTAGAACATTAAATTTATATCCCTCCATGGTAGTTCATAATAGTCAATAATGCTGAGTGCTCCTAAAATTTCCAGTAGCCTCACTTTGGAAGAAGTGAAATCTCAAATTTATTCGCGAAATAATCCTACGTTAACTCCAATAGATATTGAACTCCATGCATCTACAGTTCACAGAATATTAGAATTAAAGAAGAAACATAATGTATTCATGCTTGGGCATAATTACATGGAGCCTTTGGTTTTTGGTTTATCAACTGAAAAAGAACAAGGAGATTCTTTGGCTCTTAGTATGAAAGCAGTTGAGACAGATTCTGATATTATTATATTCAATGGAGTGAAATTTATGGCTGAAACAGCTAAAGTGTTGAATCCAGATAAAACTATTCTAATCGCGGATAAAAATTCAGGTTGTTCATTAGCAGATGATTTTGGTGCAGAGCAAGTAAGAGAATTAAAAGCTCAAAATCCCGGAGTTCCTGTAATGATATACATCAATAGTTATGCAGAAGCTAAGGCAGAATGTGATGTTTGTTGTACTTCAGCAAACGCTGAAAAGATAGCAATGGAAATGCCAGGGGATGAGTTAATTTTTGTTCCAGATCTTTTCTTTGCTCAAAATCTTGAAAATGTTTTAGAAGGTAAGAAGAAAATAATCTATCCAGGAAAGGGTAATGATACAAAGGGAGCAGTTTGTGAAGTACATGAAAAGTTCTCATTNCAAGATATAATGGCAATGCGAGAGTCTTTTGGCTTGACAAAAAATCATCCTAGAAGAATGCTTTATGTTCACTGGGAATGTAAACCAGAAGTTCTTCAGGAAGCAGATTATTATGGAAGTACAACTCAAATTAGGAATGATATTGCAAAAAGAGTTGAGGAAGGAACTCTTGACAAGGCATTTGTAGCTTCAGAGTGTGAATTAACTTCTAATTTAATGGAAGAGTTTCCAACAGTTGAATTTGGTACAGCTTGTTCAGTAAGATGTAATCATATGGCAAAAATATCTTTAGACAAGATAAAGCCAATTTTAGAAGCTATAGATTCGGGTTCAGACTTATCAAAGTGGGAAGTAAATTTATCTAAGGAAATAATTTCGAAGGCAGCTAAGCCTATTGAAAAAATGCTTTCATTTAGTTAGTTCGGTATCTTCTAGCTACGAATGCTATTGCTGGAATAGCTATCATAATTTCAAATCCAGGTAAACCTAGTAATCCGCCTTCATCNCCTANNGCACNNGCAGCTTTCTGNAGATTTATGGTTAGTANAGGTGGGTTNCCNGCAGTTCCATTAGTGTTGTTTCCNCCCATNGCATGATCAAACGNATTNTAATCCATCATCAATCGGATTCCNTTNCCAGNAACTTCNGTCCATNNNATAATTANAGANGTAACTTCAGCNCTTCCNTTNGCNNTACTNANAGTNTATTCNTTACCNTCTGNNATACNGATGCTTTNGNATTATCNGCCATATACATNTCNTCACCCATTAGCATGATGTATCCGCCATCAAGATTTGTATCCCAATTAACTGGCCAAGCTTCTGCAAACTCAACAGTTACTTTAGTTCCAGACCATGTTGGAGCGAAAAAGAAATTGTGTTTACCAACTATGTTTAGTCCCGTGTCATAAGTTGAATTATCATAGTGAATTTTAATATCATCCCAACCCTCGTAAACTAAGTTAATTCCGAGTGTATCTCCAGCTATTAAATCAACACTAGTTGCTAAATTGTGTGTTCGCTTTGTTAAATC